>JANQIT010000070.1 GCA_028282025.1 Hwanghaeella sp. | reverse complement strand
GTAGGGATTCCGTAGCGGCACCAGCCCGCTCCTCCGGTTCTTGGTGGACGGCTGTCGCCGTTTCGCACCTGCCCTCTCCCTCACCCAGCCACCCATAGGATACTGGCGCTGGGTGGCCGGGTGGGGGAGAGGGCCGGTGCGAGACGGCGCGAGCGGTCACAATCGATCTGGAGCGGGCCGGAACCGGGGAAAGAGACAAGGAACGCAAACCGTATGGCCTTCACCCCCACCGACAAAGACGCCCTTGTGGTCGTCGACATGCAGAACGATTTCTGCCCCGGGGGCGCTTTGGCCGTGCCGGACGGCGATGCATGCGTCCCGGCGATCAACCGGCTGATCGGCCTGTTCGATCATGTGGTGCTGACGCAGGACTGGCACCCGTCGGGCCATTCCTCTTTCGCGAGCAGCCATGCAGGCGGCGAGCCCTTCGGCGCGGTGGAACTGGCCTATGGGACGCAGGTTCTATGGCCGGATCACTGCGTGCAGGGCACGACCGGCGCGGAGTTCCATCCCGACCTGAAATGGACCAAGGCGGAACTTGTGTTGCGCAAGGGATTCCGGGCCGGGATCGACAGCTATTCCGCCTTCCAGGAAAACGACAAACAGACCAAGACCGGCCTGGCCGGATACCTGAAGGAACGCGGCTCCACCCGGTTGTTCATGACCGGCCTGGCGACAGATTTCTGCGTCGGCTGGTCGGCCATCGACGGCCGCGCCGAAGAGTTCGAGGTGGTGCTGTTGGAAGACGCCTGCCGCGCCATCGACCTGGACGGGTCGCTCGCCGCCGCCAAGCAGTCTATGCTGGAGGCCGGTGTGATCATGAGCGCATCCGATGAGGTTTCGCCCGCTTAGCCTGATAGCGGCCGTAACGGCCCTGGCCCTGGCGTCGCCGCCCGCAGCGGCGACGGCCCAAACCGACCGCGCCTTCACCCCCCGCACCGTCACCGGCACCGTTACCCAGATCCGCCACGCGGACGAATTGACCCTGGGAACCCTGCACATCCGTCTGGAAGGGATTGCAGCCCCGCGCCTGGGCAAACCGCTGGGGGCGGAAGCGGTCTTTCACATGAACGGCATCGCCTTCCGGAAGCGGGTCGTCTGCCGCCTGACCGGCGGACGCTTCGGCGACGCGGAAGTCGGCACGTGCCGCGTCAACGGCAAGGATCTAGCTCGGTCGCTGATCCGCGCGGGGCTGGCGCGTTCTTGCCCCCGCCTTGGGTTGCGCCGCTATGGTTTTTACGAGAACGCGGCCCGGAACACCGGCATCGCGCAGGTCTTCTCCCTTCCCGCTTACTGCGGCGCAGACCCGCGACGAACCCATCCCAACGCCGCCCCATAAGGACAATCGCATGAGATGCAGCACCGTACTGTTGACCCTCGCCCTGAGCCTCTCTTGTCCAAGCCTTGCGCAAAGCCCCAGGGAGATAACCGGGACGGTCACCGCCGTTCCCTCCGGCGACGAGGTGACGGTGGACGGCGTCAACATCCGGCTGCAAGGCATCGCCGCCCCGCCCCGGCGCATGCCGTTCGGCGGCGATGCGGCGGCCTTCCTGGCCCTGCTGGCGATGCAGCGGGAGGTCACCTGCCAATTGACCGGGGCGCGCACGCGGGGGCGGGAAGTCGGTTCCTGCTTCCTGGACGGGTTGGACATCGCCCGCGCGGTCATCCGCGAAGGTCTGGCCCGCGACTGCCCACGCTTCAGCAAGGGCCGCTATGCCCAGGACGAACGGGAAGCGAAGAAAACCGGAATCCTGGATGCCTATCCGCTGCCGAGTTATTGCGGGCGGGGGACGTGAGCGCAGGTGCCGCCTGCGGGAGGCGACGGACGTCCCTACCGCTCGCTGAGCGCTATCTTGGCGGCCAGTCCGACAAAAACCACGCCCGCGAGCTTGTTTATCACACTCTGTGCGCGGGGCGTCCGCGTCAGCCAACCGCTGAGGCCACCGGCGGCGAGTGCAATTGAACCGAAAACCACGAAGGTCATGAAGACGAAGATCAGGCCCAGTTGGGCGATCTGCAGCGCCAAAGCCCCCTGGGCCGGATCGGTGAATTGCGGGAAGAAGGCCAGGAAGAAGATCGCCACCTTCGGATTGGTGATGTTCATGATCAGGCCGCGGCGGTACAGCGCCGCCGGGCGGAGCTTCGGAGCGCCGCCCCCGCCGATGCCTTGAGCCGGCGCGCGAAAAGCCTGATAGGCCAGATAGAGCAGATAGGCCGCGCCCGCGAATTTCAGCGCCGTAAAGGCCGTGGCGCTGGCCTGGATCAGGGCGGCCAACCCAAGCGCCACCGCAACCGAGTGGAAAACCAACCCGGTGCACAGGCCCAGAACCACGATCACCCCGGACCGCGCCCCGCTGACCGCGGACTGGGTCAGCACGAAGATATTGTCGGGACCCGGCGCCAGCGCGAGCAAAAAGGTAGCAAGGCCGAAGGCGGCCACAACATCGAAAGACAGCATTCACCCCCCCAACCGGACGACGGATCAACCATTCCCATGTAGACCGGACAAACGGCCCGCCACAACCCGTCAATGGCGGTGTTCAGGGATGAACTCTCAGAGTCGCCGCATCACCCCTCACAGTGATCGCGAACGATTTAACATGACATTTTTAGCTGCAACCGACATGCTTTACGGCAGATGCCTTGTCACGCATCGGGACAAGAAGAATACAGGGAGGATCCTATGAACGGGTATGAATTCAGCCGCCGGGCCCTGCTTGGCGCGGCATTGGCCTTCGGACTGGGCGGTACGGCCCTTGCCGACGGTCACCAGGTTGTCGACAGCATACATTTTCTGATCCCCGGCGGGGCCGGCGGCGGATGGGACGGCACCGCGCGCGGCACCGGGGAAGCCCTGACCAAGTCGGGGCTGGTGGGCACCGCGTCTTTCGAGAACATGTCGGGCGGCGGGGGCGGCAAAGCCATCGGCTACCTGATCGAAAACGCCGACAGCAACCACGGCACCCTGATGGTAAACTCCACACCGATTGTAATCCGCTCCCTGACCGGTGTGTTTCCGCACAACTTCCGGGACCTGACGCTGGTAGCCGGAACCATCGGCGACTATGCCGCGATGGTGGTGGGGAAAGACAGCCCGATTAACTCCATGGCGGACCTGATCGCCGCCTATGACGCGGACCCGTCGAAAACCGCGGTCGGCGGCGGCTCCGTCCCCGGCGGCATGGACCATCTGGTGGCCGCCATGGTGATGGAAGCGGCGGGCAAGGATGCGCTGGGCGTCAAATACATTCCCTATGATGCGGGCGGAAAGGCCATGGCCGCCTTGTTATCGGGCGAAATCGCCGCCCTTTCGACCGGCTTTTCCGAAGCCGTGGATCTGGCGAATGCGGGCGAAGTGAAAATCATCGGCGTGACCGCCGCCAACCGGGTCGACGCCTATCCCGACGCCCCCACGATGATCGAACAGGGTATCGATACCCAGTTTGTGAATTGGAGAGGGTTCTTCGCGGCCCCCGGATTGCCGGCAGACAAGCTGAGCCTGTACCAGAGCGCTCTCTCTAAAATGTACGGCACGCCGGAATGGGAAGAGGTCCGCGCCCGAAACGGCTGGGTGAACATTCACAACAGCGGTGCGGATTTCCAGAGCTTCCTGGAAGATCAGGAAAAAACCATCGGCGATCTGATGAAGAAACTGGGCTTCTTGTAAGCACGGCACTGAGGAAGGCGGGGCATTGCGGTCCCGCCGGCCCTGATCCTGGGGGGGGAACATGGCGCTAGACAGATGGATTGGACTTATCCTGCTCGGTATATGCCTGGTTTATGGCTATACCGCCTGGTTCACGATGGATGCGGACCTTGCGCCCTTCATGCGGCGCAATCCCATCTGGCCCAGCACCTTTCCGAAAATCCTGTCCGTGATGGGTATACTCTGCGCGCTGGTTATCGTCTTCGGCCTTGAAAAGGACAAGGTGGAGGCGGGCGACATCGATTACCGCCGTCTGCTGGACTACAATCTGGGTCAGGCCGTTCTGCTGCTGGGCCTGATGGTGGCCTATGCGTTGCTGCTGCGTCCGGCCGGTTTCCTGTTTTCCACCGCCGGGTTCCTGATCGCGGGGTCCGTCATCCTGGGAGAACGGCGCTGGATAGCCATGATCGCGGTGGCCGGCGTGGCCACCGGCACCATCTGGTATCTGGTTCAGGAGGTGCTGGGAATTTATATGCGGCCGCTGCCCGCGCTGATGGGGGGCTGATATCATGCTGGACGGAATCCTTGTCGGCCTGCAGACCGCCTTCTCGATCCAGAACCTGCTGATGGTCGTCGGCGGCTGCCTGATCGGAACCTTCATCGGCATGCTGCCCGGCCTGGGGCCGATGTCGATCATTGCAATCATGATCCCGGTGGCGATTTCCCTGGGCGATCCGGCGGCGGCCCTGATCCTGTTGGCCGGCGTCTATTACGGGGCGATCTTCGGGGGATCGACATCGTCGATCCTGTTGAACGCGCCCGGCGTGGCGGGAACCGTGGCGACCAGCTTCGACGGCTATCCGATGGCCCGGCGGGGTCAGGCGGGCAAGGCGCTGACGATAGCGGCCATCGCCTCCTTCTGCGGCGGGACAATCGGCGCGGTCCTGCTGATGATCTTCGCCCCGGCCCTGTCGACCGTGGCGTTGCTGTTCCATTCCGCCGAGTATTTCGCCCTGATGGTGGTCGGCCTTTCGGCCATCGCGGCCTTCGCGGGATCGGGGAAAGTGGCGAAGGCCCTGATGATGACGGTCCTGGGCCTGATCATGGCGACCGTCGGCGAAGGCGCGCTGTTCAACATGCCGCGTTTCACGATGGGCCTGCTGGACCTGCAATCCGGGTTCGGCTTCATCACCCTGGCGATGGCCATGTTCGCCCTGCCGGAAGCGCTGTTCCTGGTGTTGAAGCCCTCCCGCTCCACCCAGGAGAGCGGCGGCGGCATCACCGGCCTGCGGATCAGCGGGCAGGAAGCGCGCAGGATCGCGCCCGTGATCGGGCGGCAGTCGATCCAGGGGTTCTTCATCGGCGTGCTGCCCGGGGCGGGGGCGACGATAGCCTCCTTCCTGGGCTATGCCGTCGAACGGAACATCGCACCGAAGAAGGAACAGGAAGAGTTCGGGAAAGGATCGGTGAAGGGCCTCGCCGCGCCTGAGACCGCCAACAACGCCGCCTGTACAGGCTCGTTCGTTCCGCTGCTGACGCTGGGGATTCCGGGGTCCGGGACGACGGCCATTCTGCTCGGCGCGCTGATCGCCCTCAACGTCACGCCCGGCCCGCGCCTGATGGTGGACGACCCGCAGATTTTCTGGGCGGTCATCATATCGATGTATATCGGCAATCTGATCCTGCTGATCCTGAACCTGCCGCTGATCCCCTATATCGCGAAGATTCTGGCGGTGCCCCGGAACTTCCTGATCCCGTTCATTCTGTTCTTCACCCTGATGGGCGCCTATATCGGCCAGAACAATGCGACGGAACTGCTGTTGCTGGTCGGGTTCGGGGTTTGCGCCACGGCGCTTCGTTTCGCCGACTTTCCGCTGGCCCCGCTGCTGATCGGCTTCATTCTGGGCGGCATGCTGGAGGATAATTTCAGCCGGTCCATGCAGCTTTATGACGGGATCTCGTTCATTTGGGAACGGCCGATGACGCTGGGGCTGTTGGTTATCGCGGTCCTGCTTGTGCTGCTGCCGAGCTATCGGACCTGGCGGGCCAAGGCGCGGCAAGCCGGGGTCGCGGACGGCGATTGACCGGGCGCTCCCGGCGCGGACCGGCATTGTCCTCCGGCGCGCGCCTTCAGGACTGCTGCGGTTTCCGCGCGACCACGAACCAACTGTTCGGGGCCTTGGTGAAGGACCGGGCTTCGACGATTTCGAAGCCCGCGGCTTCCAGAACGCCCTCGACATCCCGCGGTTTCATGAACTGAACATAAGGCGCGATCCCGGCAAGCTGCATCAGCTTGATGATGGGCGGCCAGAGGAACAGCATGCTGCCGATGCAGACGGTCTTGGAAATGAAATAGCCGCCGGGCTTCAGCAGATCGTTCGCCCGCCGCGCCACGCCCGCCGGGTCCGGCAGAAGATGGAGAAGATTGTAGGCCAGGATGGCGTCATAGAACCCCTCCTCCATCTCGGACGCAAAGGCGTCGGTCTGGAAGAAATCGACGTTCGCCGCCCCCTGCTCCTCCGCCTTCCCGTTGGCGATCTCCACCATCGCGCCGGAAATGTCGCTGCCGGTAATATAGGCCACCGCATCGGCCAGCTTCAGCGCCGTCGTGCCGGTGCCGCAGCCAAGCTCCAGCACTGTGTCGCGCGGCGACAGGAAATCGCGCGTGCGGTTCAGGGTTTCCTCATAGGCGGTGACGTTCCGAACCGGATGTTTCGCGTATTTCGGCGCGGTCTTGTCCCAGAATTTTTGTGCGGTAACCATGTGTCGTCCTATGCCGTGGGGCCGTTATTCAACCGGCCGCGAGTCTCGAAAGGTCAAAGGCGCGCGCCGGCAGCGGCATCAACCGCCGCCCCAACCCCGTATCCGGGTAAGCGCGTCTAACGGGGCGCTTTCTACGCGAGCTCCCGGCAGAATCAAATCGCCAAAATACGGATGCTGTTTATGCAAATTTGCATAAGCAGCCCTCCCCTAGCGGGGACCCGTTGCACCCGTGCGGTCAGGCGAAGCGAGGTTCCTTAAGAGCACCGGACCCTTGCGGAAATTCCCAAGCGCGATATACGAATATGCATGAACTGGACCGAAGTCAGTTTCGACTGGAATCAGGCCCGCGCTTTCCTGGCGACGGCGGAGACGGGATCGCTCAGCGCGGCGGCCCGGGCCTTGCGGCTGACCCAGCCGACCCTTAGCCGCCAAGTCGCCGCGCTGGAAGAGGGGTTGGGCGTTACCCTCTTCGAGCGGGTCGGCAAGACGCTGGTTCTGACCGACGCGGGCCTGGACCTGTTGGAGCATGTGAAGGCGATGGGGGAGGCGGCGGGCCGGGTTTCGCTGGCGGCCTCCGGCCAGTCGCAGGATATCGAGGGCAAGGTCCGCATCACCGGCAGCGATCAGTTCTGCGCCTTCTTTCTGCCGCCCATCCTGAAACGCATCCGCCGGGAAGCGCCGGGCATCCGGGTGGAGATTGTTGTCGCCAACGACCTGCGCGACCTGCGCCAGCGGGAGGCGGATATCGCCATCCGCCATGTGGAACCCACCCAGCCCGACCTGATCGCCAAACGCGGCAGGGACCGCAGCGGGCATTTCTATGCGATGAGCCGCTATCTGGACCGGGTGGGCCGCCCCCGCACGGTGGAGGACCTCGCCCGGATGGATTTCGTCGGCTATGACGACATCCCCCGGATGATCGAATTTCTCAGCAACCACGGCATAACCCTCAGCGAGAGGAATTTCGTCGTCTGCGCCAGCGACGGCATCGTCGTGCACAAGCTGATGGAACAGGAATTCGGCGTCACCGTGCTTTCCCAGCAGGTCGCGGAGATAACCCCCGGCTGCGAACCCCTCCTTCCCGACCGTATCGCCATCCCCATCCCGGTCTGGCTGGTGACCCACCGCGAACTGCATACCAGCCGAAGAATCCGCGTGGTGTTCGACCTGTTAGCGGAGGCGTTGGGATAGCGGCGTGAGACCGGCGCTTTACTTGATTTTGAAATTGTTGCGCAGGGCGAGGCCGAAGAGGAAGATGAGTATCAGGGAGACCACGATTTGAACGGCGCTGAACACTGTGACCATCGACGGCGCTTTCGGTTCATACCTCTCCGCCACTTTGTGAAAGCCGAACAAACAGGTTTGGACATTGCGGTTTGCATCGCTCCAAGCACCCGCCGCAAACAACAGCGTATTTCGGCCGGAGAGTGCGAGAGCGGCGGTATAAGGATCACCCGCCCCTCCATTTTCACACTTCCTCGCCGCAGGCGCCGATATCGGAAAAGGAAGACCTGTTTTCGCCACGATCTTGTGGGCGGCTTGTTGTGGGATCGACTGCAGACTGTCCCAGTATGATGGGGGCTGAGTAGCGCTGAGGCTTAGATAGGCTGCCGCGAAAAGAAACAAACTCACGATCAACCAGAAGGCGGGCAGCACCATCGAACTGCCGAAATTGGACAGGATTTCGTAGACGACCGTGAACCAGAAGCGCGGATGCCAGGGCCAATCTTCCGCAAACTGATGCGCGCGCAACTCGGCGCGAAAGAACTGCTGCTCCAGCCGGTAGTTGTGGCCGCGCTCCGCCAGCCGCTGCAGGGCGCGGTAACGGGCCGCCAGGTCATTCGGCGCTATGC
>JANQIT010000038.1 GCA_028282025.1 Hwanghaeella sp. | reverse complement strand
CGGGGACCTTTACTACACCCTCTTCAAGGGGGAGGCGGACGCCGCCCTGATGAATCTGGTCTGTTTCGACGCTTTCGTGGTCGGGAACCATGAGTTCGACGATGGCGATGCGGGGTTGGTGAATTTTCTGGACCATCTGGCGAAAGGCGACTGCAACACGCCGGTGCTGGGCGCGAATGTTGTGCCGGAGGTCGGCGTCTCGCCGCTGACGCCCACCAGTTCGACCGATTATATCCGCCCCTATGTCGTGAAAGAGGTGGCGGGGCACCGGGTTGGGATTATCGGGATCGATATCGCCAAGAAGACAAAGAATTCCTCCTCGCCGGACGAAACGACGGTCTTCCTGGACGAGGCAGAGACGGCGCAGAAATACATCGACGAACTGACCGCCGACGGCGTTGACCGTATCGTGCTGCTGACCCACTACCAATACCGCAGCGATCTGGCGCTGGCGGCCAAGCTGACCGGCGTGGACGTCATCGTCGGCGGCGATTCCCATACCCTGCTGGGCGATTTCAAATCGGTCGGGCTGGGTTCCGCCGGGCCTTATCCGGCGGTGGTGACCGGCGGCGACGGTAACCGGGTCTGCGTGGTTCAGGCGTGGCAATACAGTCAGATCGTCGGCGAGCTGACGGTTTCCTTCGATCGGGCGGGCCGGGTGACCGGCTGTATGGGGACGCCGCACATGATGCTGGCCGATAGTTTCAAACGCCGGAACACGGACGGCGACCGCGTGGAACTGGAGGGGGCGGCGCGGGAGGCGGCGAAACAGGCGGTCGCGGCCCATCCGAACCTGACCCTGATGATTGAAGACGCGGCGGCTGCCGCCTTGCTGGCCGGCTACTCCGAAAAGGTAGATGCCCTGAAAAACACCATTGTGGGACGGGCGGCGGAGCGCCTGTGCCGGGGCCGCATTCCGGGGCGGGGGAAACCGAACCCCTGCGGCACCCAAGGGTCGGATATCGCCAATCTGGTGGCCCACGCCATGCGGCAGATGTCGCGCACGGGAGAGATCGCGATCCAGAACGCAGGCGGCGTGCGCACGGCGGTCGCGGAGGGCGATTTCTCCATCGGCGACGCCTATCTGCTGCTGCCCTTCGCCAACACGCTGGTGGAGATGCGGATGACCGGCGCGGAGATCCACGCCGCGCTGGAGGATGCAGTGGATTATGCGCTGCCCCCCGACGAAGTCAGCGGGGCCTATCCCTATGCCGCCGGACTGCGCTGGACCGTGGATTTCGCCAAACCGAAAGGGGAGCGGCTTTCCGACCTGGAGGTGAAGCTTCCCGGCGATGGGGGCTGGTCGGCGCTGGACAGGGCGCGGACCTATCGTCTGATCACCAACAGCTATATCGCGGGCGGCAAGGACGGTTACGCAACCTTGGGCGCGATTTCCAAGCAAGGCCGGGCCACTGACACCTATCTGGTCGATGCGGAAGTGTTCGTGGAATATGTTCGGGAGGTCGGTACACTAACGCGTCTACCTGCCGATGAGTATTCGACTCAACCCTTCACCCGATAGGGCGGACGGCTTATGCGCCGGTATCCTGCGGCATGGCGTTAAGCAGCGCCTGACAGGCGGCGCGCAGGTGAAGCTGCAGCACGCGTTTCGCATAGTCTGTGTCGCGCGCCCGGCAGCCGTCGACCAGCGCGCCGTGATCCTCCAGCCAGCGGGCCGTCTGATCGGGCAGCTTGCGATAGGCGGCGATGTGGATCTGGCACGTCCGGCGCAGGGAATGGATCAGGTCCATCTGCCGGGGCCGGGCGGCGGGGGCGTAGAGTGCGGTGTGGAAATGCCAGTCGCCTTCGGCCCACCGGTCGGTTCTGGCGTCCAGGTTGGACCGTTCCAAGGCGGTCTCGATCTTCATCACATCCTGGTCGGTCATCTTTGGGATAGCGCGGGCGAGGAGATCGCCCTCCAACAGGATTCGAAGGTCATAGACTTCCCGGATTTCGTCGGCGTTCAATCGAACCACCCGGGCCCCCCGGTTCGGGGTCACCGTGACAAGTCCGTCGGCCGCCAACCGCTGCAAAGCGTCCCGGATCGGAATGCGGCTGACCTGAAAACGGGCGGCGAGGTCCACCTGAAGCAGGTCCGTTCCGGGCGTCAGCAGGCCGGTTGTGATGTCGCGGGTCAAGGCGGCCGCTATGGTCTCCGCGCTCATGTCGTGGCCGCTCTTTTGGCCCGGGGCCCGTGTGAGAATTGGCTCTTCAAGGTGTTCATTATAAATGTATACATGTATACAATTCGAATTTCAATAAATGGAGCAATAGGTTATGGCCAAGCAGCACGATTACACATCGCACATCGTCTGGACGGGCAATCGGGGGGAGGGGACCCGGAGCTATACGGGGTACGACCGAACCTGGAATATCGAAACGCCGGGCAAGCCGGTCATTCACTGCTCGAACGATCCGCTGTTGGGGGGCGATCCGGGGCTGCCGAACCCGGAAGACCTGCTGCTTTCCGCGCTCTCGTCCTGCCACATGCTCTGGTATCTGCATTTGGCGAGCAATGCGGGGATCGTCGTTCACGGTTACGCGGACACGCCCTTGGCCGTGGGCGAGGTGGAACCGAGCGGTGCGGGCCGGTTCCTCTCCGCAACCCTGCGGCCGGAAATACAGGTGGCGGCAGGCACGGATACGGAGAAGGCGGATGCGATCCACCACAAGATCCACACTTACTGTTTCATCGCCCGATCCGTGAATTTTCCCGTGGGGTACGAGGCGACCTACAGTTTTCCGGGGGCTTGAATTGAAAGCAGCCGCGGCTTCTCACCACCGCGGCTGTCTCAATCGTTTCGCACGCATTCTTGGGCGGGAACGCTATTCCGCCGGTGCGAGCGTGTCGTCCCGTCTGGGCTTCAGGAAGTTGTCCAGCGCCAATCTGTCCTGCTGCCGGAACGCGATCATGACGGTCGCGCCGCAGAGCGCGATGACCGAGGGGTAGAACAGGTGCTGAATGCCGACAATCTTGTCGACCGGCAGCCACAAGGCGAACGGATCCAACAGGGCGGACCAAATCGTCAAGGCGGAAAACCCGGTGATGGCGATCTGCGCCGGCACGGCGAGTGCGCGGAACAGCCCCAGGACGACAAGCAATCCCACCGCCAACTGGAAGAATCCGAAGGCGAACTGCATATCCGCAGAGTCGAAAAGGCTGAAATAGAACTTCTTTTGAACGCCAAGGCCCATCTTCGGGTTGACGATCTTTGCCAATCCCCACCAAACCATGAGCATGCCCAGGCTGACCCGCAGAGCAAACAGACTGAATGCCTGCCCATTTGACGTATTCGAATTCATTGCACCGCTCCCTTCGCGCTGAAAATGTCAGCTCTCCAATCCGTCCCCCGGGGGGCATAGGACCGCAAAGGGTTTAAGGACAGGTTAACAGCCGTGTAGTCGAATTTTCAGGTTTCCGCCCGGTGCGGAGCCTGCGGTGGGCGCGCCGAGGACGCTGAGCTTCCGAAATCTGTCTTTGCGGATGGAAGGCTTCAGGTTGCCGACCCCACGCTGCCGTCGGGCGGCGTGGGCGCGGTGAGATAGGGGGCGGCGATACCGTCCGCGGCAAAACTTCTAGCCAGAGCGGGGCGGGTTTCCAGGGTGGAGATCATCGCGAACACGGATGGATAGTCGCGGGGGTCGAGGGCCTTTTCCGCGTTCGACGGGTAAAGCTGCACCCAACGGCAGGTCAGGCCGAGATAGATATCGACGACCGTCGGATCCTCGCCGAACAGATACGGACCGGCGCTGTCCTTGTTGCGGTAGGCGTCCTCGAAGATGGCGAAGTTACGGCGCAGCCGCGCCGATGTCACCTGACGCAGCGTCGACTGCTGGGTTGGATCTTCCCCGACATACTGGTCCGGATAGAACATCAGGCGCAGATCCGAATGCATTGTGTTCGACAGGAAGAACAGCCACTTCAGGAGACCGGACCTGTTGGCGTCGCCGGGCGGCGGGGCGAGCATGCCGTGCCGTTCCGCCAGGGTCAGGCAGATCGCCGCCGTTTCGAAAACCGGCGCGCCGTCGATGATGCAGACCGGGATCAGGCCCGATGGGTTGAGCTTGCGGTAAGCCGCACTCTGCTGTTCCCGCGCCGAGCGGTCCACCAGAACCGTATCGAAAGGCGCGCCGATTTCCTCCAGCGCGATCCGAACAATCAGCGACGCGTTGTCGGGCGCGAAGTGAAGTGTGTACATCCTGACCCCCTACAGGTTGGTTTTGAGGCCCTTTAGCAGACGGCCTTTTCGCATGTATTAGCTGAACCAGTGGATCGATTGTCCGTGCGGGCCTGTCCAGGCAAGCGGCTTGCCGTCCAGCGCCAGCAGAAATGCATCCGGTTGCGGGGCGGAAAGGGCGCCGGTTGCGTGTTCCGGAAAAACCGTTGGCGCTTCGTTGCTGATCCAATGGGCGTCCAGCGCACGAACGGTTTTAGCGAAGGCCTGGCGTTCCGACTGCGTTGCGACATAGGAAAGAACGGCAGTGTGAAAAATAACAAGGGTCGCGTTTTTGGGGGCTTCCGCCGCGATACGCTCTAAATCTTGGAGCAGATTGCCATGCGTCACGGTAGGCCGTGCGCGGCGGGCGATTGCCATGGCGGCCGTCAAGCGATCAAGGCGTTCGGTCTGTTCCGGCCAGACCAGGGTCTCCAGCCAGTGCCGGTCATCCTCCTGGCTCATGTTCAATGGATTGAGGTCCAGGCCGCGCCGCCAGGTGATTGATAGGGGGCCCTCTGGCAGAGGGGTGTCATCGTTCGCCGAACACTTAAACAAAGGTGCATCGCCGGCATGGACGCCAGCGGGTGGCACCTGCTGACGGCCGTAGTCGTAAGAGTAATGATCAGGCAACAGACAGAGTCCGGCCGAAGCGCCGACCTCCAAAAGCGCCAACGGAGGAGCCAGCCCCGCCAGTACAGGCATCAAGACGGCACAGCGGGCGGGTTCGTTGGTCTGCGTTCGCCGCGTCAGTATGGTCTGTCGGATGGCCTCGCCATGCTCCACAACTGTCTGGTCCAGTTCGGCTGCTTTTGGCAGGTTACCTAAAACCCACCGAACTGCGGCGAGAAACAGGTTCGGCTGACGCCTTTCCTCCGGCAGGGTGCTGAGGAACTGCAGCACGACGTCATTGTCCGCGGCGGCATTCGCAAGGGCCTCATAAGAGGGGGAGCGCCCGCGCGCTTCAACGGCCGCAAAGCGGCGATAGCGTGCGGCGATTGACGTTAGGGGTTCAAGCGGCGGCGTTTCCATCGTGGAATGGAGGTCAGACCTGAGTGGCAGGCTCATTCTCGGTTTCCTGCAAGGCCATATCGAACAGCGGCAGGAAGCTTTCCGGCTCCTGAGCCCCTGAAAGCGCGTATTTCCCATCGACGATGAAACAGGGAACCCCGCCGATACCCAGGCGGCGCGCATGCGCGTCCTCGGCCAGGATTTCTTCGGTATCCTCGTCGGAGTCGAAATAGGCGGCGAGCGCCTCCCGGTCGATCCCGGCCTTTTCACCGACCGCCAGCAGGTCCTCCACCGACCCGATGGTCTCGCCGTTCAGGAAGTAGGCGTCGAACAGCATGTCGGTGACCAGATCCGCCTTGTCGATTTCAGGGCGCTGGGCGAAGCGGATCAGCCGGTGGGCGGGAACGGTGTTCGGGGTCTGCCGGATCTTGTCGAAGGCGAAGTCGATACCGACGGATTGCCCGACCATGCGGATCCGGTCGTAAATCTGGCCGGCCCGTTCCGCGCCGCCGAACTTTGCGTTCAGATAGCTCTGCCGGTCCATGCCCGCGGCCGGCATATCGGGATTGAGTTGAAAGGCGCGCCAGCGGATCGTAATGGGCAGGTCCGGGCGCAGCGCCAGCGCTTCGTTCAGGCGCTTCTTGCCGATGAAACACCAGGGGCAAATCGGGTCGGAGAAAATATCGACGATCATCGTGCGTCCTATCCAGGCTCTTTAGAAATCCGGGCTTTAAACTGCCTTATCATACCGGCTGCGTCTTCTCACAGAAGCGAGACTTTGCCTGGCGCGGGCGAAAGTCTCTTGTGCCTGGGCGCGGCAAATACAGGGGGGCGCCGTCAGATCTCGCGCTTCTTGGCGCTGATCACCCGGCTGTTTATGCCGTTCCAGCTCAATTCGCCCGACAGCCTGGCATATTCGATCTTCGGGCAGCGGTTCATCACCACCCTTATCCCGGCGGCTTCCGCCTCGGCAGCCGCTTCATGGTTCACAACGCCCAACTGAAGCCAGAAGACCTTGGCGTCGATGGCGATCGTTTGTTCCACAAGCTCGCCCGCCGCCTTGCTGTTCCGGAACACATCGACGAGGTCGATCCGCTCCGGAATGTCGGCCAGGGCGGCATAGACGGTTTCGCCCAGGATCTTCTTTCCCGCCTGTCCGGGATTAACCGGGATGACCCGGTATCCCTTCTGCTGAAGGTATTTCATGGCGAAGTAGCTGGGCCGGTTCCAGTTCGCGCTGGCGCCGACCATGGCGATGACCTTGCAGTCGCGCAGGATGTCCCGGACGAAAGCGTCGGAATAGAAGTCGGCTTCATGGTTCCGGTCCGTGTCCAGGATCGCAGGCCGGCCGCCGGTGGGGGAGGTTTCGGCGCTCATCGGGTCAATTGTCCTTCCAAACGGGCGCGCGCTTTTCGATGAAGGCGGCGATCCCTTCTTCCGCATCGTCGAACGCCATATTGTCCGTCATCACGTCCGCGCAATAGGCATAGGCGTCCGCAAGCGGCATGTCGATCTGGTTGTAGAAGGCTTCCTTGCCGGTCTTAAGCACCAGGCCGGATTTGCCGGCGACCTTGGCGGCCAGCGCCATTGTCTCGCCTTCCAATGCATCCTCCGGGACGGCCTTGTTAACCAGTCCGATGCCGACCGCGTCGGGGGCGGACACCATATCGCCGGTCAACAGCATTTCCATCGCCTGCTTCCGGTGCACGGCGCGCGACAGGGCCACCAGCGGCGTCGAGCAGAACAAGCCGATATTCACCCCCGGCGTGCCGAAGCGCGCGCTGTCCGCCGCCACCGCCAGATCGCAGGTTGCGACCAACTGGCAGCCCGCGGCGGTGGCGATGCCGTGGACCTTGGCGATCACCGGCTGGCGCAGTTTGGTTACCGCCATCATCATGCGGGAACAGGTCTCGAAGGTTTTGGCGCGGAAGGGGCGCTCCGGGTTGGCGCGCAACTCCTTCAAATCGTGACCCGCACAGAAGCCGCGGCCCGCCCCTGTCGGACAGTAAGGCGGTTTTTTTTTTAAGTTTTCTCGTCCCCCCGTCCGTCTGCATGCA
>JANQIT010000027.1 GCA_028282025.1 Hwanghaeella sp. | reverse complement strand
CCAGGCCGCGCGAAAACCGCCTCACCTACACGCACGCTCTGGACCGGGACACCCTGACCACCGACGTCCCGAGGCTTTCGCGGGTGGATCTCCAGCTTCTGGCGATGATTGCGGATGCGCGAGACAGGCTCTCCGGCGCGGGGATTCAGACCAGGGAAAAAGTCGTCATGATCGGTTTTTCCGCCGCCGGAACGTTCGCCAGCCGCTTCACGGCCCTCCACCCCGAACATGTGCTCGTGGCTGGCATTGGATCTCCCGGGGGATGGCCCATCGTGCCCGTTGAGAACTACCGGAACACCGCTCTTCCTTATCCGATCGGGGTTTCGGATCTCCAATCCTTGACGGGAAAACCTTTCGACAGGGACGGATTCTGCGCGGTTCCGAAGCTCTTCTTCATCGGAGGCGAAGACACCAACGACTCCGTTCCCTATCCGGATTCCTTCGATCCCGCGCATGCGGAAATCGTCAACGCGCTGTTCGGAACCACACCCGTGGACCGCTGGGACGATGCCGAGGCGATCTACCGGGCGCAGGACTGCCCCGCCACCTTCAAGCTCTACCCGGAAGTGGGGCACGAAATGTCCAAGGAAATGCAGCAGGATGCGCTGGCATTTCTGATCAGGAGCCTCGAAGACGTCGACAAAGGAAAGGCGCCGGGCCCGTGACCGCCCGCGTCAACTCGGTTGCCTTCCAGGGCATCGAGGTGGTGGACGTCGATCGGCAGCGTCTCGATGCCCTGGAAGGCAACGGTGTTCACATGCGCAACGATGGCGGCGCGCTCCCCTGCACGTGCATGAAAGGCCGTTTGGAACGCCATCTTACCAATTCAAAGGAGAGGCAAACAGCGCGGAGTTCAATGTCTGGATGATCACACTGCGTCCGGCGGCCTGAGATCCCGTGCCGCGCGCCGCCCGATGATATCTCCAGAGGTAGCGCTGTAAGAAAAAACTTCGCGTAAAACGGGTTGATCTCGGCGCGAATCAAGCAATTTCGTTACCGAAATATTAATAACTGCGGGGCACTCTACACAAATGCTGCACAAAAGGCCCACTGTCTGATGGTCCAGATGGCGGAACGAATTCCATCGCCGATCAGCCTTCCGATCCCGGAGGACTGCCACGCCAAGGTGAAGGCGGGGCATGAGTATTGGCTGTCGAAACACCCGGAATCCGGGCTTCCGGGACGGCAACATATCGACCCCGTCGATATTCCCGAACTGCTGCCCAACATCTGGCTGATCGACGTCGCGCGGAATCCGTACCGTTTCAAGTTCCGGCTGCTTGGCACGCAGGTGGTCAACTATGCCGGCGAGGACAATACCGGACGCTGGTTCGACGAGCGCTGGCCGGATTATGACCCTAGCGTGTTTATCGATGTGGTTGAATCGCGTCGGCCGACCTGGGCGCGGGGCCGGTCCAAGATGCGGCCGGAGAAAGACTATTACGAGATGGAGAGGGTCCGCTTTCCGCTCGCGTCGGACGGTGAAAATGTCGACATGATCCTGGCGCTGACCGTCTTCTTCGACAGCAAGGGCCAGGAAATCATCCAGGGCTAGCCGCCCGGCCCGCCCCATCCGCGATGACGCAGCGGGACTGGGATGCGCTGTGTTAGGCTGCCGCCGCCATGATCCGCTTATCCCTCCTCCTTGCTGCCTGTCTGTTGACCGCAACCGTTGCCCACGGCGGCGGCCCGGCTGCCGACCCGAGCGATTTGGCGGCGTGCCGCGCGGCGTTGGACCGGGAACTGGCGCGGCTTCAGCGGGACCGCGAGGCGGTGCAATCGATGTTCGACGCCGACGCCGCGGCGATCGATGCGGCCGATTTCACGCTGCGGAAGGCGGAGCGG
>JANQIT010000024.1 GCA_028282025.1 Hwanghaeella sp. | reverse complement strand
AAATCGTGACCCGCACAGAAGCCGCGGCCCGCCCCTTCGATCACCACCACCTTCACGGTGGGATCCAGGTCAACGGCCCGCAAGGTTTCGACCGCCGCTTCCATAAGATCGATGGAAAGCGCGTTGTAAGCGTTCGGGCGGTTGAGGGTGAGGCGGCAGACGCCGTCCGCATCGTCGCGCAGCAGCAGGTCGGGATGCTCGACAGAGCCGGCGGCAGCAGTCATTTTTACGGTCCTCGCATTAGGGCGGAGCGACCCGCCGTGTTCCTTTTTGCAAGCGGAGAATAGACAATCCATGACCGACGCCCAAGCCCCCGCGGGAGCCGCAAAAGACGCCCTGATCGGGATGGAGGATCTAGATGCGCTGTCCGACCGGGACGCGCCTTTCGTTCAACTATTCGGTTTCAAGACCGAACGGATCGGTTTTGGCGAGGCCACGATCCGTCTACCCTATAACAAGGATCATATTCGCCCGGGCGGCACGATTTCCGGCCCGGCGATGATGGCGCTGGCGGATTGGGCGGTCTATGTCGCGGTGATGGGCGCAATCGGCCCGGTGGATCTGGCGGTCACCACCAACCTGAACATCAATTTCCTCCGCAAACCGGCGGAACGCGACCTGATCGCCGAAGCCCGTCTGATCAAACTGGGGCGGCGTCTGGCGGTGGGCGATGTGTCGATCCATCCGGAAGGCGATGACGAAATGTGCGCCCACGTCACGGCCACCTATTCCATTCCGCCGCAGACCTAACCGGCTCCTTACACTATGCCGGCGCGTCGCCTTCTATCGTGATGCGCCACATATGGCGGCGCTGGCCGTGATAATCGTTCAGCGCGTTATGCAACGTGCAACGGTTGTCCCATATGGCGAGCGTGCCGGGACGCCAGGAAAGGCGGCATTGGAATTCGGGGCGGGCTTGATGATCGAAGAGAAAGTCGAGGATCGGCTTGCTTTCCGCCGCCGTCAGTTCCGCGAAACCGACCGTGTGGCCCAGATGCAGATATAGCGATTGTCTGCCGGTTTCCGGGTGGGTGCGGATGGCGGGATGGCGGGCTTCATAGACGGGCTTCGCGTCGGGGGCCGCGGCGTCTGTCTTCAGCCGGTCAGCCCGGGTGACGGCGGCCTCTGCCTTGTCCGACCGATTGACCCCGGTCAGCGCCGACAGGATTGTCCGCAGGCGGGGGGACAGAGCCTCCAACGCGCGGTGCATATTGGCGAACAGGGTGTCCCCGCCGACCGCCGGCGTTTCCTGGGCATAGAGCAGGGATGCTTTGGGCGGTTTTTCCAGATAGCTCGTATCCGTGTGCCAGACGCCGCCGAAATTCGCTTTGTCCGCGGCTTCCTTGGTGACTTCTGTGATTTCCGGATGCGCCGGCATTCCTTTAAGGAAGGGGTAGACGCCGATTGCGCCGAACCGTTTGGCGAAGGCGATGAAGTCTTCGGCGGTCAGTTCTTGATCTCTGAAGACAAGGACATGCGCGGTCAGAAAGGTTTCGTACAGTTTTTCCCAGGTTGCCCGATCTAAGGGTTCGGCCAGCGAAAGGCCGCTGATTTCGGCCCCGATGGCCGGGGACAGCGGTCTGATCGTGAAATTTTTCATGTCTTTTCGGGCCTTATTTTGCGGTATAATGATACCGTATTTTTAAGTTATTGTTTTTGCACGTATTTTCATATTTTTTTCGCTTGACCGAGATGTCGCCCGGACTTACAAACCGGCCTCGTTTCAAGATCCATGTCAGTGAAGCACCGCGCCGGCCCTTAAGCGGCCAGCGTATCAGCCTTTCCGGCCGGATCGAGGGAATTTCAAACACCAACACAGTCGATAAGGCAGTTGAAATGAAGACTTATTCGATGAAGCCGGCGGAGGTCGACAAAAAGTGGTTTGTCGTCGACGCGAACGGCCTGGTGCTGGGGCGCATGGCGGCGGAAATCGCCAAGATCCTGCGCGGCAAGCACAAGCCGGGCTACACGCCCCACATCGATTGCGGTGACAATGTCATCGTGATCAACGCGGAGAAGGTGAAGGTCACCGGCCGCAAACTGACCGACAAGCGGTTCTACTGGCACACCGGTTATCCGGGTGGCATCAAGAGCCGCACCATGGGCGAAACCCTGAACGGTCCGCATCCGGAACGCGCGATCCTCAAAGCGGTGGAGCGCATGGTTCCGCGCGGTCCCCTGGGCCGCAAGCAGATGAGCAACCTGCGCGTCTATGCCGGCGCCGAACATCCGCATGAAGCGCAGACGCCGGCGGTGCTCGATCTCGCCTCCCGCAACAGCAAGAATGTCCGGAGCGT
>JANQIT010000015.1 GCA_028282025.1 Hwanghaeella sp. | reverse complement strand
TTCGGTTTCAGGTTGAGCGCCACGCCGGTGACGTCACGCCAGCGCTTCAGTTCCACCATCCGGTAGTTTTGCCGTTGGATCGGCCGCTTCGGCAGCGGCAACCCGCCGCTGACGGCGAAGACCGCACCCCCGTCCACTGGCTTGAACCGGATTTCCGCGCCGTGGGTCGCGGCCATATCGATCAGCCGCTGATGGCCCATATAGGCCCAGGGCGAGTAGTGCGAGTAATAATAGTCTATCGTTGAGCCCACCGGAATTTCTCCTTTTCCTTGATCGTCCTGGCGCGCCATTCAGAATTCTGCGACAGACGGTCTAATAGTCGTCCCCGGGGGATTTTACGATGACCGCACCCTCAGCAGCAATCCGTCAGGATCGCGCGATCGCCGGCATCCTTTTCATGATGTCCGGGATGTTCGTGCTGACGGGCATGGATGTGTTCGCGAAACTGCTGGTCCAGGCGGACTTTCACCCCGGTCAGATCCTGTTTGTCAGGGGTCTGTTCGTCATGGCCATGATGCTGGCGTGGTTGCCGTTCGGCGGCGGGGTGGCGCGGCTCAAGACCCGGCGTCTGCCGCTCGTTCTGCTGCGCGGCATCATCGGTATTCTGGCCCCGCTCAGTTTCTTCACGGCGCTGAAGACCGTTCCGTTGGCGGACGCGACCGTCGTCTTTTTCGCCGCGCCGATCCTGATGACGGCGCTGTCCCCATTCGTGCTGAAGGAACGGGTCGGACCCTATCGCTGGGCCGCCGTTCTGATCGGCTTCTGCGGCGTGGCGATTGCGATGAACCCGGGCGGACTGTCCTTCGATCCGGTGCTGTTGCTGGTGCTGGTGGCGATGGCCGCCTATTCGGGCCTGTTTCTGGTCGGCCGGTGGATGAGCGATACGGAGTCGGCCTTTGTCCTGGTTTTCTATTTCAATCTGGGCGTGACCATCGTGTCGGCGGTCATGTCGCCCTTTGTGTGGCAACCGATGGATACGGAAACCTGGGGGCTGATGGGGGCCATGGCCGTGCTGGCCCTGGCGGGTCATTTGCTACTGACCAAGGCTTTCGTCTCGGCCCAGATCGGGGTGATTTCGACGTTCGAATATACGGCGCTGATCTGGGCGGCGCTGCTGGGTTACCTTGTCTTTGGGGATGTCCCGCCGCTCAACGTCTGGACCGGCGGGGCCGTGATCGCCGCCAGCGGCATCTTTATCATCTATCGCGAAACGCGGGCCGCCCGCGCGCGGAAGGGCGAAGCCTGACCCGAAGCCTAATCAAATCCCTAACCTTTGTGCCGCGCCCGCAATTCCCGCCGCATGATCTTGCCGGTCGTCGTCATCGGCAACGCGTCGATGAATTCGATCAGGCGTGGATATTCATGGGCCGCCAGTTGCTTTTTCACAAATGACTGTATTTCAGAGGCCAGCGCCTCCGTCGGTTCGACCCCGTCGCGCAGGACGATAAAGGCTTTAACCGCTTCCGTGCGCAGCGGATCGGGCACGCCGACCACCGCCGACATGGCGACGGCGTTGTGCTTGATCAGGCAATCCTCGATCTCGCCCGGGCCGATGCGATATCCGGCGGACGTGATGACGTCGTCTGCGCGCCCGCCGTACCAGAAGAAGCCGTCCTCGTCCTGGGATCCGGTGTCGCCTGTCACCAGCCAGTCGCCGATGAACTTCTCCTCCGTCGCCGTCGGATTGTTCCAGTATTTCAGGAACATCACCGGGTCCGGGCGGCGGATGGCGATGTGCCCGGTCTCGCCCGGCGGAAGGCGGTTGCCGTCGTCGTCGATAATGGCGACATCGTGCCCGGCGATGGCCTTGCCCATGGATCCCGGCTTCACCGTGTCGAAACGGGTATTGTTGCCGACCACCAGATTGCACTCGGTCTGTCCATAAAACTCATTGATGGGAATATCGAAGGTTTCCCGGCCCCAGCTCAGCAGTTCCTCGCCCAGGCTTTCGCCGCCGGATCCGATGGACCGGACCGTGTAGTCCCATCGGCCTTTCGGATTATCGACCTGCCGCATCAGTTTCAGGGCGGTCGGCGGCATGAACATGTTCCGCACATTGTGATCGGCGATCAGACGAAAGGTTTCCTCGGGATCGAACTTCGCCGCCCGGTGGGTCAGCACCGGCACGCCGTGATGCAGAGATGGCAGCAACACGTCGATCAGGCCGCCGATCCAGGCCCAGTCCGCCGGCGTCCAGAACAGGTCGCCCGGCTTGGGGAAGAAATCGTGCGGGTATTCGACGCCCGGCAGATGCCCCAGCAGCACCCGGTGGGCATGCAGCGCGCCTTTCGGCGGGCCGGTCGTGCCGGAGGTAAAAATAATCAGCGCCGGATCGTCGGCCCTGGTTTCGACCGGCGTGAACAGGTCGCTGGCGCGCGACAGCGCGTCGTGAAAATCGACCGCGCCGGTCTCCGGCCCGTCGATGCAGAAAACGACCTTCAGGGCCGGCAGCCGGTCGCGGATGGCCGACAGTTTTTCGACCCCCTCCCGGCCGGTGACGACCGCGGAGGCCGCGCAGGCATCGAGCCTGTAGTGCAGCGCATCCTCACCGAACAGCGTGAACAGAGGCGTGGCGATCAGGCCCGACTTATAGGCCGCGATATGGGCGACGGCGGTCTCCGGCGCTTGCGGCAGCAGGATGCCGAGCCTGTCGCCCCGGGCGATTCCGTGCGCCGCCAGCACATTGGCGAACCGGTTCGACAGGGCCTTGAGGGTACCGAAACTGTAGATGTCGGTGCTGCCGTCGGATTTCAGGTGAACAAGCGCCGGCGCCCCGGCGGGATGCCTGTCGCAGACATCGACACCGATATTGTAGGCATCCGGCACGGACCAGCGGAAAGTCCCCTTCAAGTCGGGATAGTTCTTGGCGGATGGCAGCATATTAAACAGACCGAAGAGGGGCTCTGCGGCCCTTATTGTTGTTGGTTGTGCGGAGTATCAGCGGGCGGGAGACGCATCCTCCGACGGCGGGGAAAACAGGGATTGTTGCGATTGTTGCGCTTGTTCGACCAGGGCGCGGACGGCTTCTTCATCGACAAAAGCATGCAACCCGATACTGCACAGATAGAACAGGGCGGCCAGATCCCAGCGCGTGATGCGGTTCACGAACGCATGCTCGCGCCGCAGCATCGCGGAAAGCGCGACGCCGATTGAGACGAAGAACAGGAAACTCGCCACCGCCGCGGCGCGGATTTCCGCCGGCGTGATGCTGGCCAACACGATCGACACGGCGAGAACCAGAATCACATTGCCCAGGACCCGGCGCTGACCGCTGGGCCGACCGGGGGTGCCGTGCGGCAGGTTGCTTCCTTTGCCGAATGGTCCAACGCTCATGGTTTTTTCCTTCGATACAGCGGTTCTGCCGAGGGAATGCCGCGTCACATACCGCAGTCGCGGTTAATTCAGCTTCTGGCGCGGCCTGTATACGCCGTCTTCCTTGCCGTCGAAGAATTCGTCGATGCCGGGATGGCGGATCTTCACATCCGGGTCTTCCGGCTCCAGATTCTGCTCCGACACATAGGCGATATAGGGCGTCTTGTCGTGGTTTTCCGCGAACAGATGATAGAAGGGCTGATCCTTCCGCGGCCGCATTTCCGCCGGAATGCTCTCGTACCATTCCTCGGTGTTGTTGAATTCCGGATCCACGTCATAGATGACGCCGCGGAACCCGAACCGCTTGTGGCGCACGATCTGGCCGATCGGAAACTTCGCGTGCATGTCTAACATTCCGGGCGTTGCCTTCGCATGAGTGGAATTCTAGCGATGTATGTAGGAATTTGACACCCTAAAGCAAGAACCCGATTCGCCGGCTATTGCGAGGTAGCCCCCGGATTCCTTGGATTTCCGCCGCTTTTCAGACTGTGATTGAGCGTTGATCCGGCACCGCGCTTCGGCTAGAAACCGGCGCGACCTCTCTCCTCAGACAAGGCGTTTATTCATGGCTTCCTATCAGTACGTATTCGGCATGCGCGGTCTGTCCAAGACCTATCCCGGCGGCAAACAGGTCCTCAAAGACATTCATTTGCAGTTCCTGCCCGGCGCCAAGATCGGCGTGCTGGGCTATAACGGCGCGGGTAAATCCACGCTGCTGCGGATCATGGCCGGCCTGGATACCGACTATAACGGTGAAGCCTGGGCCGCCGACGGCGTAAAGATCGGCTATCTGCAGCAGGAGCCGGAGCTGGACGACAGCAAGACCGTGGCCGAGAACGCCATGCAGGGGATGGCGGAACTAAAGGCCGTGGTGGACCGCTTCAACGAGGTCTCCATGAAGCTCGGCGAAGTCACCGACGACGACGAGATGATGACGCTGATCGGCGAGCAGGCGGAATTGCAGGAAAAGATCGACGCGGCGGACGCCTGGGATCTGGACCGGAACGTCGAGGTGGCGATGGATGCGCTGCGCTGCCCGCCCGGCGACAGTCCGGTTGACAAGCTGTCCGGGGGGGAGCGGCGGCGGGTCGCCCTGTGCCGCCTGCTGCTGTCGAAGCCGGACATGCTGCTGCTCGACGAACCGACCAACCACCTGGATGCGGAATCCGTCGCCTGGCTGCAGCGGTTCCTGGCCGATTATGCGGGGACCGTGGTGATGGTGACCCACGACCGCTACTTCCTGGACAATGTGACCGGCTGGATCCTGGAACTCGACCGGGGGCGCGGCATTCCCTACGAAGGCAATTACTCGTCCTGGCTGGAACAGAAGCAGAAGCGCCTGGAACAGGAGGGGCGCGAGGAAGCGGCGCGCATGCGCACGATCTCCCGCGAGCGCGAGTGGATATCGGCCAGCCCACGGGCGCGGCAGGCCAAATCCAAGGCGCGTATCAAGGCTTACGAGGATCTGTTGCAGCAGGCCGGCGACAAGCAGACCGACACCGCGCAGATCGTCATTCCGGCCGGGCCGCGCCTGGGCGACCTGGTGATCGAAGCGGATCAGGTGCGCAAGGCGTTCGGTGAA
Organism: Hwanghaeella sp.; assembly: GCA_028282025.1. Lineage (GTDB taxonomy): Bacteria > Pseudomonadota > Alphaproteobacteria > UBA8366 > Aestuariispiraceae > Hwanghaeella. The sequence continues at coordinate 56,813 of JANQIT010000015.1, read as the reverse complement.
AAGCTGCTGGTGAACAACCTTTCCTTCAAGCTGCCGCCCGGCGGGATCGTCGGGATTGTCGGGCCGAACGGCGCCGGTAAGACGACCTTGTTCCGCATGATCACCGGGTCGGAGAACCCGGATGACGGCAGTCTCCGCCTGGGTGAGACCGTTCAGCTCGGATATGTCGACCAGTCTCGCGACGCCCTGGACGCCAAGAAATCGGTGTGGGAGGAAATCTCCGACGGGGAAGACATGGTGGAACTCGGCAAACGGAAAATGCCGAGCCGCGCCTATGTCGGCGCATTCAACTTCAAAGGGGCGGACCAGCAGAAAAAGGTCGGCGTCCTGTCCGGCGGGGAACGCAACCGCGTTCACTTGGCGAAAATGCTGAAGTCCGGCGCCAATGTGCTGCTGCTCGACGAACCGACCAACGACCTGGACGTCGACACCTTGCGCGCCCTGGAAGAAGCCTTGCTGGATTTCGCCGGCTGCGCCGTGGTCATCACTCACGACCGCTGGTTCCTGGACCGGATCGCGACCCATATCCTGGCTTTCGAAGGGGATAGCGAAGTGGTCTGGTTCGAAGGCAATTACGAGGATTACGAGGCCGACCGCAAGGCCCGCCTCGGCCAGGAGGCGGACCAGCCGCATCGGATCAAATACCGCAGGATCGACGCCTGACGGCTTTGCCCTCCCGCCGCGCGGCGGTCTCTCCGGCCCGGCGGAAAAGCCGGTTCTCCCGGTGCGATCTCAAAAAATTGTCCAGTGGGCAAAAGGTTTGATCCGGTCCGGCGTCCCGTTCGGCCTATATTGAACCGTTCAACCTGGATGGAGTGGCGCGCCGATGGCGGAGAATAATCCGCAAAGCCTGCTGCTGGTGGCGGATGAGCCGGCCAGTTTCCTGAAACCGCGCGAGGATCGCTTGCGCGGCATGCCGTTCGCTGTGTGCACCGATCCGCAGGACATTCCCGCCATGTTGAAAACCGTCGATCCGACGGCGGTTTTCGTGATGCCGGGGCCGGGTATGCCGAAAAGCAGCGTGCGGCCGGTGGTGGAGTATCCGTCGGTGCGCTGGGTCGCCAATGCGGGAATGGGGGTGGAGCATCTGGGCCGCTGGGCGACGGACCGCGTCACCGTCACCAATGCCGGCGGGGTGCTCAGCGAGTTTCTCGCGGAATACACCTTGAGCGCGATACAGATGGCCAATGTCGGCTTTCCCGACCTGATCGCGCAGCAACGCCGCCGGGAATGGCGGCAGATTCCCTGGACGCCGCTTGCCGGGAAAACCATCTCGGTGATCGGCTTGGGGCATGTCGGGCGGGCCGTGGCGCGCCGGGCGAAGATGCTTGGCATGCGGGTGATCGGCATGCGGGCCCGGAACATTCCGACGCCGGATGTGGATCTGCTGCTGCCCGAAGAACGCTTGTGCAATGCGATGGCGCGGGCGGATTTCGTCAGCGTCCACGTTCCCGAAACCCCCAGGACCGTCGGGCTGATCGGCAAAAGCGCCTTTGCCTGCATGGGCCGGGGCACGGTTCTGTTGAACCTGTCGCGTGGGCCGGTGGTCGATGACGAAGCCCTGCTGCACGCGCTGGACAACGGCAAGATCGCCTGCGCCGTCCTCGATGTCTTCGATGAAGAGCCGCTGCCCGTGGACCACCCCTTCTGGGGTCACGAGAAGGTGGTGGTTTCCCCCCATATGGCCGATCTGGTGCCGGACTGGCGGGCGCGGATGTTCGATGCATTCGTGGACAATCTGGACCGTTTTATCGCCGGTTCGCCGTTGTCGAACGTGGTCGATCCCGACCGCGGTTACTGACCGTCCGCACCGGCCGCGGCCCGGGATTGCAGGAACGAGCGGACCGCGGTGAAAATCACCAGCGTCAGGAACAAGCCGGTCAGGACATGCAGCAGCGTGTCCGGCCCGTATTGCTCCATGGCCGGACCCGCCACGGCGGGGCCGATAATCCCGCCGATGCCCCAGGCGATTGCCGTGCAGCCCATGGCGGCGGCCAGCGCCGCGCCGCGGAAACGCCGGCCCAGATTGACCAGCGCCAGCGTATAGGCCCCGAACGAGGTCCCGCCCAGCACGCCCAGCAGGATCAACGCCAGCCAGGTGTCCAGCGTCAGAAACGGCACCGCGATGCAAATGCTGGCGGAGATCGACCCGCAGACGAACAGTAACGGACGGACCGGGTAACGGTCGCTCAACCGCCCGATCAGCGGCTGCGCGATGAAGGAGCCGAAGGCCAGGGCGGAGACCAGCCAGGCGGCCAGATCCACGTCATGGCCGCGTTCCAGGGCGTAGATCGGCAGCAGGCTCAGCGTGGCGGCTTCGAACATGCCCATGGTCAGCACGGCGTACATCACCACCGGCGCCGCCAGGAAGATCGGCGACAGGGCGGCGTTTTCTCCCCGCGTCGCCACCACGTCCCAGCGTTTCAGCGGCAACACCGCAAGACCGCTGACCGCGACCACGGCGGCGCAGATCTGAAACGGCAAGGGTGTGGCGATGTCGATCAGCGGTATCGTCATCGGCCCCAGCGCAAAGGTCGCCGACAAGGTGGAGGCGTAAAGCCCCATCACCAGACCCCGGCGGCGTTCCTCCACCAGTTCGTTGATCCAGGCTTCGGTGCCGATGAACATGCCGGCGACATTCAGCGCCAGCAGAAAACGCGCGATTAGCCAGGGCCAGAAACCATCCAACTGCGTCATGGTCAGAACGACCAGAGCCGCCAGTACGGCGCTGACAACGATGATCACGCGATAGCTTACGATCTGCGCCAGGCGCGGGGCGACGAAGGCGGACGCCAAAAGTCCGACGCCGGCGGCCGCGGAATTGATACCGATCTCGCTCTCGCTGAAGCCGCGCATTTCCAGCACCAGTGCGATGACCGGATAGGTCATGCCCAGACTGAAGGAGAACCCGCTGCAGGCAACGACAATCGCCGCCAGGACGGTGGCGTTCACCCGCGCCGCATGCCGGGCGGCGGTGCTGTCTTCAGTCTGTTGCATCCGCGCCCCGTATCACGGCTTTGCAGCGGACGCCACACGGTTCTTGCCGGCCTGGGTGTTGGATGCGCGCCACGCCGCTGGCGGATCGGTTCCTTTCCGAAAGAGCGCCAGGACGATCTCCATCCCTTCCGCATTGGGGATCAATGGGGAAGGATGCTGCAGGGGCCTGTTCAGGGCCGCCCGGGACCGGGGCTCGTCATGCGATCAGACCGGCCGCGACATAGTGGCCGCGGACCCAATCCAAATGCGCCTTCATCGTTCGTTCGGCCGCGTCCGGGTTCCGTGAGGCAATCGCCTCCATAATCGTCCGGTGCTGCTCCATGACCGTGGCGTCGTCCTCCGGCCGGCCGAAAAGTTCGAAACGGTGATAGTGAAGCATTTCGGTCAGGGTGGAGCGGATCACGCCCAGCAGGTGACGGTAGACCGTGCTTTGAGACGCCTTGGCGATGGCCATGTGAAAGTCGACATCCGCCTGCGCCTTGTCTTCGGCCGGGTCCTCCATCCGGGTGAACTGTTCCCGGATCTCGGCGATCTCCTCTTCCGAAGCGTCGAGCGCCGCGCGGCGAACCGCCCATCCTTCCAGCAGGGTGCGAATCTCCAGCAGATCCGTCAAACTGCCCCGGTCGATCTGCGCCAGCGCGGCCAGGGCGGGATCGCCCGCCGACATCGGTTCGGCCACCCGCGTTCCGCCGCCGCGCACGGCGTTCAACAGGCCCTGGGCTTTCAGCTTCTGAAGGCCTGCGCGGACTGAAACCCGGCTGACTTCAAGCATTTCCGCCAGCCGGCGTTCGGAAGGAAGGCGTTCGCCCGGCGGTACTTCGCCGGCGGCGATCAAACGCAGTACCTCGGCGGCCACCCGGTCGCCCAGATTTTCGTGGCTGATCGGTTTCAGTTTTTGCGGCGGCATGTGTCCCACCCGGACAGACGCTTATTATTGGTCTGATGGTATCACCAGTTCGGAGAATGCCAAGAGCCCGCATGGGGGCGTCCGCCGTAAGGTTTCTCGGCGGCCGGGACGGATGCCGGGACGGATCAGGCGGCTTTGCGGTTGCCGCGCGTCAGCAGCCAGACACGGGCGACCGCGATGGTGCTGATTCCCAGGATTTCCGCCGTCCGCGCCAGGCCGACACCGTCGCGCAGCAGGCTGGCGATCAGCCGGAACTCATCCGCCTTGCCGGGAATATAGGTGCGCTGGCTGGAGGGGCCGATCTTGGCGCGTGGCCGGTTTTCGTCTTCTTCTTCCCGCAGGCCGCGGCGGCGGGCCTCTTCCCGCGCCATCATCACCCGATAGCGTTCGGAGGATTCGTAGGCCTCCGTCATCCGCACCATATTGGCGGCCCAGCGTTCCGCTTCGCGCCGCTGGGCGGTGCGCTCGTCGGTGCTCAGGCGGCCGTCATCCTCTTCCGGGAAGGCTTCCAGCTCGGCTTCTTCCAGCGTCAGGCCGTTGGCGGCGGCGATCCTCTCGGCGGCGACCTGGGCTGCGGCGCGCTCGCCCTCGATGGTGGCGGAACGCATCACGCTGATCACCTTGCGAAGCTTGTCGCGCTCGTTCTCGTTCAGCGGTTTCGCCATTGCGGCTGGGATTTCCTTTCCGGTTGCTTTCGGGCGTAAAGAGAATATTTACTACGGTGGTCTGGAAAAGGCGAACCCCGGTCCGCCACGATCGGACAACCTTCACGACACGGTCATATGGATGCGCGCCGAAGCCGTCGTTGCGGGAGCCGGAACCTTGCTTGAGCCTACGGACCCACCCGCTTACAGGATTGCCCACGCCCAGGGAAGGGCGGCCGGGATGATCGTGTGCGATCACGCCTCCAACGCCATCCCCCGGCGTCTTGGCGATCTGGGTCTGACTCCGGACTGCCTGAATTATCACATCGCCTACGATATCGGCGCGCAGGGTATCGCCGACCGGCTTGCGGAACTGTTGGACATGCCGGCGGTGATCAGCGGCTATTCCCGTCTGGTGATCGATATCAACCGTCCCGTCGATGATTTCACCAGCGTGCGGGAGATCAGCGACGGCCATATCGTGCCCGGCAACCGAAACCTGTCGGAAGCAGACCGGCGAACCCGGGTCGAGGAACTGTTCCTTCCCTATCACGAAGCGGTGGAACGCGTGATGTCCGCGCGCAAGACCGCCGCCCAGAATGCCCAGGCCGAAGCGCCGGTGGTGATCTCCGTTCATTCCTGCACTGATGAAATGCGGGGCGCGAAACGGCCCTGGCATATCGGCGTTCTTTACAACCGCGACGAACGTCTGGCGCGCGCGGTGATCGATTGCTTGCGCGACCAAAACCCGGACCTCTGCATCGGCGACAACAAGCCCTATTCCGGCAAGGACGCCTACGGCTACACCATCGAACGGCACGCGTTGCCGTTCGGCATCCCGAACGTGCTGTTCGAAGTACGCCAGGATCTGATCGGCGATGCAGCGGGGCAGGCGGACTATGCGGAAATCTTGGGCCGGGCGCTGAAGACCGTCCTGGCCGACCCGGCGCAGTTCACCCTGCATCGCGGATAAGGGGTCCACGGCCTGCTCCCTCACGGGAGCGTGTTTCGACTTCATGCCGAAGATCCATAATCTCCGGACGATATGTGAACTTTATCGGGTTAGGCGGCTGTGGACATACTCGACGACATTCTGGAAACGCTCGATCTGAAGGGCGCACTCTATTTCCGCACGGACTTCTCCGGCCCTTGGGCGGTGACCGTGCCGGATCTGGCGCAGGCGGCGCGCTTTCATCTGGTCATGCAGGGCGTCTGTCATGTGGAGGTGGTCGGCGGGCCGCGCGTGCGGCTGGGGCCGGGTGACCTTGTGCTGATTCCGGGCGGCCGCTCGCATATTCTCTCCGACAATCCGGGCCGTCCCGCGCCGGCGCTGGAGACCGTATTGAGCGAGACCGGCTACGACGGAAACGGCGTGCTGGCGGTCGGCCCGCGGGATCCTGACGCCTCGACCCAGATGGTGTGCGGCCATTTCAGTTTCCGGTCGATGGCGGGACATCCCATCCTCAACGCCTTGCCGGACCATATCCTGATCACCAACGCCATGCGGTTGAGCGAGCCCTGGCTGGACGAACTGCTGCGCATGATGTCCCGGCGGGTCTTTTCCGACGCGCTGGGGTCGGAGACGGCGGTGAAACGGCTGTCGGAAATCGTCTTCGCGGAAGTTGTCCGGGCGGGGGTGGGGCAGGATGCGGCGCTTGCGACGGTCCTCTCCGGCCTGCGCGACCCACAGATCGGCAAATCGCTGGAACTGATTCACGCAGCGCCCGAAAAACCCTGGTCGGTCGCCAGCCTGGCCGCCGAGGTCGGGATGTCGCGCAGCGCTTTCGCCGACCGTTTCAAGGATCTGGTGGGGCTCGCCCCTGTCGGGTATCTGGCGGACTGGCGGCTGCAGAAGGCCCTGTCGCTGCTGGACGATACGCAAAAGTCCGTGCAGCGGGTGGCGTCCGAGACGGGCTATCTTTCATCCGCCGCTTTCAGCCGCGCTTTCTCCACTAAATTCGGCGTGTCCCCCTCCGATTATCGTCGCGGAATGCAGTAGGGCGCACCAGGAATTCGGAGAAAGTGTTGCAGATCGTCCGAAGGATATAGCAGAAAATCCAAACCTGCGCCGGGTATATTGTCCGGAAATCCAATCGGCTTCATCTAGTCATTCATGAAAAGGGCGGGCCATCACGGTCCGCCCGGCCACGGTCCGGAGAAGGTTTTCGGCCCGGGGTTCCACACAGCATGAACCGAAAGGATGAGCCATGATTCGTAAACTGCCTCTCGCCGCACTCGCCGTTGCCGGCCTGCTTACGGCTTCCGCGCCCGCCGCTTTCGCCGCGGACGAATACAACACCTCGGCCGGTCTGACCGCCGCGGGTGCGCCCTTGGGTCTGCATGGGGTCGACCCGGTCGCTTTCGTCGAACTGGGCAACCGGTTGGACGGATCGGCGCGCCACACGGCGGTGCATGACGGCGTGGCTTATTACTTCGACTCCGCCGAGTCCAAGGCCTCCTTCGAAGCCAACCCGGCGGCGTACCTGCCGCAAAACGGGGGCTTCTGCACCTATGGCGTGTCGGTCGGCAAAAAGTTCGATGGCGATCCGGAATTCGCCGCGCTGGTTGACGGCAAGCTGTATGTCTTCCTGAACCAGGAAATCTTCAACCTGTTCCAGAAAGACCAGGCCGGCACCATCGCTCAGGCGGCGGAAAACTGGCCGAAGATCCGCAGCGTCGCCGCGAAGGATCTGTAAGCAACCGCGTAGGTTCGGGCGCGGGGTTTCTGCTCCGCGCCCGCCTCATTTCCCGGAAAGTCATACATATGAACATTATCGATCATCTCAGCGTCGGCGTGCCGGATATCGAATGGGCCACCGCCTTTTACGATGGTGTGATGGCGGCGCTCGGCGTCAGCCGTCTTGCGACGTCCGACGGGTTTGCCGCCTATGGCGACGGGCAAGTCCAATTTCTGGTGATGAAGCCTGAAGACGGCGGCGCGTCCGGTGCGGGCAACGGCGCGCATATCTGCTTCGCCGCTGCGAACGCGGATGCGGTCGACGCCTTCCACAAGGCTGCCGTCGCGGGGGGCGGTTCGGATGCGGGTGAACCCGGTCCTCGTCCCGGCTATCCCAAGGCCGACGTGTACACAGCTTTCGTCCGCGATCCCTTCGGCAACAAGCTGGAAGCGATCTGCAACGGTTTCGCGGCGTAGGAGGATATTATGGAACAAGCATATTTCTATCTGGCCCTAAGCGGCGTTCTGACCGTTCTGCTCTGGACGCCCTATATCCTGGCGCGGGTCTTCGTTTGGGGGCTGCCCACTTTTCTGAACAACTATCCGGAAGGCTATCCGGCGACCGAACCGACCCCGCCGCTTTGGGCCGAACGCGCCAAGCGCGCCCACCTCAACATGGTGGAAACGATGCCGGCCTTCGTCGCGGTCGTGTTGGGCGCCGGCCTGCTGGCCGGTGACACGGCGGGTGCGGAAATCGGTTTCTGGGCCCAGATCTTCTTCCTCGCCCGGGTCGGTCACGCCCTGGTCTATACCCTGGGCGTGCCCTTCCTGCGGACGCCGGTCTACCTCGTCTCCTGGGCGGCGGTGCTGATGATCGGAGCCGTGGCGGTTTTGTAAGTGAGTAGACGAAGAGGGTGTCAATCGCCCTCTTCGAATTTTGTTGCATGGTACGTAACGCATACCATACCCTGGTGATATGATCAGGAATTTTCGGGACCGGGACACGGAACGTCTTTTCCAAGGCGCAGCCGTGGCCCGGCTCCGCTCTATCGAGCAGGTGGCGCTCCGAAAGCTCGATATGCTGAATGCCGCCCATGTGCTTGACGATTTGCGCGTGCCGCCGGGCAACAGGTTGGAGGCGTTGAAAGGAAATCGCCGCGGACAGCACAGCATTCGGATCAACCGGCAATGGCGGATCTGTTTTGTTTGGAGAGATGGAGCGGAGAATGTCGAAATCGTGGACTATCACTAGGGCCCAATCCATGAACCGTATCGCAACCCATCCCGGCGAAGTGCTGCTTGAGGAGTTCATGCAGCCAATGGGCCTTTCCGCCCGCGCCCTCGGCGCGGCGCTCGCTGTGCCGCACAACCGGATCAGCGCACTGGTCAAGGGGCAACGCGGCGTCAGCGGCGACACGGCGCTGCGGTTGGCGCAGTATTTCGGAACCTCCGCAGAGTTCTGGATGAACCTACAGTCGGCCTACGACCTATCGGTCGCGAGGAAGGAAAGCGGGGAAGAAATCGGCAGAATCGCGGCGGCGGGTTAGTCGAAGACTCTCAACAGAATTTGTATCGCCTTCTCAAGCTTGGCGAAGAGCTTCTCTGCAGAGATAACAGAATCGGCAAGCGCCGGAAGTTTCTCAACGATCCTGACGGCTGCTCCCGTAATGCGGGTCACGGCGCGATCCATCCAAGTCTTTCCACGTTCCTGCACCTCCGGCCGGTAATCCGAATGGCTGGTCTTTCCGAGTTTATACTCCTCGGCGCTGGCCTTGAACGTCTCCGGGGCGCTATCGCCAAGGATAGCGGACATATTTTCATCCGACACGGCGTCGAGCGCTTCCTGTATTGCGTCGCCCACGGACGGCTCAGCGAGCTTGTCGGCGTTCGCCTTCGGCCCAACTGACGTCTCGATGTCGATGCGGTCTTCGTTCCGGTCCGCCGCTCCCTTATGTATCGCCTGCATCACGTCCGAATGGTGCTCGACGATTGCCTTGAAAGTCGCAGACAAACCGGGACCGACTGAGTCTAGAATGAACTCATCTGTCAGAACTGCGCCCAGGGGTTCCCAATAGGGTTGAACGATAATCGCATCCGGGTCTTCGTTGTCCAAAGCCCCCAAATAGCGGTGCAGTCTAGGTAACAGTTCCGCCTGGTTGAAATTACGGTCGGATGTTTCGATATCTTCGATGGCAACTCCGACACGGTTCACTTGTTCCGCGACGATGCGTTTTGCCGCATCCGAATGATTGACCGGCTTCTCTCCATCCGGGGGGGTCTCGGTCAGATGTAACCGGTTATCCTCTATGGTCACGGCGATCCGCGATTTCAGCGCGATGCCGTCACGCAGCGACTGTTCCACTTCCGTCGGCGTGTCTACTTTGGAGAAGCGCGACCGAATACCGTCGATAATCTTTTGAAATGCCGGGTCGGCGGAATCGCCGTTCCAACCGGATAGATCCACCACCGGACGAGAAGAGAATGGCGGTAGGGGTAATGTTCCGTCCAACGTCGCTTGGACAAGGCGATTCCGGTGGCGTCCGCGTTCCGCCTCTTCATGCAGCCAATCGGAATGAAGTGCGTCCTTCGACCAAAGAACCAGAACGCATCCGGCTTGTTCCAACCGTTCCGCTATATGCGAACGATAATTCACGTCCGCAGGAATGTCCCAGTCCCACCACGTTTCAATATGTTGGAGAGCCAGTTCTGACCTTAAAATCTTTACCTTGGCATAGTCCTCTCTTTTGTAGGAGATGAAGACGAACGGTGCTGTCTCGGAAAGTGCGCGAGAGGACTCCGTATCCCCATCCTCGGGCGTGACGGGCTGCCGGTACTTCCTCTCCAACGCCGCTAGCATGGCGTTTACATACGCCGGGCCTTGGCTCCAATCCTCGTCCTTGGGGGTGAGGATCCGGTCATGCTCAAGTTCCATGATCAAGGGGCGGCTCTGCGGGCTGTCCTCCCCCCACAAGCGGTCTTCGTACCAGTCGGTCCAAACGTGCCAATCCTGATCGGCCTCGATCAGTTTTTCCTTCAAATTCCCCCACAGAAGAGGACTATCCGGCGGTATTTCGTTCCGCCAAAGCGGTTGGCGGATCAAGGTTTCGAAAGCCCCTCCGGTGACAAAGAAATCAAGGTCGTCGGCGACGGCGTCGGAATATGCTTTCTCGAAATCCGTGAAGTAGGCCAGATCGTGTACCCTAAGCGCGGCAGTGGCGGCCGCCGGCCCCGCGCTGTCGCCGCGGCCATAGGCGGCGTCGATGGACTGATAGGCGGACAGCAGCAGATAGTAAGCGGCCAGGTCATTTGGCTTGTCCGTGCGGGCCGCTATATCCGCCACGGCCGATGCGTGGGCCCGGGCAGAGAACGCTTCCGCCTGAACCTTTTCCGTCTTACCGGGCCAGCGGCAGGCGAACCACATCGCCGCCAAGGCGCGGCAATGTGGATAGACCGCAATCCCCGTCCCGTCATCCCGATCACGGAGGACGTTATGCAGAGGCAGGGTGCGCAGGCTCGACCGGGCCGCGACAACAGCGGCCTGCCGGGGGGGCAGCGCGCGCAGGCGCTCTTCCAGATTGTCGGTCGGCGTCGTTTCCCGTTGCGATGACTTTGGCTTCAGCTTGCCCCTGTACTTCACCTCAAGGTCTGCAAGAATTGCATTGACGTGCGCAGGCCCTTCCTTCCAGTCGCTTTCGGTTGGAACCAAGATGCGGTCGCGTTCCAACTCCATGATAAAAGGGCGGCTTTTTGGATGGCCGGCACCGTTTAGCCGGTCTTCGTACCAGTCGGTCCAGACTTCCCAATCCTGGTCGAGCGCCAGCGACGTCTGCTTCATGTGTCCCCAAAGTATGGCCACATCGGTCGGCGAACCGTCCGGCCAAAGCGGGTTGTGCACCACATTTTTGCTTTCATTTTCAAAAATCTCCGCATCTTTCAACACCGCATTCCAGTAATCTTTTCCTGTCGTTTTTTTCAGGGTGACGGAGCGGGTGGCGGAGTGGGCGGCGGAGCGGGCGGCGGAGCGCACCTCTCTGCCTTGGTTTGGCCATTTGCCCGCAAACCAAGGCGGAGCAAGTGCGCAAAACTGTGGCAGAACTAGGTCGCGCGCCCAACGTGCGGGGTCAATTTCCAATAGGTTTCCGCTTAAGGGTAGCGCCCGCAGCGCCGCCCGGGCGGACAATACCACGGCCGCCTCTAGCGGACGGCCAAGCAGCCATTCTCTAAGTGTTTCTTCATCGTGGAAGTCCGCCACGGGTCCACTCTCCGTAAGTTACACTGCATATTATCGCTTTAGTTGCTGTTTCCGGCAATCGCAGCGCCCCCGCCTCCCCATTGACGCCCGCCGCAACGGCGTTCATCGTTCTGTCATGCGCACGGACGATAATTCTTTCACGGTGGGGATCGAGGAGGAGTATCTCCTGGTCGATCCGGAAACGCGGCAGTTGGCGGGGGATGCGGACCGCAGCCAGGCGGTGATCGACGCGGTCATCGGGGCGGTCGGCGACGATGTCGGCTTCGCCACGCCGGAATTCCTGCGCGCGCAGGTGGAGGTCGGCACCGCCGTTTCGCATTCCATCAAGGATGTCCGCGGTAAGCTGGCCTCGCTGCGCAAGGCGGTCTCCGCCGCCGCGCGGGACCAGGGGCTCGCCATGATCGCGGCCTCCACCCACCCGACCGCCAATTGGCGGGACCTGCGGCATACGGACAAGGAGCGCTATAACGCGCTGTCCAACGACATGCAGGACGTGGCGCACCGGCTGGTGATCTGCGGCATGCATGTGCATGTCGGGGTCGATGACGACGACCTGCGGGTCGATCTGTTGGGGCAGATCTCCTACTTCCTGCCGCACCTTCTGGCGCTCTCCACCTCTTCGCCCTTCTGGGCCGGGCGCGATACGGGGCTGCATTGCTACCGGCTTTCCATATTCGACGAATTGCCGCGGACCGGCCTGCCGGAACGGTTCGACAGTTGGAGCCAGTACAACCGCCATATCGAAACGATGGTGAAGGTGGGCCTGGTCGAGGATGCGTCCAAGATCTGGTGGGACATCCGCCCCCATTGCCGCTTCCCGACGCTGGAAATGCGGGTTGCCGACATCTGCACCTATATGGATGACGGCATTACCATCGCGGCGCTTTACGCCTCGGTCCTGTCCATGCTGCTGCGTTTGCGGCGCACCAACCAGCGCTGGCGCGCCTACAGCAACATGCTGATCAACGAGAACCGCTGGCGCGCCCAGCGGCACGGTTTCGATGCGGGCCTGATCGATTTCGGCGCGGGCAAGATGGCGCCCTATGCCGAGCTGCTGGAGGAGATACTGGACCTGACGCGCGAAGATCAGCAGATGCTGGATTGCGTCGAGGAAGTGGCGCACGCCCGCACCATCCTGAAGCGCGGCACCAGCGCCCATACCCAGCGCCGGATCTTCAAGGAAGCGTTGGCCGGCGGCGCAAGCGAGAAAGAGGCTCTGGACGAGGTCGTCGACTGGCTGATCGAAGAGACGGTCCGCGATCTCTAGAGTTCCACCTTCCTTCCCGGAGACTTTGGGACAGCCCTTGCCGATATGCCGTATCGCCCACGCTTCTTTTCCGGAAACATCAAAACCGGTATTCTGCCGGTATCTGTAAGCGGAAGCCGGAGATGTCCCGCCATGCCTGTAGAAATCCGTCCCTTATCCCCCAGCCTGGGCGCAGAGATTCTGGGCGCGGACCTTTCCAGCGACGCCGACTTCGGCGCGATCAGACAGGCCTTCGCCGACCATGGCGTGATCGCCATCCGCAATGCCGGCCTGTCGGAGGACGGCCATATCGCCTTTGCCGAACGTTGGGGACAGATCAACGTCAACCGTTTCTTCAAGCCGGTGGAGACGCATCCGCGCATCGCGACCGTGTTGAAGGAACCGGACCATACGGATGCGGTGGGGGAGGAATGGCACACCGACCATTCCTATGACACGGTTCCGGCGATGGGGTCCCTGTTGAAGGCGGTGGACCTGCCGCCAGTCGGGGGCGACACGCTGTTCGCGTCCATGCATGCGGCCTATATGGCCCTGTCACCCGGCTTTCGGGAAATGCTGGACGGACTTCACGCCTGGCACTCGTCGCGGCACGCCTTCGGGGCGGATACGGAAGATACCGAAAAATACCGGACCGGCCGCCTGCAAAGGTCGGACGCCGCGACCCAGGACGCCCGCCATCCGGTTGTCATTACCCACCCGCTGTCGGGCCGGCGGGGCCTCTATGTAAACCCGGTTTTCACCACCCATATCGACGGTTGGACTCAGGGCGAGTCGGCATCCCTGCTGGAATATCTCTACGATCATTGCAAGAAGCCGGAATTTACCTGCCGGCTGCGGTGGGAAGAGGGGACGCTGGCCGTCTGGGACAACCGCGCCACATGGCACAAGGCCCTGAACGACTATCAGGGCCACCGCCGCCTGATGCACCGGATCACGATTGAAGGCGTAGCGCTAAACTGACCGTCAGCCGTGGGCCGGAAGCGGATGCGGCCTATGCCGCATTGCGGATGGATGACAGGAATTTTTCGACCTGCGCCTTCAACTGGTCCGACTGATGCGACAGGTCGCCGGCCGACGACAACAGATGCTCGGACGCGGTGCCGGTTTCGCCCGCGGCTTCCTGAACGTTGGAAATTGCCCTGGAGACGACACTGGTCCCGTCGGTGGCCAGCTGCACGCTCCGCACGATCTCCGCCGTTGCCGCGTTCTGCTGCTCGACGGCTTCCCCCATATTGTTGGAGATTTGATTGACCGCACCGATGGTGGAGGTGATCAGCTTGATGGCGTCGACCGCCTCCTGCGTCGCCGTTTGGATTTCCTGAATCCGGGAAGAGATATCGCCGGTCGCCTTTGTCGTCTGCGTGGCCAGCGATTTCACTTCGTTGGCCACAACGGCGAAGCCTTTGCCGGCCTCTCCGGCCCGGGCCGCCTCGATGGTGGCGTTCAGCGCCAGCAGGTTGGTCTGCTCGGCAATGTCTACGATAAGCTGAAGAACCTCGCCGATCCGGTCGGCCTTGCCGCTCAGCCCGTCGATGATCCGGTTGGTGTCCTCGGCCTGAGTAGCCGCGTCGCGCGCCCTAGCGGCGCTCTCGCCGATCTGGGCGTTCAGCGCCGCAATCGACTTCTCGACCTCGCTCGCCGCCGCTGAGGCATTTTCGACACTGTCGGAAGCCTGTTCCGAAGACTGCGCGACATCGGCGGCCTTTTGAGTGGTCACTTCGGCGGTGCCGCTCAACCCTTCCGCGGCGTTGCGCACCGTGGCCGAAGAAGCGGTCAGCGCATCGACAACGCCCTTGACCTCCTGCTCGAAATTCTCGGCAAGGGCGGTCATTTCGCGCTGCCGCTCCTGCTTCGCGCGGGCGTCGGCTTCCACGCCGTCCCGCCGCAGCGCGTCCGCTTCCAGCGCATTCTGCTTGAAGACATGAACCGCTTCGGTGATCTCGCCCACCTCGTCCTGGCGTTTCGCTTCCGGCACATCGACCGTCAGGTCGCCTTTTGCCAAGGTCAGCATGACCTCCTTCAGACGTGTCAGCGGCTTGATCGATCCCACCGTCCAGAAGGCGAAAACGGCCCCGACGGCGAGAGAGGCGGCGGTGAGCCCGAACATCAGATATTTGAAGGACTCGCTGACGCCGCGTGCATCGGCCGTGATCGCCGTGTTGTTTGCTTCCTGTAGATCGATGAATTGATTGATCCGGGCCAGCCAGGTCACGAAAGCGGGGCGGGCCTTGTCGATCAGCATGGCGTTCGCCTGATCGAAGCGGTCGGCATCTCGGTCGGCGATCACGGACTGGATAAGCGGCATCGTCTGCGCTTCGATATCCTTGATTGACTGAAGAATCCGCCGTTCTTCCTGGGTGACGGGTGCGTCGCCTGCGAACATGGCGTCCATGTTCCGGGCGGCCTCTTCGTAAAAGGTCTCCAATGTCCGTATCTCTTCCACGGCCTTGGCGATGCCGGCCCGATCCTCCAGAAGGACGACGTCCCGCAGGGCGATGGCGCGGTCGTGCACGCTGCCGCGGAAATTGATGGCGTAGCGTTGCTTCATGCCGTTCACGTCATTGATTTGGGTAAGGCTGGAGTCGATCTTGTTGACTTCGAAAACCCCGATCACCGACAGCAGCGCCATCAGGGCCATGACGGCCCCGTACCCGATGATCACCCGGGTGCTGATCTTTGCGTTCAAGATTGCGGACACCATATTTCTCCAATTCCCAAGGTATAAGGCGACTACTCCGGCGCCGACTTAAATGACAATACTATAATATATAATATCTCGTTAATTTGATTGCCTGTTAAGGGGCCGGCGCGGCCGGTGACGGGCTCTGTTCAATTCGCCCGATCGTCCATTGGTCGTCAAGTGTAGCGCGGAGAATATGGGGATTCGAAATTTCGAATATTCGGTTAATTGGATTTTAACCGGTGGATGTAAGGGTACAACCGTTGGGGATCGATTTCCATCCGTATCCGTGGGGAGAATTAGACATGAGTTCCCTTTCCAAGCTTCGAATTTCTATCGCCAGTAAACTATTTTCCGGGTTCATTGTTCTTACATTACTGGTCGCCGCTGTCGGCTTTGTCGGCATCACATTCATTAAGTCGATTGAAACCAGCCTTAACGGCATCACCGATGTCTCGGCGCCCACCGTGGAAACCGCGGACGATCTGGTCGCCAACATCTGGGAGGCCACGAAGGTTGCCGAGGAAATCATCGCGGATGAGGAACTCGCCGATATCGAAGCCCTGCACGGGGAATTCCTGGAGTTTGGAGAAGCCTTCGATGCGTCGTTCGAGGAACTGTCGGGTCTGGTGACCGACGAGTCCCTGTTGGATGAGTTGCAGACCATCAAGAGCGTCCATGTAACCTTCATGGAAAACTCCGAAGGGATGATCCAGGCGCATATGGACGAGTTGAAGGAAGAGATCACCGCCGACCAGCTTCTGGACGGTTTCGATGAAATCGGCGCCGATCTGATCACCATGCTTGATGAGTTCGCCATCGAGAATGAAGCCGAAATGCAAGCGGTGGAGGACGAGGGCGACGCGCTGGTTCAGTCCGGCAAGGCCACGCCGAAACAGTTGAACGACCTGCTCGGCAGTCTTTTCGAAGAAGATTACCCGGTGGTCGAAGCCGCCCTGAAGCTGCAGCGCCTTGTCATGGAAATGCAGGATACGGCCGGCGAATACATGGCCGTTGAAAACGCAGGGGAACTGCCTGAAATCCAGCAGGAATTCGAAAGACTGGGCGACAGCGCCGGCACCTATATCGAAATTCTCACCCGGCTCGCGGAAACCCAGGAAGACCGGGAGGACGCGGCCAAACTGTCCGAGACCTTCAGCCGCTGGGTGCTTACCGCGCAACAGGAAGAGCAGTTGTTCGATACCCATCGCGACATGCTGCGGGCGGAAAAACTGGCCGACGACCTGACGGAGGCGCTTGAAACGAACGCGGATGAGGTTGCCGACGTTCTGGACATCGTCACCGGCAAGGCTGACGCGCTGAACGACAGCGCCGACGAGAAAGCCGCCGAGGTCGTGGCCCAGGCAATCGGCTTCGTGGGCGCGGGCATCGTGATCGCCCTGGTGATCGGTATCACACTGATGATCGTGACCGCGAAAACGGTGACCAGTCAGCTTACGAAGATGTCTCTGTCCATGAACGCCCTGTCGGACGGCGACCTGGAGGTCGATATTCCGGGGCTGGGACGCAATGACGAGATCGGCGACATGGCGACCGCCGTTCAGGTCTTCAAGGAGAACGCGGTCAAGGTCCAGAAGCTGCAGGAAGAGCAGGCGGCCGCGGAAGAGAAGGCCGAGCAGCAGAAGAAGGAAGCCATGGAGGCGCTGGCCGGCTCGTTCGAGGAAACCGTGCTCGGCATCGTCGATACCGTGTCGCAGGCGTCCCTCTCGATGCAAGATACGTCCGGCCGGGTGGCGGCGGCGGCGACGCAAACGCTGCAATCCGCGAAAGAGGTCAGCACCACTTCCGACACCGCGTCGGAGAATGTGCAGAACGTGGCCTCGCTGACGGAGGAACTGACCGCCTCAATCGCCGAGATCGCATCCCAGATCGACCATTCGAACCGTATTTCGAGCCAGGCCGTGGAGGAGGCCAACCGGTCCAGCGAAATCGTGGCCGGTTTGGATCAGGCGGCCAACGCCATCAACAATGTCGTGGGCTTGATCAACGATATCGCCGATCAAACCAACTTGCTGGCATTGAACGCGACGATTGAAGCCGCCAGGGCGGGAGACGCCGGTAAGGGCTTCGCCGTCGTGGCGTCCGAGGTCAAGAGCCTGGCGACGGAAACCGCCAAGGCGACCCATAGTATCTCCGAACAGATCACCTCCATCCAAAATGAGAGTAAGGAGGCGGTGAGTGCGATCACGTCCATTCAGAATGTCATCGGCACGATGAACGAGATTTCCACCTCGATTGCAGCTGCGATGGAAGAGCAGAGCACGGCGACGGGCGAAATCGCCCGCTCCGTGAATGTCACGCAGAACGGCTCGCAAAAGGTTTCCAAGGAAATCAACTCGGTTATCGACGCGACGACGGAAACGGAGGATGCGGCCAAGCATGTGCTGGAGTCCACGAACCATCTGTCGGAACAGTCGGAATTGCTGAAGGGAGAGGTCGGTGAGTTCCTGAAAAAGGTCAGGGCGGCATAACCGGCCTGGATTCAAGCGCCTCTCGCCGGGGGTGGATCGCACGATCCGTTCGCGGCGGGGGGTGGTGAACGCCCGATGGACCGGCGGCGGATTTCCGCCGCCGGTCTGCTTTCGGTCAATCCCGCCCGTCGGGCCGGGGTTTGCGCATAAGGCGGGCTATCTTCCCGGTCTCGCCGCCGATCCCGGCGGTTCGGACCCCGTCGGCCGCCGCATGGCGGACGGCGTCGGGCTTGTTCTGCGACAGTTTCCAGGTGCCGTCGATATCGGCGATATCCATGGCGATGGGCACGATCCCGCGCTGCAGGGCGCCGTAGACAGCCGGGTCCATCTTGTCCGACGTCCAGGGTTTCTTGGGGGCGAGGCGGCCTTCCATTTCCGCCGACAACGCATCCAGAACGCCGGGCAACTCCCGCTGTTCCAGGCGCCGCAGGCGGCCCCGTAAATGCACCGCGACATAGTTCCAGGTGGGCACCTGATCTTCGACGCCGTACCAGTCCGGAGAGATATAAGCATCCCCTCCGGTAACGGCGAGGACCGCGTCCACGGGCGCGTCCAGCAGCCGGTTGATCGGGTTGACCCGCATGATGTGGGCCAGAACAGTCCGGCCCTCATCCGTCACCGCGAAGGGGATGTGTGCGATCAGCGGGCCGCCGTCCGCATTGACCGCCAGCGTGCCGAATCCGCGTTCCGCGGCGAAGTCGAGATTTTCCCGGTCGGTCTTAACATGGAAGATCTTGTTCGGATGCATGGTGCGGTTCCCCTCGGCCCTGACGCGGCGTGTTCGGCCTAATCCCGGCCGGCGACCTGTCTGTCATACTCCTCGCCGTCGAACCAGCCGAGCGAGGATTGAACCTTACCGTCGGCATTCAGTTCCCATTCTTCCCAGCCGCTGACCTTCACATAGTTTCCGGACCCTGAATGGCGGCCCTCCAATGTCCAGATGAAGATGGCGTGATCGCCTGCGATGCGCGGCAGATCGCAATGGACGACAAGGTCCGGAAACTCGGCATAGAAGCCCGCCGCCATTTCGGCGATGGCGGCCCGGCCCTTCAGGACGTCGCCCCGGTTGATCCGAATGCTGCCGTCCTCCGCATAGAAAGATGCGACGGAATCCGGGTTTCCCGATGTCCAGGCTTCGGCGTACTTCCTGGCAAGCCCGGCGAAGTCGAATTGAACGTTCTTCATGTCTGTCCCCTTGCGCATGGGTTTCCGGCAAGCCGCTTCAAAGCCTGTCACCGATATTTGGAAGTTGGGAGAAACGGTCCGCGGCGGCGTTACTCTTCGCCGTCCCGAAGCGGCCGGCTGACGACCCAGCAGTAACCGTCCGGGTCCAGAAGGTAGCATTCGCGCAGCCCGTGCGGCTTGTTCAAACAACCGGCGAAGACGACGCAATCCCGGGCGCGCGCCCGGGCCTCGGCCGCATCCGGGTCCTGATTGTACAGTTGCAGCTCCACGCCCATGCCGCGCGTTTCCAGCCCCTGAACCGCGCCCAGATAGGGGTTGTCGGAATAGGTATGGTCGGCATGCAGCATCCAACTGACCCCACCCAGTTTCAGCACCGCGAAATCCTCGTTCCAATAGGCGGTCTCAGCGCCCAGGACGTCCGTCGCGAAGGCCAGCGAGGGTTCGATCTCCTTCACCAGCAAATTGATCCCAAGGCCGGTCAGGCTCTTGCCGAAGTCGGGGGCGCTGACGGACCAGGGTTCTTTTGTCGATTTCGTGCTCATGGCGTGGACCTTATGGCCGCCGGGGCGGCTTGCAGAGGACCAATCCTGCCGACAGCACGGTGCCGCCGCAAGGGCGTGGGCGCGGCCCGGGTCCTGACCGGCATCGGGCGAAAAGGAGTGCCCAAAAAGCAAAAACGCCCCCGAACCCAGTCCGAGGACGCCTGCTTATACCGGATCCGCCTGACGGTGGCCCGGTTGGGTCGGCTGCGCTTTAGAAGCCTTCGCGTTCGAGACGCTTACGCAGAAGCTTGCGATGCCGGCGTACGGCCTCGGCCCGCTCACGCGCGCGCTTTTCGGACGGCTTTTCGAAATGACGCCGCAGCTTCATTTCGCGGAAGATGCCTTCACGTTGCATCTTCTTCTTAAGCGCACGAAGTGCCTGGTCAACGTTGTTATCGCGTACGGTAACCTGCACTGCTTTCACCACCTTTCAAGGGTAGAAGAGTTTTTGCCCGCCCATGATAAGACGGCGCCGCAAGGACAATCCCTGCGGCGCGCAGGCTATAGCACAGGGTTTTTCGCTTGAAAAGGGGGCGGGGCGGGATGGGAAACAGGCGCACGGACCGGCCCCGCGACACTATAATCCGGGCGGCCGGTCTTTACCCGGACCGCCGCACGCCCCATAACTTTCCCATGGCTATTCTGAAAATCGCCCGCATGGGCCACCCGATATTGCGCCGCCCGGCAGAGGCCGTCGCCGACCCGACGGAACCTGCCGTGCGCCAGTTGGTGGCCGATATGGTGGAGACCATGCAGGATGCGCGGGGCACGGGCCTCGCCGCGCCACAGGTGCATGTGCCGGCCCGTGTGGTCGTCTATTTCGTGTCCGAAAACCGCCTGCAGGAGGGCGAGGAGCCGGTACCGCTTACCGCCCTGGTAAACCCGGTGCTGACCCCGATTGGACCCAAGCGTGATTACGATTGGGAAGGCTGCCTTTCGGTGCCCGGCCTGACCGGGCTGGTGCCGCGGCATGAACGGGTGCGGCTGCGCGCGATCACGCCCGACGGCGATGTGATCGACAAGACGGTGGCCGGGTTCCACGCCCGTGTACTGCAGCACGAGATCGATCATCTCGACGGGTTCCTGTATCCGCAGCGGATGGACGACCTGTCCCTGCTGCTGTTTCAGGAAGAGATGCGCAACGGCATCCCCGAACGGGCCAGATTGTTGTTGGAGAAGACCGATGAACAAAACGTCGCCTGAAGATGATAAGGCCACCCTGCTGAACGATCCCGGCGTGCTGCGCGATGTGATCCTCGACGCCGCCATGGATCATATTCCCTTCGACGGCTGGACGCGGGAGGCCGCGATCCGGGGGGCGGAGGATGCCGGGCTCGACGCCGCGGCGGCGATGCGCGCCTTTCCCGGCGGCCAGCGGGACATGATCGCCTGGCATCTGCGTCAGGCGGATCGCCGCATGGCCGGCGCGCTGGCCGATATGGACCTGGCCTCCATGAAAATCCGCGAGCGGATCGCCGCCGGGGTCCGCACGCGGCTGGAACAGAATGCGCCGCACCGGGAAGCAATCCGCAAGGCGCTGGCCTTTCTGGCCCTGCCGCAGAACGCGCCGATGGCGGCGCAGGCGCTCTACCGGACGGTGGACGAGATGTGGTACGCCGCCGGCGACACCGCGACCGACTGGAACTTCTATTCCAAGCGCGGCCTGCTGGCGGGCGTCTATTCCTCCACCGTGCTGTTCTGGCTGAACGACAAGTCCGACGGGTTTGCCGATACCTGGGCTTTTCTCGACCGCAGGATCGCGAATGTAATGCAGATTCCGAAGCTGACCGGCCAACTGTCGACCGTGCTCAGCTTTCCCTTCCGCCGCGCCAAGGCGCTCAAGGAATACGGGTTGCGGGGCTGAGCGGCCGGACCGGCGCGGCCGCGCGGGGCCGATTAAGGGGGCGTCATGTCCGACGGCTGGGGCTATTTTCTCCGCAACCTGCCGCGTAATATAATCAAGGTCCTGCGGCCGGAGCGGGAGGATTATCTCGCCGGCGAAGCCGAAAGTATTTTCGCCCGCAACGCCATCATCCTGTCCGCGTTCAGCCTTTGTCCACTGACGGCGCTGTTTGTCTCGGTCGGGCTGGTGGTCGATACCCGCGTCGCCCCAATGCCGCCCTTCGCCCTGAAAGCCTGCCTCGTCTATCCCCTGGTCGGCATGGCCGGCGTGGCCCTGGGCCTGTACGCCCACAAGGCCCGCCGCTTCAAAATCGCCCTCTTCTTCGCGATGGTACTCCCCACCCTCAATATCGGCGCAATCCTGGGCGGGTTTCTGTGGTGGGCGGTGGTTTGATTGATTCATCTTCTTGACTTGTGAGGTAGCCAATGGATGTGGACCTCTTTTCCCAAACCGCGCGTGATCTTGACCAAAGCTATATAGCGTTGAGAGATGCGACAGATGGAGCTGACCTGATGTTCAAGCATCATTGCGAGCAGCTTTGGTCTGTATTTCAGCCCTACGCAGATAGACAGTTTGTCCGAGAGTTTTCGCTAAATCTCTCAAAGCGCTATTGGGAAATGTATCTCGGGTGCACACTGTTAGATGTAGGACTAGAGCTGTTGGTTAGTGATTCTGACCAAGGGCCAGACTTCCATTTTTCGATAAGTGGTCGGGACTATTGGGTAGAGGCGATAGCTCCGGGCCCGGGAGAGTTATCCAACGCGGACCGAGTCCCGGATTTGATGGTCGGGGACATTAAGAAAGGTGTGGAGCCTGTCACTCAAGAACTGCCGCGGGAACAGATCATCCTTCGTCTTAGCCAAGCATTGCAAGTAAAGGCAGATGCGTTCAAACGCTATGTCGAGAAAGGTATAGTTGGTCCTGACGACGTTCGAATTATAGCAGTAAACGGTGCGGATCTTGGCCGCTGGGGAGACTCAGTATTGCCGCTTATACTCACGCCGACGTACGGTGTCGGTCAATTGACAGCGACCTTTGGGTCCTCGTACGAGGACCCTAGCGAACAGAGCAATACCTTCCAAGAACATATTCAAAAGTCATCGGGCACAGTTGTTCCGATGTGTATGTTCTTATCAGAGGAATACGCGCACGTTTCTGGGGTTCTCTACGATCGGCGAGGACTGGGTGCATACCGTGGCCGGTTGGGTTGTGAGTTCCGTGTCGTGCCAAATGAGTTCGCCCTGGCCCCAATGCCTGCGAACATCATTCGGCGCGGTTGGGAATATACGGTCGATGCAGTGACGTCGACTTTGAATTACACTGACTGGGAGGCCTAGTGGTGCCTGAATCGGCTCGGTTCTGAACTGAATGATGGCCATGCACTGGTTTTTCCAACTTGCCAGGGTACTTTGATGATCGCAGTCAGCCGCAGCGCTCTTACTCGAACGCGTGGACTTGCAGGATGAATTCGACGCGGTCCATCGGGCCGCGCAGGGGGAAGTAGAAACGGGGCCATATGTTCCGGAGATATATCCGACCGTCGAGGGACCGACTGCGGTCAACCCAGTCCTGTAATGTAGTCGCATGCCGGAGCGATTGTGTAATGACGTCCTCAGTCGGAAGGTTGTTAACAGCCATTGAGTGAAGATCCGACATCCCGCTCAACCAATCTGCCTTGCGTTGACCTCCGTAACTGGCCACAGGCCCTAGTGGAGTCGGAATTGGGCGTCAAAAACGCGTGCGTCGCGCCAGTCGATGGAGCGCCTATCCCGCGCGAGCGCCCCCCAGGGCGTCAGCTTTTCAGCAGCCGGGTTACATGCCCCATCTTCCGTCCGGGCTTGGCGTCGGCCTTGCCGTAGAGGTGCAGATAGGCGTTGGGTTCCGCCAGGATTTCGGGCCAGGCGTCGATTTCGTCGCCGAGCAGGTTGGTCATCTCGGACGGGTGCAGAATTTCCGTCGATCCCAGCGGCAGGTTGCAGACGGCGCGGACCAGTTGCTGAAACTGGCTGGTGGCGCAGCCTTCGATGGACCAGTGGCCGGAATTGTGCGGGCGGGGGGCGACCTCGTTCACCAAAACGCCGCCGTCCGGCAGGGCGAACATCTCCACCGCCAGCAGGCCGGTAAGGTCCAGCACCTCGATGGCTGCAATGGCGACCGCTTCAGCCGCCCGTTCCGTTTCCGCCGAAACGCCTGCCGGGGCGTGGGTCTTGTAGAGGATGTGGTCGCGGTGTTCGTTCCGCACCACCGGAAAACACCGGGTCTCCCCAGACGAGGCGCGCGCCGCGATGACGGAGACCTCGCAGTCGAAGGCGATAAAACCCTCCAGAATACAGCGCACGCCGCCAAGGGTTTCCCATGCCTCGGCCAGGTCGCTGTCCGGTTTCAGCATCGCCTGGCCCTTGCCGTCATAGCCGAAACGGGCGGTTTTCAGCACCGCGGGCAGGCCGATCTCGGCCGCCGCCGCCGTCAGGCCCGCAAGGTCCGTCACCTCCCGCCAGGGGGCGGTGCCGATGCCGGCGCGGTTCAGATAGTCCTTTTCCAGAATCCGGTCCTGGGCGATTTCCAGCGCCCGGCTGCCGGGGCGGACGGGCGCGCGGGCCTCCAGGAAGCGCAGGCTCTCCACCGGCACATTCTCAAATTCCAGGGTGACGACGTCGACCGCGTCCGCGAAGCGGGCCAGAACGGATTCGTCTTCATAGGCGCCGGCGATGTGGTCCGCCACCTGGCTTGCGGGGCAATCCTCCTGTGGTTCCAAGATTAGGCATTTATAGCCCATTGCCGCCGCCGCGATGGCGGTCATCCGGCCCAACTGGCCCCCACCCAGAATACCGATGGTCGATCCGGGCGCTATCGTATCGGCGGGCGTCATCGGCGGATCAGGCCGGCTGATCGACGGGCTCGTCGGCGACCGCGTCGGTTTGCCGGGCGCGCCAGTCGGCCAGCGCCGCGCGGACCGCCGTATCCTCCAGTGCAATGACCGCCGCGGCCAGAAGCGCCGCGTTGACCGCCCCGGCCCGTCCGATGGCCAGCGTGCCGACGGGGATGCCGGCGGGCATCTGCACGATTGACAGCAGACTGTCCTGCCCGCTCAGCGCCTTGCTTTCGACAGGCACGCCGAAGACCGGCAGGGCCGTCATGGACGCGGTCATGCCGGGCAGGTGGGCGGCGCCGCCGGCCCCGGCGATAATGACCTTCAGGCCGCGGTCCTGGGCCGCTTCCGCATAGGCCGCCATGCGCTTGGGCGTGCGGTGGGCGGAGACGATCTTCGCCTCGAACGCGACGCCCAGCGCCTCCAGCGTGTCCGCCGCATGTTTCATGGTCGGCCAGTCGGACTGGCTTCCCATGATAATGCCGACTACGGGCGATCCGGCCATGCTGTGCGCTCCCTCGGTGCTCCGGAAAGCGCGGGAGTATAGGCGGCATTCGGTTCGGTGCAAGGTTTCGCTATACCGTGACGCAGGTTTCGAATCGGCGCGCGGTATTCTACACTCCTGCTGGAGGGTTCGAGGGGGGCAATCCGGCGATGTCCGACGAGGACGGCTTTTGGGATATCGATCAATTCCTGACGACGCGGCGCAATCAGCCGGTCGGTTCGTCGCGCGTGGTCGATCCGGCGGTCGGAACTGTACCGGTCCATGAACGCGGCGATCCGGCCTATGAGTCAGTTGAGGAGGCGCAGCGGCGGCGGGGCGACGGCGGGCGCGGCCGCCAGCGGCGGCTGCCGCGCGATATCGCGGAATTGCATGGCCTGGACGAGGCGGCTTTGGAGCCTACTGTCCGGGGTGTGGTGTCGGACCTGATCGGCGAAATTGGCCATTTGAACGAGGATTTACGCCATGCCGAGAAGCGCATCGCCTATCTGGAGGAGGAGCGGCGGCACGATACTCTGGGTCCGTGGTTGGGGCGGTCGGCCTTCTTCGGACAGATCGAAAAACTGAAAGGCCTGGACAGCAGCGAACATCTCTCCAGCGCCGTCCTTCTGTTCCGCATCGCGGGGTTCCACGCGCTGCGGCGCGCGCACGGCTGGCAGGCGGCCGATACGGTGATCGTCCGTTTCGGCGAGGATCTGATGCGCCGTATCGACACGCCGGTCGGGCATCTGGCGGACGATCAGTTCGGTGTGCTGTTGCCGGGTTATTCCCTGACGGAGGCCGAGGCTTTCGCGGCCTCGGAGGATTTCGCGCGGGTGAACGGCCCGCTCGGCGAGGACCCCTTGACGGTGGTCAGCGCCTGTTGCGCCCTGGGGCCTTATGCAGAGGCGGCCTCTCTGTTGACCCAACTGGAGCGGCGCACCTTCGCGGGCCGATGACTGTACGTGGGGCCGGTCAGGCGATGATATCCGGGATCAGCATGGCTTCCAGACGAGCCATCTCGTCCTTCAGCATCAACTTGCGTTTCTTAAGCCGCTGGACCTGAAGCTGGTCGAACGGCGCGTCGTCCGACAGGCGGGCGATGACGTCGTCCAAATCGCGATGCTCCAGTTGGAGTTCTTCCATCTTTTTTCTTATTTGAACGTCGTCTTCTAAATCCATACCAATCGTACATCCGGTAAGTCTCGGAAAGGCCCGTCGGGCGTCCGGGATTGCTGTACGGGAAAATAGCACATTTGTCGATTGAGTGCTGTATGCTGATGCAAACGGCGGCTTAACGGGGGCAGGGGGGCGTCCGGCATGAACCAGGCGCAAGAGATCCGGAAAATCGGGGTTTTGACCAGCGGCGGGGACTGCGCCGGGCTGAATGCGGCCATCCGGGCGATCACCATGCGGGCGGAGACCGGGTATGGCTGGCGCGTTCTGGGCATCGAACAGGGCACCGCGGGGCTGCTGGCCCGGCCGCCGCGCGTGCGGGCCCTGACGGCGTCGATGTTCGACGGCGCCTTGATGCGCACCGGCGGCACTTTCCTGGGCACCACGAACCGCGGCGATCCGTTTTCCTATCCCATGCCCGACGGGCGGAAGATCGACCGCAGCGGCGAGATCATCGACGCCTACCGCGCTTTGGATCTGCAGGCGTTGATCGCCATCGGCGGGGACGGCAGTCAGGCGATTATCCGGAAGCTCGCCCGGCAGGGCGATATTCCGCTGGTCTGCATCCCCAAGACCATCGACAACGATATCGGCGCGACGGAGGTGGCCATCGGCTACGATACGGCGGTCGCCGTCGCCACCGAAGCCCTGGACAAGTTGCAGCCGACCGCAGCCAGCCACGACCGCATCATGATTCTGGAGGTGATGGGCCGCGACGCGGGACATATCGCACTCGCCGCCGGGATAGCCGGGGGCGCGGATGTCATTCTGCTGCCGGAAATTCCCTACAAGATCGACCATGTGGTGGGGAAGATCGCGGCCCTGCGGCAGGCGGGCCGGAATTTCTCCCTTATCGTCGTGGCGGAAGCGGCGCCGGACCCGGATGGACGGACCGTCGAACGTCACGGCCGCTACAGCGGCGTGGGGCACGCCATTGGGCGCAGGCTGGAGGATCTGGTGGAGGCGGAGGTCCGCGTCACGGTGCTGGGCCATCTTCAGCGCGGCGGCCAGCCGAGCCCGCGGGACCGGCTGATGGCCGGCGTGTTCGGCACCCATGCGGTCGATTTGATCGCCCAGGGTAAATTCGACCGGATGGTCGCCTGGCAAAACCGGCGGGCGGTCGATATTCCCATAGAGGACGCCATCGCGACCTATGCCTGCGTTGCGCCGGACAGCCCCTTGGTGAATACCGCGCGCGGCCTTGGGATCAGTTTCGGCGACCGGCCTGCCGCCTAGGGGGATTGCATGAGCGATGACACCGAATCCGGCGATGGCGGCGGCGATAGCGGGCGGCCCAATCCATTCTGGGATTTTTCGCTTGCCGTCTATGGCGAACCCCGCGTCAGCCGGGCCTGCCTGGACGCCCAGGACGAACATGGGGCCGATGTAAATCTGCTGCTGCTGTGCTGCTGGCTGGGTTTTGTCGGGGTGAAACTGACCGGGGCGGGTATCCGCCGTCTGGACGCCCTGGCGGATGGCTGGCGGACCGAGGCGATCCTGCCCCTGCGCGCGCTCCGCACCCGGCTGCGCCAGCCTGTCGGTCCTATCGATGCGGCGATGGCGGAGCCGGTCAGGTCCTGTGTGAAACAGGCGGAACTGCTGGCGGAGAAGGTGGAGCAGGACCTGCTCTACGCCGCCTTGCAGACCTTGCCGGGACGCGACGGGCGCGACGCCGAACCGTCCGGCCTGGCGCGCCAGAACCTGCAGCTCTACGCGACCGCGATTCTCTCCCTGCCGAACGCCCTGGCAATGAAGGAGACGATAGAGGGCCTGTTGGCCGGGTGCCGGGCCGTTCTTGAAGCGGCGGAGGAAGGCGATCCGGTCTGACGGATCAGCTTGACGAAGCGCGGCGCTGCTTCTTGTTCAGCTTTTCGCTCTGAGCTTTCAGCGCTTCCGTCAGGGCTCCGATCTGGCCGCCATTGCGCCGGATGACGGAGGCGTATTCGTCGCGCTGCGTGACCAGCATGGACAGGCCCTCGATTGAGATGTCGAAGATGCGCCAACTGTCGTCATGCGGCGAAAGCGTCCAATCCACGGTGATCGCTTCAGTTCCGTCGACGGGTTCAATGACGCTGCTGACGATCTTGCGGCCCCGGCGTCCGTCGCGAAATCCGGTCACTTCGAATCGCTGGCCGTTATAGGCGCCGAACCGCCATGCATAGGTGGCCACCACATTGTCTTCCAGCGCCGCCCGGAAGGACATCAGGTCGTCGTCGCTGGCCTTGCGGCGGAAGGGGCCCAGCAGGAAAGTCGACACGGCGTCGATATCGAAACCGTTGCGCAACATCATACGGAACCGGTCCTGCCGCTCTTCCAGCGACAGGGTCGATTCGGTCAATGTGCTGATGGCGGTGCTGGCCAGCCTTTCGATGAATGCCGATGGCGATTCCGCCGCGGAAGCTTGGTTGTGCGGTAGGATTGCGAAGAACGCAAAAAGTGCAAAAGCCGGTAGTTTAAACGACCAACCCATGGTCCGCCTGCACTATCCTCTATTGCACCAAGGCCGCTTTGTTGCTGGCGTCATCCTCGTCGATCTCGAAATTCACGGACGGGATCGCCTCTCCTTCGGCTTCGTCGGAATTCCGGATCATGTTCTCACGCTGCTGACGGTACAGGCTGCGCACCGTTGCGTAGAAGTCCAGCGACGTTGCCTCCAGATCTTCAAGCTGAGAAACGTTCCGCGACCGGGTGTCGATGGCCGTCAGCACCCGCCCGCCGATGCCGATATAGCTGGGGGTGTCGCTGTCCGAGTTCATGTCCCACCAGTTGATGGGATCGAAGAAATAATCCGGCACCATGCCGACACCGTCGCGCACATTCGACGGGCCCAGGATCGGCAGCATCAGGTACGGCCCTTCGCCGAAGCCCCAGACCGCCAGGGTCTGGCCGAAATCCTCCGGCCGGTAGGCGATTCCCTTGCCGTTGCCGTTCGCCACGTCGAACACGCCGCCCAATCCGGCGATGGTGTTGGTCAGGAAGCGCCCAATCGTATCGCTGGCGCCTTGCACGTCGCCTTGCAGAATGTTGTTCGCCAGGATGACCGGCGTTTTAAGGTTCCGCAGGAAGTTGCGGATGCCGTCCTTGATGCCGCCCGGAAGCTGGCCGTAGAACAGCGCGGCGGGGCGGACCAGGACTTTGTCGAGGGCGAGATTGACCTCGAAAATGACCCGGTTCACATCCTCAAAGGGGTCGTTGACCTCTGCGCTTTGCGTATTGCCGCCTGTTTGAGGACCGGCGGCGCAAGCCACCAGGCCGACCGAAACGACAAGAACGCTGAGCAATCGCAAAATACCGGAAACGCGCATGATTCAGACCACACCCCTAAAAATCGCCTATAGCCGAACCCGGGCTGACCCAACCCGGCCGCTGCCCGTGATAATGTGCCCAACAACATATTAAGCAAGGCTTAACCGCCCGAGGACACGATTTTTTGCATCCGAACCCCACGGCGGAACAGCCCTGCAGGCCGTTCGTAAAGTGCGGGTCGCACGGCAAAAAGGCCGGCTATCTCCTTCATACTCCCCGGGCGACGGTGCACAGAACATATGCGTGACCGCTCGCACGGACCTTAGATAATCGGTTTCCGTTAGCACAGGCTTAGGCGCCAACCAAAAAGATATGGGGGGCGGCTTTGTGAATCTCAGAAGGGTGTTGCAATTATGTCTCGCTTGCCTAATGCAAGGCGGAGGCGACAGTCCGAACCGTCCAACAGGGAGTGCCATACCGTGCCGCAGGGCGACAAAGTGACCGATTTCGACGCTGCATTGATCACCGGCTGCAGTCTGCGCGTGGACCCGGCCTGGGTGGATTACAACGGGCATATGAACGTGGCTTATTATGTTTTGGCCTTCGACCGCGCCACGGACCATTTCCTGGACCGGATCGATATGGGTGAAAAGTATCTGAAACGCTGCAATGGATCGACCTTCACGGCCGAAATGAATGTGTCCTACATTCGCGAGGTTCATAAGGACGACCCGCTGGTCTTCACCACCCAGCTTCTCGGCTTCGACGACAAGCGGGTGCATTATTTCCACGCGATGCACCACGCCGAAGAGGGGTTTCTTGCCGCGACCAACGAATGCCTCAGCTTGCATATGGACATGTCGGTCCGGCGGGTCGCGCCAATCCCGGATGCGCAGCGGCGCGTGCTGTCCTCGATCATGGAACGGCAGGCCGATCTCGACCGGCCGGACCGTGTCGGTCGGATCATGACGACGAAAAAGCTATCTTAAATTGCAAACGCCTGTTCTCGGGCAAGAAAGTTTGCGGAATAGCGTCCACAGCGGCTTGATTCCGCGCAAAATTGTTGAGGCTTAATGTTAACTTCCTTAACCTGTGGCGCGTGTCGGCAGGGCAGGTACGATCTGGGGGGGATCGATCCAACGGCCTAGCATAAAAGGTGGAGGGTCCGTGTGAATTTCTCTGAAGGGCTTGCAGAGGCTCGGAAACTGGCCGAGACGGCCTTGGCCGCGATGGAACAGAACAGCGTTCCGCCCACCCCCTCCAATTTCAAGATCTGGTACGCGCACGCCTCGGGCAAGGTTCCCGACCTCAGCAAAGAGGTGGAGCAGTTGCTTGATCAACCGGCCGCCCTGACGCCGGAGCGCAGCGACGAAATCTATAACCGCTACCTGAACGAGGCGGACGGCGGGGCCGCTGTTCAGGAAACCAGCGCGAAAATGGAGCGCGAGCTGGCTGATGTTCTGGCGGCGATCTCCGAAGCGACGGGCGATGCGGAACATTTTCAGGAATCCTTGCAGGAAAACCTGCGCGATCTGACCAAGGATCAGGGCATCGAAGGCATTACCAAGGTGATGCGCACGTTGGTCGATGAAGCCCAGAAGATGCAGTCGTCGAACGCCGAACTGCAAAAACGCCTTGAGACGTCGTCGAAGGAAATTGTCTCCCTGCGCGAGAATCTTGAAGAAGTGCAGAAAGAAGCGCTGACGGACGGGTTGACCGGGATCGCGAACCGGAAGCGATTCGACGCGGTCATGGAAAGCTCCATCGAACATGCGAAGGCCAGCGGAGAACCCATGTGCCTGGCGATGACGGATATCGATTTCTTCAAGGCGTTCAACGACAATTACGGACATCAAACAGGCGACCAGGTTCTGAAACTGGTGGCGAAGATCCTGGATTCGAGTGTCCGGGACGGCGAGCTTGCGGCGCGCTATGGCGGTGAGGAGTTCGGGCTGATCATGCCGGGCGCAAGCCTGGAAGACGCGCATACAGTCTGCGAACGGGTCCGCGAACTGGTTAGTTCCAAGCAGATCCGGAACCGGAACACCGGCGAGTCCATGGGGAACATCACGCTTTCCCTGGGGGTGGCGCTCTGTAAGCCGGGCGATAATGCGACGGATATGATTCAGCGTGCCGACGCAGGCTTGTATTTCGCGAAACAGAACGGCCGGAACCAAACCGTTCTGGAAACCCAATTGGAAGCCGCGGCGGCTACCGGCTAGTCCGGCGCTCCACATCAGGTTTGGGTGCACGCGCCCGCCGGTCCTGCTATACGCCGTTCTAACCGACACGCCGACTATTCCATCCCCGCCAGAACCGCACAGGTGATCCATGCGTTTTGAAGGAACCGACAGTTACGTCGCTACCGACGATCTTACCATTGCGGTGAACGCCGCGGTTACCTTGCAGCGGCCGTTGCTGGTGAAGGGAGAACCGGGCACCGGGAAGACCGTTCTTGCGAAAGAGGTCGCCGAGTCCCTGGGCCGGCCGTTACTGGAATGGCACGTCAAATCCACCACCCGCGCGCAGCAGGGCCTGTACGAATACGATGCGGTCAGCCGGCTGCGCGACAGTCAGCTTGGCGATGAACGGGTCCACGACATCCGTAACTACATCGTCCGCGGCAAGATGTGGGAAGCCTTCGAGTCCGACGTGGCCCCGGTGCTGCTGATCGACGAAATCGACAAGGCGGATATCGAATTTCCGAACGACCTGTTGCTCGAATTGGACCGTATGGAGTTCTTCGTCTACGAGACCCGGGAAACCGTGCGGGCCCGGCATCGGCCGATTGTGATCATTACGTCGAACAATGAAAAGGAATTGCCGGACGCATTTCTGCGCCGCTGTTTCTTTCACTATATCAAGTTCCCGGACCGCGACGTGATGGAGCAGATCGTCAATGTCCACTATCCGGGCTTGAAGAAGATGCTTCTGCGAGAGGCTCTGACCACGTTTTACGAGGTTCGCGAGGTGAAGGGCCTGAAGAAAAGGCCGTCGACTTCGGAACTGCTGGACTGGATCAAACTCCTGGTGGCGGAGGATGTGCCGCCGGAAGCGCTGCGGGAGCAGGACGCCGCCCAGGCGATACCGCCGCTGTACGGCGCGCTTCTGAAGAACGAGCAGGATGTCCATCTTTTTGAGAGGCTGGCCTTCATGGCCCGTCGGGAAGGGGCGCGTTGACGATGGGCGATACCATTTTGCTGACTGTTTTCCTCAAGCATCAGCAGGACAAGAACCTTGCGGAGATCAATGAAAAGTTGGCCGCGGCCGAGTTCTGGGCCGATTTCCCGCCTGAGGGCATTGAGGTCGTTTCCTGGTACGTGATGATGGGAATCGGCCAAGTGGCTACGTTGCGGGTGCCGCCCGACCGCCTTCGGGAAGTGAATCTGGCGATTGAGAAGAAGGCCTGGGGCGCATTTACCACCGAGTTCTACCCGACCTACGACTTTAAGCCGGTTCAGGAAAAACTCCGGGCCGAAGCCGCCGCCAAGCGGGCGGGCTGACGGGTTCGGTCATGGCGGTAGATCTGCGCCAGATCGCATCGGCGGATTCGGCGTGGCTGGAAGCGGAAAACAACGCCGCCGTGCCGAACGTCAACGCACTGCCGGGCGACGGTCTGATCGCCCTGGCGGACCGGGCCGCCTACCGCCGGATTGCACTGGATGACGGGAAACCCGTCGGGTTTCTGATCGCCTTTGCGCCGGGGGCCGACTACGACAGCGAAAACTATGCCTGGTTCTCCGCACAGTACGACGACTTTTTGTATATCGACCGTGTGGTTGTGTCCGGCGCGGCCCGTGGCCGGGGGATCGGCGGCGTTCTTTACCGGGACCTTTTCGACTTCGCCCGCGACAGGACGGCGCGGATCACCTGCGAGGTAAACGAAAGACCGCCGAATCCGGGATCGCTGCGTTTTCACGAACGTTTGGGTTTTTCGGTCGTCGGCCGCCAGGAAACCGGGGGCGGCGAGAAGGCCGTCGCCCTGATGGCCCGTGCGCTATAGCGCTTCCCCTTCCGCCGCGCGCCAGGCGTCCAGCACTTTTTCCGCGCCGTCGCCTCCAATCCGCTCGAAATATTCCATGATCTTCAGATAGTCGCTGGATTCCCGGTAGCGCACCATGTCTCCGCCGCCGTGGAGGTGGCACAGAATGTCGGAGAAGGAAAACCGGTCGACGCCGGATCCCTTACAGGCAATCGCCAGGGCTTCCGGTCCGGAATCGTACAGGATTTTGGCGAAGGTCTGTTCGCTGAGCCGTGTGAAATCTCGAAACAGCGCCTCGAATTCGATGATATCGCCGTTCTCCAAGGCCCGCACCAACACACGGGGATGCGGCAGATAGCCGGCGTCGTCCCCGCCGCGCACCACCGGAGAGGCCACGCCGACCATCTCTTCGGTCAGCCGGTCGTCTTCGAAGGCGCGCTCGATGGCGGTGTCCAGGTCGCTGCCGTCCAGTCCCGTTTCGGCCAGTTTCGTTTGCAGGTAATCGCGCAGCGCCTCGCCGACCCAGCCGATCATGCGCCGCGCCAACTCCGGCGGAAGATCTGCGCGGTAGGCCAGCGGGGTGCGGATTTCGTCCATCAGGTGCGAGGTTTCGACAAGCTTGTCGAAGGTCTCGGGATTCAACTCCGCACTGTCGTTTTCAAGCAGCGATTTGATCACCGACGGGTCGCCGGTATCCACCAGAGTTTCGGAAACATCCTTGGACAGGCGCGCCCGTTTGGTAATGGCGATCTGATGCTGTTGCGTGTGTTCCAGGATCAGGCGGATCAGATCCACATCCTGAAGCACGGTGCTTTGGGTCAGCACCGGGTGCGCCACTTCGATAACGTCGTTCGCCAGGGTCAGGACGATGTCGTGCGGCGTGTCCTGCCGTTCGGCCAGGCTTTCCGATAGCATTCGGCGTACCGACATTTCGACCTGATGAATCAGGTGGCGCAGAATATCGTAGACGATGTACTGCTCGGCCTCACTCAGCTTCCGGCCCGTCGTCAGGACCAAACGGCTAAGCGATTCCGCCAGCAGGTTGCGGTCCTGCTGGTTCGGGCTCTTTGCAACGTCGATCAGTTCGCGCAGCGTATATTTGGCCATTGTCCCTACCCCCGATTCGCCGGGCTCGCTCCGGCGCGGATCATTGACCGATTCATCAGTGTTGACCAATGTTGACGCGTTTTGCTGTGACGCGGCTCACGCCGGCGCGCGGGAATGCAATGCTGCCGGCCCGATGTCTGCTCTTGTGATTGATCGGCGATGCCGGTACCACCGAACCATGTTCGTCGATCTTTTCCTTGGCCTGAAACAGGCGGGGCTTCCGGTTTCGTTGCGGGAGTACCTGACTTTGATGGAGGCGATGCAAGCGCGCATCGCGGCATTCGACGTGAACGCGTTCTACTTCCTTAGCCGTTCGGCCCTGGTGAAGGACGAACGCTATCTGGATCGTTTCGATCGGGTTTTCGGCGAGGTTTTCAAGGGCCTCGAACGGCCGGAAGGCTTGGATCCGGCTGCGCAGACCATTCCGGAAGAATGGCTGCGGAAGTTGGCGGAAAAGCACCTGACGGAAGAGGAAAAGGCAATGATCGAAGCCCTTGGCGGCTTCGACAAGCTGATGGAAACCCTAAAGCAACGGCTTGAGGAACAGGAAGGACGCCATCAGGGCGGATCGAAATGGATCGGCACGGCGGGCACCTCGCCATTCGGCGCCTACGGATACAATCCCGAAGGGGTGCGCATCGGTGGGGAGTCGACGCACCGGCGCGCGGTCAAGGTCTGGGACAAGCGCGAGTTTAAGAACCTGGACGACGATGTGGAAATCGGCACCCGGAACATAAAGGTGGCGCTACGGCGTCTGCGCCGGTTCGCGCGCGAAGGGGCGGCGACTGAACTGGACTTGGACGACACGATCCGGTCCACTGCGGACAATGCCGGGATGCTTGATCTGAAGCTGGTGCCCGAACGGCACAATGCGGTTAAGGTTTTGATATTTTTCGATATCGGCGGTTCGATGGACGACCATGTTCGGGTCTGCGAGGAACTGTTTTCCGCCGTGCGGTCGGAATTCAAGCATCTTGAATATTTCTACTTCCACAACTGTCTGTACGAAAGCGTCTGGCGCGACAATCGCCGGCGCTGGGAAGAACGCGTTTCGACGGACGAGGTGCTGCGCACCTATCCGCGGGATTACCGTGTCATCCTGGTCGGCGACGCATCCATGAGCCCTTACGAGATCGTCTATCCGGGCGGCAGCGTGGAGCACTGGAATGAAGAGGCGGGCCGGGTATGGATGGAAAGACTGTTGATGAATTACCCCAACACAGTGTGGCTGAATCCACAGAACCCGGCCTGGTGGGACCGGATGCCGTCGATCAAGCTGATGCGGGAAATTATGGAGGACAGGATGTTCCCCTTGACCCTGCGCGGATTGGACGACGCGATGCGGGCGCTGACATGAAACGACCGGCGCTGACGACACTGCTGCTCGGCGGCCTTCTTGTCGTTTCGGCCGGCTGCGCGCGCGAGCCGTCGGAAACGACCGCCGACGTTTGGCAGCAGGTTCCCGGCGAGACGGTCGTTTCGGTGTGCTACAGCGCTGCCGTCTCCACCCGTGCCCAGATCGAATCCTATGCGCAGGGCCTCTGTCCGGCTGCCAAGCCGTTAGTCGAACTGATCGATCACGACAACTTCCTGAACAACTGCCCTCTGTCGAAACGCAACCGGGCGACATTCCTCTGTAAGGCGCAATAGCCAGGCTACAGTTGGCGTCAAACGTCAACCACCGTTGATAGTTTGGAGTTGCTGGGGCGCGCGGTCGACATTGTTGCTCATCGTGCAAGCGGTGCCGTGGCACCGCATTCGGCAATCCGCTAATAAAACCCTTGGATTGGATGGGGCATCCATGATGTCGGGATGACCGGCATGTGTAGATCGGCGGCATGAGCCGTAGCAAGGGGATGGTCAATGTTGTACGGGTTAAGGGGAATGGTCACGAAGACGGCGGTGTTGACCGCCACGTTACTCGTTGGGGCGTCGTTGATTCCCAGCGCGAAGGCGACCACCTTCCTGCATGAAGGGGAAGTGCTCAGCGGGTTCTCGCGAAGCGGCGTCGGGTTTTCCAGTCTTCATCTCTCTTCCAACGGCATGGGGAACGGGTCCGGCCGCGGGTCGCTCACCAATGGCGCCCCGATCAAGTACATCTGGGATGTGCAGCCGAGTACGGTTGCAGGTGTGCCGACGGCGTTCGGCGAAGGGACAACGGCCATCTTCAATGTCGAAGAAACCACGATCTACGAGAAGGTTTATGGCAGCAGCCGGTTCGAACTCAGCCTGGTGCAAAGCGCCACCTCGTTCCTGACCGTCGGCGCCGCCTTGCTGGACGGCGGCGGCGTCTTCGATCCCGTCATCTCCGGCAGTGGATCGAATCAGCGCACGATCAGCCACAGCATCGGCGGCAATCTTGAATTCCGGATCGACCAGTTCGACAAAAATTCAGGCGCCCGGATCGCCAGCGCCACGGACACGTTCCAGTTCGCCAACGCCATCATGATGGGTGTCGTGAACGGCGTTGCCGAGCTCGACCCCGGCTCCGTGGAGATTTTCCTGTGGGGCGACACACGTTCGAATGACAGCTTCATTTGCGCCGACGGCGATAACTGCTCCGGTATCGCCTCCAAATACTATCCGAACTCCGGGGCCGCGTTCGGTCTTGGTATCGATTTGGCTTTCAGCGGGTCGGGCACCACGGTCGTTCCGGTTCCGGCGGCATTCCCGCTTCTGTTGACCGGCCTGGCCGGGCTGGTGTTCGCCACCCGCCGCCGGAAAGACCGCACATAGAATTAATCCCTCGGGGCTTCCGGCCCCGTCAGTCCCTCAAAACTAAAGCCCCGCCGGTAATCCTCCGGCGGGGCTTTTTTGCATCCGAGGCGCGTTAGCGCGGACAGTCGGATTTCCTTAGATCACCAGTTGTCCATGGCGGTCTTCAGATTGTCGTCCAGCTTTTCCAGGAACTGGTTCGTGGTCAGCCAGGGCTGGCTTTCGCCGATCAGCAGCGCCAGATCCTTGGTCATGTGGCCGCTTTCGACCGTGTCCACACAGACCTTTTCCAAAGTCGCGGCGAACTTCTCGACATCCGGCGTGCCGTCGAACTTACCGCGATAACCGATACCCCGCGTCCAGGCGAAGATCGACGCGATGGGGTTGGTGGAGGTTTCCTTGCCCTGCTGGTGCTGCCGGTAGTGGCGGGTCACCGTGCCGTGGGCCGCTTCCGCTTCTACCGTCTGTCCGTCCGGCGTCATCAGGACCGACGTCATCAGGCCGAGCGACCCGAAGCCCTGCGCAACGGAATCGGACTGCACGTCGCCGTCGTAGTTCTTGGCCGCCCACAGGAAATCGCCGCTGTTCTTCAGGGCGAAGGCCACCATGTCGTCGATCAGCCGGTGTTCGTACCAGATGCCGGCCTCTTTGAAGCGTCCCTCGAACTCCGCTTCGTAGACTTCCTGGAAGAGGTCCTTGAAGCGCCCGTCATAGGCTTTCAGGATGGTGTTCTTGGTGGACAGATAGACCGGGTAACCGCGCATCAGGCCGTAATTCATGCAGGCCCGCGCGAAGCCGCGAATCGAGTCGTCCAGGTTGTACATCCCCATGGCGATGCCGGCGCCTTCGAAATGGAAGACCGTGTGGCGGATGTTCTCGCCCTCGGGATCGTCCGGCGTGAAGGTGATGTGCAGCGTGCCCGCTTCCGGAACCAGGAAGTCCGTCGCGCGGTACTGGTCGCCGAAGGCGTGGCGGGCGACCACGATCGGGCTGGTCCAGCTTGGGATCAGGCGCGGCACGTTCTGGCAGACGATGGGCTCGCGGAAGACGGTGCCGTCCAGGATGTTCCGGATCGTTCCGTTGGGCGAACGCCACATCTGTTTCAGGCCGAATTCCTCCACCCGGTCTTCATCCGGCGTGATGGTCGCGCATTTCACGCCGACCCGGTGTTCCTTGATCGCGTTTGCCGCGTCGATGGTGATCTGATCGTCCGTCTCGTCGCGCTTTTCGACGCCCAGGTCGTAGTATCTCAGATCCACGTCCAGATATGGCAGGATCAGCTTGGTCTTGATGAAGTCCCAGATAATGCGGGTCATCTCATCGCCGTCGAGTTCGACGATCGGATTTTGGACTTTAATTTTCGACATGTTTGGAACGCTCCCCGAGGTAAGTGGGTTTAGCGGAACGCACAGGACCGCGACGGGTTGGTGAACCTGCCGAACCATCCAGCTTTTCGGGCGAAAACGCCGCGAGCATCCCGTGCGGGTGATAGCCGGGGGACCTTACTCAAACCGGGATAGCGGAGCAACAGGCAGCTTCGGATTGCAACGGATCGAAGCGGCCCCGGCCTGTGGTCCGGCGTTATGACGGCGCGGCAAGCGCCGCCGCGATCCCGGCCGCCAGCCGGGCGTTATTTTGAACCAGGGCGATGTTTGCCTCCAGACTGCGGCCTTCCGTTGCTTCCAGCACCCGCTCCAGCAGATAGGGCGTGACGTCCTTGCCGCTGATCCCGGCCTCTTCCGCTGTCTTGAGGGCCGCGTCCACCAAGGGGCCGATCACGCCGCGTGGAATCTCGTGCGCGTCGGGAATGGGGTTCGCCACCAATTGGCCGCCGGGTATTCCCATCGCGGCCCGCAGCCGGTGGGCCCGGGCCACTTCTTCGGGCGTCTCCATCCGCAGC
This sequence comes from Hwanghaeella sp., assembly GCA_028282025.1. Classification (GTDB taxonomy): domain Bacteria; phylum Pseudomonadota; class Alphaproteobacteria; order UBA8366; family Aestuariispiraceae; genus Hwanghaeella. The sequence goes on along the minus strand of JANQIT010000015.1, from coordinate 17,791 downwards.
GGACAGGCAAGCCCGCTGGACCGGGACCAGAAGGCGGGAAACATGTCGGTGCGCCAGCCGATCACCGGCACGCCCCTTGTTTCGAGCGCCTCCAGCGTCTTGGGCAGATCCAGGATCGCCTTCGCCCCGGCGGAGACGACGGTCACCGGGGTCTGCGCCAACTCGTCCAGATCCGCCGAGATATCAAAACTCGCCTCGGCGCCCCGGTGGACGCCGCCGATGCCGCCGGTCGCGAAAACCTCGATTCCCGCCAGCCGGGCGCAGATCATCGTGGCGGCGACGGTGGTGGAGCCGTCCTGCCCGATCGCCATCCTGGCGGCCAGGTCCGCGCGGCTCAGCTTGTGGACTTCGGTCGCCTGGGCCAGGGCCTCCAACTGGTCCCGGTCCAGCCCGATATGGATCTGTCCGCGCAGGACCGCGATGGTCGCCGGTATGGCGCCCGCCGCCCGCACGGTTTCCTCCACCAGCAGCGCGGTCTCCAGATTACGCGGCCAGGGTAGACCGTGGGTGACGATGGTGCTTTCCAGCGCCACCAGCGGCAGGTTCGCTTGTTCCGCGGCAAGGACCGCCGGGCTTTTGACTATCGGTACCATGTGTCTCTCTCGTTCACGGATTTGAAACCACGCTCCATCGCCGCCGCCGGCGGTGCGCCGGTCAGGGCGGCGGCCAGATGGCCCGCCATGAAGGCGTCGCCCGCGCCGGTCACGGACTTGTTCGCCAGCGGCGGCGGGTGGGCCGCTACGCCGCCGCCGGGTCCGTCGTCGGCGGCCTCCGCCGCGCCGTCGGTCACCACAGCGCGCGCCACGCCCCGGTCTCGCAAGGCCGATGCGGCCGCGCGCGCATCGCCGAACGCCGCGTCGCACAGCACTTCCGCCTCGCGCCGGTTGCAGTAGAGCGTGGCGAGGGAGGATAGAATAGGGGCGAGGCGCGGGACCTTCGCCTCCGACACAGGGTTTGCGACCAGCGGCGGGCGGTCCTCCCGCGCCGCGATGGCCTTCAGCAGCGTCTCGGGAAGGTTTGTTTCCACCATCCAGATCCCGGCCTTGGACAGGTTCCGGAAATCGATGCGTTCGGGTGTCATCGTGTCCAGGATACCGTTATCGGCGATGGCTTGCAGCAGGCTGCCGTCCGCCTCCTCAATCGCCACATAGCGCCCGGTCTCCCGGCCGTTGCGGATGACGAGACCGCCGGTGTCGATGCCCCGCCCCCGGATCGCGGCGAGCAACCGCGCCCCTTCCTCGTCGCCGCCGACGGGGGCCACCAGCATGGTGTCGACCTCCTGCGCGGCCAAAGCGGTCGCCACGTTCAGCGCCACGCCGCCGGGCCTGGTCTCGACCGTGCCGGGGCGGTCCAGGCTCCGGGAGTCCGGCTTGGCGCGCGCGATGATGTCCCAATGGGCCGCGCCGAAACAGATGACCGTGGTCAAGGCATTCTCCGACAATCGACGTCTCTTCGGCAGCGCATCCGTGGAATGCGCCGGATTCGACTCCGTCCTATGCTCCCGCCGGAAGCGTCGGGTCAACCGTGCGGCGGCGGAAAGCTCTATCCCTCTGTAGAGGGAACCAGCGCCTCGATAAAGGGGGGCAGCGCGAAGGCCGCCCGGTGCGTCGCCGGGTTGTAGTAGCGCGTCTCGATCCGGGCCGCCGCGAACCGTTTTCTAAGGTCGTCATCCGTTGTCGCGGCGGGCAGGTCTGTTCCCTTGCTGGCCCAGGTCAGGGCCATCTGGCCGCCGATATAGGTCGGCGTCACGGTTAGATAGCTGCCCACCTTCGGGAACGCCTTGGACAGCAGGGCGATAGCGTCGGTGAATTCTTCCGGCTGATAGATAGGAACGCCGGTCTGGAAGACGGCGACGCCACGGTCGCTCAACGCGTTCCGCACCCGGTCGTAGAAGCTTTGTCCGAACAGCACCTCCGCCGGGCCGACGGGATCGGGACGGTCGGCGACGATCAGGTCGTAGCGGCCTTGCGCTTTGTCGGACGCCAGGAATTCGAACGCGTCGACCGTGTGCACTGACAGGCGCGGGTCGTCGAAGACGCCGTTGTGAACGCCGCCCAGATGTTGCTTCGAGAGTTCCACCACGCGGCCGTCGATATCTACAAGGTCGACCGATTTCACGTCCGGATGTTTCAGGATTTCCTCTGCGACCGCGCCGTCGCCGCCGCCGACGATTATCGCATGGCCGATCCCGCCGAGCGCGAAGACAGGCGGATGGGCCAGCATTTCCGAATAGGTGAACTCGTCCAGTTCGGTCAGTTGGATGATGCCGTCCAGCACCAGCACGCGCCCGTGCATTTTGCTGTCGAAGATCAGCAAGTCCTGGAAACCGGTCTTCTCCTCCGCGACGATGGCGGCAGCGTCGAACTGCTGCGCATAGCCGTCATAGAGGCTTTCGGAAATCGTCCTGCTCATGGTCTCGCCCTCCCTCGCAGCGCAGTTCAGGCCGCCGCTCTGGCGGGTTCTTCGGCGTCAGACAGCGGCGCGGCGGTATTCTCCGCCCAGAAGGGCCGGCCCGCCATATAAATATAGCAGTCGGAATGGAAGCCGTTGAACCGCGTCCGGTAGGCGTTCGAATAAGCGCCGACCTTGCCGATTTCCAACCAGTCTCCGGTCTGCACACGGTCCGAAATTTCGAACGGGCCGGGGCAGGAATCGATGCTGTCGCAGGTCGGGCCGAAAAGCTGGAACGCGCCGGCCTCGCCGCCGACGGTGCGGACATCGTCGTGTTCCGTCCGGCGCAGAACCTGGATCGGAAAATACGGGCCCAGCCATTTCAGTTCCGACAGGCCGCCGAACACCCCGTCATTGATGAACAGGTCTTCGCGGCGGCGCAGATCGACGCGGGTCAGGATCGACTGACCTTCGCCGACAAGTCCCCGGCCCGGCTCGCAGCGCAGGGCCGCCGGCCCGACGAAATCCAGGTCGCGCACCGCTGCCGTTATCTCTTCCACATAGTCGTAGAAAACCCCTTCCGTGCCGGTATAGGGCGCGGGGAAGCCGCCGCCGACATCCAGCACGTCCAGCGGCACGCCGGCCATGGCCTGCACCCGGCGGCAGATCTCGATGGCTTCGCGGAAGGCGCCCGGATTGGTGCAGTAGGACCCGACATGAAAGGTCAGACCCGTGCGGTAGCCCAGCCGGTGACAATCGGCCAGAAGCTGGGCCGCCTCGTCCAAGGGCGCGCCGAACTTGCCGGTCAGGTCAATGGCCGCCTGCCCGCGCGGCATCTCCACCCGCACCGCAAGCATCACGCCGCTGCGTTCCGCCGGGCCGATGGCGGCGTCGATCTTCGCCAGTTCGTCCTCGTGATCCAAAGCGAACGCCTTCACACGATATGTGTGAAAGGCCTCGGCGATGGCCGCCGCCGGTTTCACCGGATGCATGAAATGGCATTCCGCATCGGGAAACAGCGCGCGGATCTGCTTGATTTCCGCAATGGAGGCCGTATCGAAATGCCTTACGCCGCCCTGGTACAGGGCCTGCAGGACCATCGGATGGTCGTTGCATTTCACGGCATACAGCACATCGCCCGGAAAACAGGCGACGGCGGTCTCGGCCGTATCGGCTAGAATTTCGGGATAAATGACATGCACCGGCGCATCCGGGGCATGCGCGGCTACAAAGGTAGCGATGTCGCGATGGGTTTCGCGCATTGTCCGACCCTCCCAATTAAAACCCTGTTAAAGGTCAACCGGGGAATCGAGCCTCTGCGCGCTCAACCGGTCTCACCCGCGGCTCTACCCGCAGTCGCAAGCCCGCGTTGGCTCTTTTCCACTGAGGCGGCGTATATCGTGTATCCGTCGTCCGATGTCCAGAGGGATTCTGGCCCATCCGAAAAACTTTTTTCCGGCGGTCGAATCCCTCTGCAGTTCGGAAGGTATCCGGGGAGGGTGCCCTATACCGTCTTCGGCACTTTGGGCATCCGTTCCGCCGCCTTCTCGATGCTCCGTGCATCGATGGCGAAATGGTCGTATAGGTCCGTCGGCGTGCCGGTCTGGCCAAAATGATCGACGCCCAGCGGGGCGACCGAATGGCCGCGCACCGCGCCCATCCAGGCCAGCGCCGCCGGGTGGCCGTCGATCACCGTGCAGAACCGGGCGTTCGCCGCCAGGGGCTCCAGCAGATCCTCAATATGCGCCATGACGCCGCCATCCGTACCCTTGATCCGGGCGCGCTCCACCGCCTGCCAGTCGTTGTACAGCCGGTCCGCGGACGTGACGGCCAGCAGGCCCGCGCCCGGGAAGTGCTGTACCAGGGTGTCGAAGGCTTCCAACGCCTGCGGGGCGACGGCGCCCGTATAGACGATGGCGAAGGTGGCGTCGCGGTCGGGCTTGCGCAGCCAGTACCCCCCTTTGGTGATATGGGATTTCGTCTCCGCGTCGAGTTCCCGGTCGATCTGCTGAACCGGACGGGTGGAGAGCCGCAGATAGACGGATCCGCCGTCTTCTTCCTGCATATACTCGAAACCGAAGCGCATGATTTCGGCCAACTCGTCGGCGAAGGAGGGCTCAAAGCTTAACAGGCCCGGCTGTCCCATGCCGATCAGCGGCGTGGAAATCGACTGGTGCGCGCCGCCTTCCGGGGCCAGCGTCACGCCGCTGGGGGTCGCCACCAGCATGAAACGCGCATCCATGTAACAGGCGTAGTTCAGCGAATCCAATCCGCGTGCAATGAAGGGGTCGTAGAGCGTTCCAATGGGCAGCAGCCGTCCGCCGAACAGGCTTTCCGACAGGCCCAATGCGGCGAGATTCAGGAACAGATCATTCTCCGCGATGCCCAGTTCGATATGCTGGCCCTTGGGCGAACGGTTCCATTTCTGGGCTGAGGGAACCTTGCGTTCGCGGAACGCATCTTCCTTTTCGTGCCGCCCAAACAGGCCGCGTTGGTTCACCCAGGGACCCAGATTGGTGGAGACGGTCACGTCCGGCGAGGTGGTGACGATCCGTTCCGCCAGCAGGCCGCCCGCGCGGGCGATCTCATTCAGGATGCGCCCAAAAGCTTCCTGGGTGGAGGTTTTCTCCTGCGCCGGCAGGGTCAGGGCGGCGGGCACCGGGATGCGCTGATCGTGCATGTGGAACGCTTTGCGCGCCGCGTAGGGAGCCTTCCGCATAAAGGCGCGGGCGTCCGCTTCCGGCACGTCGAGCCCCTCGAAAAGGTCCCATTCGTGATCCTGCCGCACGCCCTCCGCTTTCTGGAAGGCGGCCATCTGTTCCGGCGTCATCAGGCCCGCGTGGTTGTCCTTGTGTCCCATCAGCGGCAGGCCGTAGCCCTTGATCGTATAGAAGATGAAGCAGGTGGGCCGGTCGTCGGTGACCTGATCGAAGGCGTGCAGCACCGCTTCCATGCTGTGCCCGCCCAGATTGGTCATCACCGCATGCAACTCGTCGTCGCTGTATCCGTTCAGCAGGTCATGCAGGTCGCCGATATCCTCTTCGCCTGCGCTGATATCCTCCAGGATCTGACGCCGCCAGGCGGAAGCGCCTTGGAAGGCCAATGCCGAATAAACGTCGTTCGGGCATTCGTTGATGAATTTCTTCAACAGCCGACCGCCGGGCTTCTTGAAGGCGTCCATCTGCTTGCGGCCGTATTTCACGGTGATCACGTTCCAGCCCACCGACCGGAACATCCGGCCGATCACCCGAAACAGGTGTTCGTTGACCACGCCGTCCAGGCTCTGGCGGTTATAGTCGATGATCCACCAGCAGTTCCGGATATCGTGCTTCCAGGTGTCCATCAGGCATTCATAGATGTTGCCTTCGTCCAGTTCCGCATCGCCGACGATGGCCATCATCCGTCCGGGCGGCCGTTCCGCGGGCGTGATGCCCTTCATGCGCAGATAATCCTGGGTCAGCGCGGCGAAGTTGGTCACCGCGGCCCCAAGACCGACCGAGCCTGTGGAGAAATCGACCGTCTCATTGTCCTTGGTCCGGGACGGGTAGGATTGCGCGCCGCCATAGCCCCGGAAATTTTCCAGCCTGTCCCGGCCCTGATTGCCCAGCAGATATTGGATCGCATGCATCACGGGGCTGCCGTGCGGTTTGACTGCGATCCGGTCATGTTCGGTCAGGACATGGAAATAAAGCGCCGTCATGATCGTATTGATCGACGCGCAGGAGGATTGGTGCCCGCCGACTTTCACGCCGTCCGGATTGTCCCGCAGATGGTTGGCGTTGTGAATCGTCCAGGTGCTCAGCCAGCGGACGCGGCGTTCCAGCGCCTCCAGCATGCGGATATCCTCCGCCGTGTAGCTGGGCGTGTGCCGGGTGGGTAGGTCCATTGTCGGGCCGTCGGGTGCCATGGTGTCTTCTCCGCGGGGGTTTCTTTTGGCCGGCGACTATAACGCCTTTGCTGAGGATTTAGGTCCCGGTTCCGTCGGAACAACACTCATTCCGCCACGGGGGCGCTATCAGGAGACGGGGCGCAGTGTCACCGGCTCTCCGCCGTCACCGGAATCGCCGTCCTGATCCTCTTCATCCTGCCGCCGTTCCGCATTTTCCCGCAGCCGCCGGAAGGAGCGGTAGGACAGCGGGAAGGTGCAGATATAGGCGGCCAGCAGCACGAACAGCGTGACCCAGGGCTGACCGGCGAAACCGGCTGCGGCCAGACCGACCACCGCCATCGCCGGCAGCAGGAAGCGGCGCGGCACTTTGAATCGCTTGAAGGAATAGGTCGGCAGTTCGCTGACCATCAACAGCCCGACGGCGACCAGCCAGGCGCCGATTAGCGCGGCGGGCGGCGTCGCCTCTTCCCCGAAGGCCAACACGAAGATCAGCGGCAGCAGGCCGACGCCCGCGCCGGCCGGGGCCGGAACGCCCTGAAAATAGTTGTAGGCATAGGACGGCAAGGTGCCGATCCGGCTGTTGAACCGGGCAAGCCGCAGCCCGGCGCAGACGGCGAAGAACAAGGCCAGCGCCCAGCCGATTCCGCCCAGGGCGTTCAAGACCCAGAAATACATGATGAGGGCGGGCGAAACGCCGAAGGCGACAAAGTCCGAAAGCGAATCCAGTTCCGCACCGAAATTGCTGGTGGCGTTCAACAGGCGGGCCATCCGGCCGTCCAGCGCATCCAGGATCGCCGCCACCAGGATCGCGCCGACCGCGAATTCCCAGCGCTCCTCCAGCGCAAAGCGCACGCCCGTCAGCCCGGCGCAGGTCGCGGAAACTGTAATGGCGTTCGGGATAAGGCCGTGCACAGACAGGCCGCGCAGCCGCCTTTTCCGCCGTCCCCGGGGCTTTCCGTTCTCACCGTCCAAGATACGGTCCTGACCGTGGTTGATCCGGCGGCACCCTAACGCCCCCGCCGTCGCTTCTCAAGCATGGGCCTCGCTTCGGTTCAAAAGACCGGGACGCCCAATCCGGCTTTGGTTTCCGCGAGGACATTATTTTTAATAGCAATTAGAAAATAATTTTCTCTGTTAAGGTAATATGATACGCTTTGCCGCTTTTGCTGGTCAGGGGAAGATCATGGGCTGGGGAAGAGGCGCGGAGCGGGGGTGCGAGGCCTGTTCATCGGGCGTCGACGATTCGGTAAGGATGCCTTTCAGGCTTGCTCAAAAGATAGTCTGCTGGGCTTTTCTTCTACTGTCCGGGCTCGCGGCAGGCCTGATCGGCGTTGTCGCCTGGCTGGAACCGCAACAGACCAACGAAGTCGCAACCCTGGCCTTCAACGCCATCGTCCCGGTTGTGGCGACATGGGTCGGCGCCATCATCACCTTCTATTTCAGTGCGGACAGCATCAAGACGGCCACCTCGCAGACATTACGGGCCTTGGGCAAAGACAATGCGCATCTGGCCTATATCCCCGTGACCGCGGCGATGGTGTCACGGTCTCGGATGATGGTGGTAACTCTGCCCGCGAACTCGAGTGATCCGCAACCGACGATCAAGGAGCTTTTGGATCTTGTAAAAGCGGGGGTTACCCGTTTCCCGGTGCTGAACGCGGACGGTACTTTCAACAGCATTATTCACCAAAGCCTGCTCTACAAATATCTGGCAACGGCGGAGCTTGAGGAATCCGATGTTCAGAAGAATGGCTCCAAAGGGGGCGATGGCTCTCCTGGAGCAGACGGTGATGGGAATGGCCAGCCGGATGGTGACGGTGACGGTGACGGTGGCGGTGGCGGTGGCGGTGGCGGTGGCAGTGGCGTGGATGCGGGGTCGAAAGAGCAGAGGGAAGATTCTGGCGTTCAAAAATTCTTTTCGGGCAAGCCGTTGAAAGATCTGCTCGAAAGCCCGTCTTTCTCCGCACAAATCAGGCGAGCCGTGTTTGTCGGGCAAGACAGCGACCTTGCCGCCGCCAAGACCAAAATGGACGCAGCAGAAGGCGTGCAGGACTGCTTTGTCACCGCGACCGGCTTGCCCAGCGAGAAGGTCCTGGGCTGGGTGACGAACGTTAAGATCGAACGCTTCAGCCGCGTCGACTCACCGAAAAGGAATGAGCCGTGACCGTTCGTGCGGACTTCGTGCGTAAGCTGAATGCGGATGAAAGACTGACGCATGGGTCGAGAACAATCCTGCTAGCTGTTTTTGACGAAATCGAAATGGATGGCCGTTGGAAAAGGGCCGCGCCGTCAGAAGACGACAGAGTTAAAGCTCAGCAACAGTTCTTGGATAATTTCGATGAAATCATGCGTCGGCTTCACCGGAGATTCGAGAGCAGATTTCCTCACCACAGTGCTCCGGGCTTCCCATCCGAAGTTGTTCAGATTGACGCGATAAGCTTGATAAGGGTGCTGGCGACCACTGGATTCTTGGACAGCGTATGTGAATTGCTTTTGGGCTGCGAAGACTGAAGGACGGCAATGAGCGGAAGTAATGAACCGAGTGTTGGTTGGCCGAGTTCTTGGCAAACGATAGTTGATTTTAGCAAGGTGATCGTTGGACTTGGCTCCGCCACAATTGCTGCAATTGTGGCTTTGCTGGGCTCCGATCTGGCTTCGCGATTCACATCTGTCACCGAGCAGGTGCTGGTAGTTGTCCTGCTAATGGCATCCTTCGCCATCCTGAATGCGTCCTATACCATTATCAGGTACGCAAACTTTGCTAAGAATCGCGAAGGCGGGCGATCTTATGAAAGCATGTTAGGGCTTCGCCGTCAGATTCGATTCACAACGACACTGTCGTACGTTTTCTTCTTTCTGATTTTTGCGATCGCTTTTTTTTCAGGGGTTTTCTATCTCCATGACAAGCATTTGGTGCTGAAGGAACTTGAGCCAACCGAGCAAGCGCAGTTCAACGCCGTTACACGGAGATCGGCTACGCCGGTACGGCGCTACGTCTGGACGCAACTGCTTCCGGAGACCGGGGGCACGTCGGGGGGATTGATCGTTCGGGCGATTGTGCCGCCGGATGCGGCTTGCCCGGCGCTTGGCGGGACTGAGCGCGATAACGACCCGCTGGCGGAGCGTCAAAACCGTTTCCCGGGCGCCTTTCCGATCAAGATCTGCGAGGCGGAGTACCACCGGACCGACAGGGCCCGTCTGATCTTTGAGGACGGCACCCGCGTCTCCCTGCCGAGAAGGGCGGACCCCGTAACGGATATGGCCGTGGTCGGCGATACCGGCTGCCGCGTCACCTACTATGGCGATCACCAGCATTGCCTGCAGCCCTTCCAGTGGCCGTTTCAGGATATCGCGGCCGCGATGCGCTTTCCCAGGCCACAGGTCATACTGCATGTCGGCGACTATCATTACCGGGAGCGGGGATGCGCAAGCCCGCTGCCCTGTGGCGACGGTCACAACGGCTATACCTGGGATGCCTGGGAGCGGGATTTCTTCCTTCCGGCGGCGGAGCTTCTGACCGTCGCGCCATGGATTCCGATGCGGGGCAATCATGAGAGTTGCAGCCGCGCCGGCATCGGCTGGTTGCTGTTCTTCTACCCGAAGGTCGGGTCCTTGGGCGATGACGACGTATGTCAGCCGATCACCGATCCCGCCGTGTACCGGCTGGATAAGGATCATGTCTTCATCGCCGCGGATGTGGCGGAAACGGGTGGGGCGCACAAGCCGTTCGAACAGAATGTGAAAAGCTACAAGAAGATCGCGGAAAGCCTGCAGGCGCAACCGCCGGAAACCCAGATCTGGCTTGGTTTGCACCGCCCCATCTGGTCCCGGCCGAAACCGAAATCGGACAAGCAGGACGGCGCAAATGTCCAGGAAGGGAGCCGGGAGCAGCAGGCGCAGGCCGGGGATGGCGGCCAAGCGGAAGGGCCGGACCAGGCCGAAAACCCGGATCCGGCAGACGGCCAGGAACAGGGCGACGTGCACAACGAAGACGGGGACCAGGATTCATCGCAGGATCAAGCCGAAAATAAGGACAAGAACCATTGCGAACGGCTGGGTTCGATAATGGACTACTGCGATGTGATGAAGCAGTACAAGGAATCTTCGAAGGTCGCCGCGAACGCTGTCTATGTTGGGTTACAGAAGCTCCTGAATAAGGGGGAGGGGGCTGGGGACGTCACCATGATCCTGTCCGGCGATACCCATCTTTACCAACTTCTCCGCCCTCTCGCCGGTGAGGAGACTGACGGAGAATTGCCGCGGCCTCGCCCCTATCAGCTTATCGCCGGTCACGGCGGGACGGCGTTGGAGAAGAAGGAAACCCATCTCACCTTCGACGAAACGGCCGGCGCATTCACAGCGGGCTACGATGCGGATTGGGTCCAGGGAGTAGGCGGCGTCACATTCGGGTTTGCGTCTCTGCGCCGCGCCGATGAAGGCAACGCCCGGCAGTGGGAATTGGACTTCCGCGACCGGGCAGGGGCGCTGGTTGTGTCCGGCTGCGACTTGTATTTCGAAAAGAACACCTCGCCCCTGGAGTGCGGGAACAGCCCTTGACCCGGCGTCTTTAGCGCTCGACGCCCTGCAGATACTGTTTCGACTTCCGGGCCTTGAAATCGGCCAGGATGGTCTCACCCGCGACCGTCCGTTGTCCTTCGCAGACCAGGGGGGCGACATTCTCCGGAATGAACACATCGACGCGGCTGCCGAACCGGATCATGCCGAACCGCTCGCCGGTCTTCACATCCTGTCCCGGCTCCAGATCGCACAGGATGCGCCGGGCCACCAGGCCGGCGATCTGCACGAAGGCGACCGGCTGGCCGTCTTCGGTCTGCATCAGGATGGACTGGCGTTCGTTGTCTTCGCTGGCCTTGTCCAGCGAGGCGTTCAGAAATGCGCCGGGCCGGTAGTGCAGCTTCGTAATTTGGCCGTCGATTGGAACGCGGTTCACATGCACGTCGAACACGTTCATGAACACGCTGATCCGCGTCATCGGCTTGCCGGCATATTCCAGTTCCGGCGGCGGATCGACCTTCTTGATCATCTGGACGACGCCGTCGGCCGGGCTGACGACCAGACCTTCACGCTGCGGCGTGGTGCGCGGCGGATCGCGGAAGAAATATACGCACCACAGGGTCAGCACGCCGCCGATAACCAGGAACCCGTCGCCCAGCAACAGCGACCCGACGAAGGTCGCGATGGCGAACAACGTGATGAAGGGCCAGCCTTCGCGGTTGATGGGGACGAGGACGGGCTTCAGAAGGTCCGAAATCGACATATATGCTGTTCCGTTTTGCGCGGTCTGTCGCGGGATTGCCCGCACCGCTTTGCTTAGGGAAACTAGGGTGCCGGCCCGCCCAGGGCAAGCCGGATGTCCGGTACCGTTCGTCACGTTCCGCCTCATCGGACGGCAGGGATGGTTTTTCGTCTATTTTGCTCCGTTAAGGACCGCGCTGTTGGATCTGAAAGAGGAAGAAATACTGGGGCCGGATCTGGCCGCCCATTGGTACTATGTTTCCAAGGGGCGCGCCCTGACCGACATGCTGGCGGGGATAGAGGCGAAGGCCGTGCTGGATATCGGCGCGGGATCGGGCGTCTTCGCGCGCCGTCTGCTGGATACTGGCCTGGTGAGGTCGGCCACTTGCGTCGATCCGTTCTATAGTGACGAACGCCTCGCCGATGTCAGCCGTCCTGATTTGCGGTTCGTTCGCGACCTTGGCGAACAAAACCAAGATCTGATCTTGTTCATGGATGTTCTCGAACATGTGGACGACGATCTGGCCCTGCTGCGTTCCTATACCGACCGCCTGACGCCTGCGGGGCACGTCCTGATCACCGTTCCCGCCTTTCAATGGCTATGGTCGGGGCATGATGTTTTCCTGGAACATCGACGCCGATATACGCTGGCTGAAACGGAGGCGCTGGTGCGGCGCGCCGGTTTGGAGCCGGTGGCCGGGCGTTACTTTTTCGGGCTTCTGTTTCCGGCGGTGGCGGCGCTGCGTCTGGGCGACCGGATTAAAAACGGATCGCGGCCCGCCGAGGCCAAAAGCCAATTGAGGAAAGCGTCGGATCGGATGAACCGGCTCCTGGTCGGCATCCACGACGCCGAACGGCGTTGGGTGTTCCCCTGGAACCGTCTCTTCGGCTTGAGTGTCTTTTGCCTCGCGACCCGGCGATGACCGCCGATAGGCTCAGTTCACGGCGCGTTTCGGGACCTGGAAGATCTGGCCGGGATAGATCAGATCGGGATCGCGGATCTGGTTCTTGTTCGCATCGTAGATCACCGAAAAGGCCATCCCTTCGCCCAGGGTCCGGCGGGCGATCCGCCACAGACTGTTCCCCGGTTGCACAATAACCAACTGTTCGTCGCGCAACGAGGTGATCGGCTCCGCCCGGCTGAACGGCAGTTCCAGCCGCGCGACCACGGTCTCATCCACCACCTGATCGACCCGCAGATCGTAAACGCCCGGATCGACGCCTTCGTCCGGCGTGGCGCGCCAGAACCCCTTGTCGTCGACCGGGGCCTCGCCCACGAAATCATTGTCCAGATAGACTCGGACCGAGGCGTTGGGTTTGCCGCGTCCGGTCAGCGCCAGCGACCCTTCCTGGTCGTAATCGACGATGTCGAGCGCCAGATCGCCAGTCTCCGCCTCCACCCCGCCGGGCACTGTGGTCGGTTTCTGCAGCACCTTGGTCTCGCCCGGCGTGCCGTCGCTCGGCACCAGCAGGGCCAGCGGTTCGCTCTCCTCGCGGCTCGGTTGGCCCGCGATATTCTCACCCGCCTTGGGAACGACCAGAACCACCACATGGTCCGATTCCACCGGGGGCGCTTCACTATCTTCTTCCGTCGCCCGCAGCGACAGTTCGTGGCTGCCGGGTTCCAGCGGCGTCGTCGGCACGAAGACCCATTCGCCACGGTCGTCCACCTCCGCCGATCCGATGGTCTCGTCGTCCGACAGGATATCGACCGTGGTGCCCGGCTTCCCGCGCCCGGCCATGACGGAATCGCCCTTCCGGCTTAGCCGGACGACATCGAAAGCCGGGGCATCCTCATCCCGCGCCGCAGTTTCCGCCGGTGGCGGTTGTGCAGTGGCGGCGGCGTTGCTTTCCGCGGTGGACTGCTCTGTCTGCGCGGCATCGGTGTCTGTCTGCACCCCGGCCGGCACGCTGCCGCCTTGATCCTGGCGGGACGCCGCGGCCGTCGCCGTGGCCGCCTGGGACGGTTCAGAGGTCGCCGCCGGCGTTTCCGGCGGCTCCTCGGCCACAACCCGGGGCGTGTCGGCGTCTCCGCTCGCGGCGACATCCTGGGATGCGTCGCGGTTCAGCCAGAAATTCAAACCGAGCGCGGCCACGATGATGACAACACCGGCAAGGCCAACCAGAAGACTTCGAGTCAATATCGCCTCGTAATTCTGCGCCGTTTCGGGCGATTTAGCCGCCGCATTGAAACGTCGACCACCCTTCAGCGCACCCACGACCGTATCTTCGCAGTTTGAGACCGCAGGCAACCCAGCCATACACGATTCTCGCAACACCGAATATCTATCGGTATATGTAGTCCTTGCCGCTGTTTTGCGCAAACGCGCGGGCGGCGCAACGGGGTGGATCTATCAGGATTGGAAATGACGTCATGCGCGAGATGAAAATCTGGGATCTTCCCACCCGCCTGTTCCACTGGGGCGTGGTCGCCCTGTTCGCGGTTTCCTGGGCCAGCGCCGAGGTCGATAATTTCACGGTACACTACTATTCCGGCTACGGGATGTTCGTCCTGATCCTGTTCCGGCTGCTTTGGGGGCTGGTCGGCAGCGACACGTCGCGGCTGTCCGCCTGTTTTTCGACACCGGCGACGCTGATTTCCTATCTGGGTGAGCTGGTTCAGCGCAAACCCGGCAACGATGTCGGCCATAATCCGCTGGGCGGCCTGGGGGTGTTGGCGCTGCTTAGCCTGCTGATCGCGCAGGTGGCCACCGGCCTGTTCGCCCAGGATATCGACTTCATCAATTCCGGGCCGTTAAGCGGCCTGATCTCGTTCGATGCGGGTAATCAGGCGTCGGACCTGCATCATCTGCTGTTCGACATTCTGCTGATCATGATCGGCCTGCACCTGACCGCCGTCCTCTTTCATGAAGGGTACAAGAGCGAACGGCTGATCTCGGCCATGATTTCGGGCTGGCGGCGCTATGGCGACGACGGGCCGATCACGCCGCCGACCCTGCTTCCCGCCCCGCGCGCCCTGATCGCCCTGATACTGTCGGCGGCGGTGATGGCGTTCGTTGTCTGGGGACTGCCCCGCCTTCTCTAAGGGCGGTTTGCGTTCGTCGGCGCATGGTGGCTGCCGGCGCTTCGTAGAGGTTAAACCCGAAACTGCGAACGGGCGGACCGGTGGGCCCGCCCGCGCACTGTGTAACGCCGCCCGGATTTACTTCTTGATGCGGTAGACCTTGTGACAGCCGCCGCAGCCGTTCTTGGCCATGGTCCCGAACTGGGTGCGGATCGCATCATAGTCGTCGGTCGCGGCGATATCCGCGAGTTTCTGCGATTCCGCGGCCATCACGTCCCAGGCCGTCTGGAACCCGGCCGGATCTTCCCAGATCTTGGCCAGCGCCTCTGTTTCCACGGCAAGGCCCGCCTCGCCCCGCGCCGTCCCGGGCACGAACAGGGCCGGGGTGGTCTTGCTGAGATCGTTGATCTTCTTTGCACCCGCGGCGACGTCGGCGGCCGATCCGCTGCCGCCCAGATAATCCTTGATGACCTTCATCTGGCCGCCGATCTGCTTCATGGCGGCCTGGCGGTTCTTGATCTTGTCATCCGGCGAGGCGGCCGACACGCCCTGCGCGCCGAATGCGAAAAGGAGTACCAATCCGGCGGCTAAAGCCTTCCGTGCTGTTAACATATTGAAGTCCCTCAATTCTGTTTGTCTCGAACAGATATATCATACTGTCCTGAACAAACTGTTGCGAACAGAGGTTCTTTCAACGCGTTTCCGAAAATCCCCTTCAAATTTTATTGATATAAAGGCCGGCTGACCGGACAAAGGCTCTGTGCTTGCGCCGGCGCGGCGATCTGTTTATCAGCGCACACAGTGCAATTTGAGGGGGAAAACCGGCATGTCCGACGTGAAAAGCGTTTGTGTCTATTGCGGATCTTCTTCCGCCGTTTCGCAATCCTACAAGGATGCGGGCGAAGCGCTGGGGGCGGAATTGGCGGCGAACGGCGTGGAGCTGGTCTATGGCGGCGGCCAGGTCGGTATTATGGGCATCGTCGCGGACGCGGTGCTTGCGGGGAGCGGGCGCGTCGTCGGGGTCATACCGGAATTCCTTCATGATGCGGAAGTCGGCAAGGATGACGTGACGGAGCTGATCCGCGTCGAATCCATGCATGTTCGCAAACAGATCATGGCGGAACGGTCCGACGGGTTCGTCGTGCTGCCCGGCGGATTCGGGACGCTGGAGGAGTTTTTCGAAATTCTGACCTGGCGGCAGTTGAAGCTGCATAACAAGCCGATCATCGTGGCCGATATCGACGGATACTGGCGGCCGCTTGTCCAGGCGATCGATCATATCGTCGATGAAGGCTTCGCCCGTCCGGAGAACCGCGCGCTGTTCGAAGTCGTGACGGAGATCGAACAGGTGCTGCCGTCGCTTATCCGCCTGTCTTCAGCGGATAAATCGGTCGAGTCGGATTTGATCTGACAGCCGATTCCGGTAGACTCTTTCGATGATTTGGCCAATGCCTGCACCGACTGCGGCGACCGCCCCCAAGAGCGGGCCGATTTTCGCGCCCGGCGCGGGGTTTTGGCATGTCTAGTCCATCGGCCTGGGATACGGCGCAGTCGGACAGTTTCAAATTCCGGCGCACCTACCGGAAACTCGTTGAGAACACGACCATCAACTCAACGACGTTTCTGTCGACCGACTATCTGAACCACTTCAATGAACTGGTGATGATGCTCGATCTGGTGCCGGACATGCCGGAAATGTTCGAGGACGCCCGGGAATGGCAACCCAAGACCTATGTCCAGCATTTCGAAGTGTCGGTCTTCACCCATAAGGACCTGGCCATTGCCGCCTACGATCACGTGCTGAACGAGGACCGCGAGGCGCTGGAATACACGGTCGACCTGATGAACCGCACGGTGGAACGGGCCTTCAATGTGGTGCCGGGGGCCATCGCGTCGGGCGACGCGGACGCCCTGAGGGCCTTGTGCACGGCATTCAGTCAGAAGCTGCAGGCGATGATCGACCGGTGCAGCGGCATCATCAACGGCGTCGAGGGGGCCGCCGCCCTGGCGCTGGCGGCCGGTGACGATGTGGATCTGCCGGGCGATGTGGAGTCGGATGCGGAGGAAAAGGTGGTCATGGACCAGTCCGCCATCGACGCCCTGTTCGACTGACCTTCAAACGGTTCGGAATATACGCAGACCGTTTTGCCCCTTACTCTGCCGGAATTGCACCGCCTTGAGCGGGTGCCGTCGCGCCGGCTTCGTCGGCGCGCCGCTTTTCGATCCGCCGCGCCCGCAGCATCAGCAGGCTTGGCGTGACCAGCAGGGTCAGCACGGTGGCGAAGGCCAAGCCGAAGACGATAGCGGTCGCCAACTGCACCCACCATTGGGTGGACGGCGCGCCGGTCGCCACTTCCCGTGTGATGAAGTCGATATTGGTCTGCAGGACCATCGGCATCAGGCCGAAGATGGTGGTGATGGTAGTCAGCATCACCGGGCGCAGGCGCTGGGCCCCGGTTTTCAGGATCGCGGTGCGCAGATCCTTCTCCCGTTTCGCCAGGAAGTCGTAGGTGTCGATCAGAACGATGTTGTTGTTCACCACGATCCCGGCCAGGGCGATCACGCCGATCCCGCTCATCACAATGCCGAACGGCTGTTGAATGGCCAGCAGGCCAAGCAGGACGCCCACCGTCGACATCACGACAGCGGACAGGATCAACAGGCCGGAGTAGAAGCTGTTGAACTGGGTCACCAGGATCACCGCCATGATGAACAGCGCGACGGCGAAGGCCTTCAAAAGGAAGTCCTGGGCGGCGGCCTGTTCCTCGTCCTCGCCCTTGAAGGTCACGTCGACGCCGTCCGGCAGGTTCGCCGTCGGCAACCACTTCTTGATCTGCGTGACCTTGTCATCCACCAGAACACCTTCGGCCACGTCGGCGCGGACGAACACGATGCGCTTTGCGTCAACCCGCCGCAACAGCCCGGTCTTCTGCTGGGCGGACCTTTCCAGGAAATTGCCGACCGGCACGGTCCCGGTATCGGTGCTGACCCGGATCCGGTCCAACTGATCCAGCGTCCTGTATTCTTCCGGGAAGCGGGCCAGGATATCGACTTCCTCGTCCGCGTCGTCCGGTCGGAAATCGCTGACCTTCAAACCCTTGGTCACCAATTGCACGAAGTTGCCCACCAGCGCGATGTCCGCGCCGAACTTTGAAGCTTGCGCCCGGTCCACGGTAAGCTCCCATTCAATACCGGGGATTGGACGCGAATCCTCTATACCTTCCAGCCCG
>JANQIT010000357.1 GCA_028282025.1 Hwanghaeella sp. | reverse complement strand
GGTCTGGGATGAAGACCGGAGCGCGGCAATCGACCGGCTTGGGCGCGCGCTCAACGAGTTTTCCATCGAGGGGGTCAAGACAACGACACCCCTGTTCCGCGCGCTCGCCCGGGATAAGGCCGTCCGCGACGCGCGGTACGACACACGGTGGCTTGAGACATGGCTTGAGACAAACGCAGAAAACTTGGAATCGTAAGGGAGGTTTTGGGCGTATGAAGACCAGATACACCTTCGGCGGCGATGAACATATCTTCGTCGAAATGGACGAGGAGATGTCGCTCGACGCCTTCTTCAAAGGGTTGTCGATGACAAAGGCCGTCAAGGAGGCCGGCATCGACGGCGTGACGGAGATCTGCCCGGCGAACGCCAGCATGCAGATCAAGTTCGATCCCGACCGGATCAGCCCCGCCGATATGATGGCGGAGCTGAAATCCCTGGAAAGTGCAACCGAGAGCGCCGAGAAGCGGCTCGATACCCGCATTATCGAAATCCCGGTCTATTACCAGGACCCCTGGACGCAGGAGACCTTGATGCGTTTTCGCGAGCGGCATCAGGACCCCAACGGAACCGATCTCGACTATGCCGCCCGGATCAACGGGTACGACACGGTGGACGCCTTTATCACGGCCCACCATTCCAGCCCCTGGTTCGTGTCCATGGTCGGGTTCGTCGCGGGCCTGCCCTTCCTGTACCAACTGGTGGATCGGAAGCGGCAGATCGAGGTGCCGAAATATCTGCGTCCGCGCACCGACACCCCCAAACAGACAGTCGGGTACGGCGGCTGTTTTTCCTGCATTTATTCGGTCCGCGGCGCTGGCGGCTATCAGATGTTCGGCATTACGCCGATGACGATCTACGACCCGACACAGACCACCTCCTACCTGAAGGACTTCATGGTCTTCTTCAATCCGGGCGATATCGTCAAATGGAAGCCGATTGACCGCGCCGAATACGACGACACGCTGGCGGCGGTGGAGAACAACACCTACCGGCCCAAAATCCGCAACGTCGAATTCGATCTTGAGAAGTTCAATGCCGATATCGATGGCTATAACGCGAAACTGATGGAGGCGCTCCATGGGAATTAAAGTTCTCCAACCCGGCCTTCTCACCACGGTTCAGGATCTGGGCCGGCCCGGATATTTCCATCTCGGCATTCCCATCTCCGGGGCGATGGACCGTTTCGCGCTGCGCTGCGCGAACATGCTGGTCGGCAATGACGAAGGCGCGGCCGCTCTGGAAGCTGTCTTCATGGGCCCGCAACTGGAGTTTCAGTCGAATGCGACGGTCGCCGTCACCGGCGCAAATCTGCCGCCGAAGATCGACGGCGAGCCGGCGCCGCTCTGGACCGCCTTCACCGTCAAGGCCGGGCAGATCCTCAGCTTCGATTTCCTCGCCGGCGGGGCGCGCGCCTATATCGCGGTTTCGGGCGGGATCGACACGCCGCTTTATCTCGGCAGCCGCTCGACCTATCCGATCGGCGCTTTGGGCGGGATCGACGGACGGCCCCTTGCGGCCGACGACGTTGTGCCGGTCGGCGCGGGACGGAACGCCAAGGAGGGCGCGACGATCCCCGAAACCCTCCGCCGCGCGCCCGGCAATCCGGCGGAACTGCGCGTTCTGCCCGGCCTCTACTGGCGGCTGATCACGGAGGAGGCCGGAGAGGGCTTCTTCTCCGACGAATGGAAAGTCGCGCCCGAGGCGGACCGTATGGGATACCGTTTCCGGGGCGGGCGGCCGCTGGCGTTCAATGAACGCGAGCAGCCTTTCGGCGCTGGGTCCGATCCCTCCAACATCGTCGACGGCTGCTATCCCTATGGTTCCATCCAGGTGCCAGGCGGGACGGAACCGATTGTCCTGCACCGGGACGCGGTCTCGGGCGGCGGGTACTTCACGATAGGCGCCGTCATCTCGGCCGACATGGACTTCATCGGCCAGCTTCAACCGAACACGCCGACACGCTTTGTCAAAGTCGATATGGACGCTGCGCTGGCGGCGCGTCAGGGCCGCAGCGGCACGCTGAACCGCATCCGCGCGCATCTTTCCTGACACCGCCCGAACAAGGAGACACAGACAATGAATGCAACACTCGCCACCGCCGTCTGGGGTCAATCCAGCGGCTCCCTGCCCCGCCAGATCGTTCTGGCCGTCGCGGGGTCGATCCTGCTGGCGCTGTCCGCCAAGGTGCAAATCCCCTTCTATCCGGTCCCGATGACCATGCAGACCTTTGTGGTTCTGGGCATCGGCATGGCCTATGGCTGGCGGCTGGGCGGCATGACCCTGGCGCTCTACATGATTTGGGGAGCGGCGGGCCTGCCGGTTTTCGCCGGGACGCCGGAGAAGGGTATCGGCCTTGCCTATATGATGGGCGGGACCGGCGGCTATCTTGTCGGCTTCGTCATGGCCGCGATGCTTTGCGGCTATCTCGCCGAACGCGGATGGGACCGGAACCCCGTTACGACCGCGGCCGCGATGCTGCTTGGGAACGCGGTCATCTATCTTCCCGGCGTTTTGTGGCTGGGCGTGCTGTTCGGCTGGGACAAACCCATTCTGGAATGGGGCCTCACCCCCTTCCTGCTGGGCGACGTGACGAAACTCGCCCTGGCCGCCGCGGTCCTGCCGCTCGCCTGGCGGATCGTCAACCGGCGGCCGGACGGTTCGGCGTAACACACCGCACCGCTTGCAGACCCCATGCTGTTGACTGGGGCCGCTCTTTCGGGCGGCCCTTTTTTATATATGACGCGACTGGGTGGGCCACTCCAGGATGCCTGTCCGATCAGGCTTTGAGAACGACCATCGCGCCCTATCGGACGGCCCGGTTCATGCCGCCGTCCGACAGAATGCTCTGGCCGTTGATATAGCGGGCATCCTCTGACGATAGGAAAACGCAGGCCTTGCCGATCTCTGCAAATCGTGCGGCGCGCTGCGCGGGAATCGATCTGCGGGCGAAGTCCGACAGGTTCACATTCTCGCAGAAGCCGGGCATCAGATTGTTCATGCAGATGTTGTGGCGCGCATATCTGTCCCCGAAGAGCTTTGAGAAGCTGTGCAGCGCGCCGCGCAGCATGCTCATCGGATAGGGTGCGCGCGGTTCGACCGTGTTCATCGAAGAGATATTCACGAAGTTCCCGCCGCCCTGTTCGATCATAATGGGCGTCACGATCCGGGCCAGCTTCACGACGTTGAGCACATACATGTCGAGGCTCTCATGCCACAGGGAATCGGGCAGTTCGAGCAGCGGGCCGTCGAAATCCGGATCGAACCCGACCGTCTTTATGGCGTCGGGAACGGTTCCGCCGTGCCCCATATTGCTGACGACCGCATCGATGCGGCCGTATTCGTTCATCGTGTCATCCACCATGGCCTGAAGATCGCCGGCATCCAGGACCGACCCGCTGCGCCCGATACCGCCCAATTCTTCGGCCAGTTCGATGCTTCGGGTCGACGGCGACATCAGCGAGACCTTGTACCCCGCCCGCGCCATCTCGCGCGCACAGCCCGCGCCGATGCCCTGCCCCGTACCCGTCATAAGCGCGACTTTTTGTGCCGGCATCTTCGCAACCCTTTACCGTGAGAGAAAATCTACGCTTGGAGAGAGTGCGGCGGCGTGCATTCAGGAAAAAGGGAGTTTTCGTCGCTTATCTATGAGCTATTCTCATAGCCATGCCGGAACTCAGACATCTCCGGGCCTTACAGGTCTTCGACGCTGTCGCCAGCCATTCAAGCCTGACCCGGGCCGCCGATACGCTCGGTGTTTCGCACGGTGCGGTCAGCAAGCAGATGGCCCTGCTTGAAGAATATCTGGGCGTCCTTCTGCTTCACAGACATGTCCGAGGTGTGGCGTTGACGGATGCGGGCGAGACGCTGCACCGGGCCACGCAGCAAGGGTTCGGCGCTCTGGAGCTTGGCGTGCGCGGCGTTCGGCGGGAGCCGAACAGGAAGTCGGTAACGATTTCCCTCTCTTCCTCCCTGGCGACCAAATGGCTGGTCCCCCGCCTTCCGGCGTTTCGCGCCAGGCATCCCGGCGTCGCCATGTTTCTCGACACCAACGATACCTTCATCGACTTCGAGGATAGCGAGATCGATGTTGCGCTGCGCTTCGGCGTGCCGGGATGGGCCGGTCTTTACCATGAGCTTGTAGCGGACGAGGCCTTGATTGTCGTGGCGTCGCCGACCCTTGTCTCGGCGAAGGATTTGCCGATGACGCCATCCGAAATTGTGCGGTTGCCGCTGCTCCACGACCGCTTCAATCCGGCATGGGTGGAATGGGCGGATCTGATGGGCGTGGATCGATCCCGCCTGGGTTCTCAAGATTTGATTTTCGCGGACACCGCCGTTTTGATCGCCGCGGCGATTGACGGTCAGGGCGTCGCCCTGGCGAGAAGGCTTCTTGTCGAAGATGACCTGGCCGCGGGACGCGTGGTCCGGCTGGACAAGTCCGTCGTCGCCACGGAACGGTCGCTGTATTTCGTCTGCCGTCAAGGCGACCAGGACCGCGCAACGATCCGATCCTTCCGCAACTGGTTCCATGACGCCAAACATCGGACCAATGACAGCGCAGGTCTCTACCCCCGTTGAGTTCGACGCGGCGGGCTGAACGCAAGTCCGGTCGGGCAATGAGCAGTTAAGGCGCCTTTGGAGAAAAACCGGAACGCGCGATGCGCGCAGGAACCGTGGTTTTGCCTGTCGTATCGAGTTGAATAATGTCCTGCAGTCTCGCCGGGGCGGTTTGGCCCTTTCAAAGGGTTATCGGGGATGCATGCCGCCGATGAGCGCAAGTATGCGGTCGAGTGAGATACGCACCGGCATCAGGATGAGTCCGTAAACATGACCTTGGAGTAAGCCGCAGAAAAAGTCCGCCTGGAGCCCAAAGTGACGCGCTTCTGTCCCCACCTGTTCGCTATTGCACCACCAACTTGAAGCATAACTTCATCAGGCTTTGACCGATTTACCTTGATGAGGATCTGCTGAGTGCTTCTTTACAAGCGGCCATACGCGCTTATAATTTACCTAAACCCTCAGATTTCCATGATGCAATCGAATCTGATGGGATTTCCTGTCATTATCTACTTTAAATGATCGACAGTATTGGAGCAGTAAACTAATTAATACTCATGGAATTCCTTGTTGAACCATCCCTTCCTGGCATCGGAGAACTGGGGCAGGCGTTTCAGAACGCTAATGGTTCTATACTGGCGATTTGTTCTGACTATTGCCTTTTAACGGAACCACCCGCTCGTGCAGCATACGGAGGTCAGAAACTCCGTCACCGCGTAGGGTTGTACCAACGTGGTCGGAATCTGCCATTTGCATTCTTTGATGATTGCAGATTTCCTGTGAACGAAATTGCATTTCATCCATCAAAGCCGATCCTTGCGATTGCCACTGGCAGTTACGATGGTGGCTGGATGTTCGAAGGTGAATTGCTCTTGTGGAATTGGGAAACCGGAGAATCCGGCCGATCGTTGCCGCGATCACCTGAAGTGGCCCGCGTCGTATTTGATGAAAACGGCAGTAATCTTGTCGCGTTTGTCCGCCCATGGGATGAGAGCATTGCCGAGGATGATCCGGATGATAGTGCAGCATTCGATCTGTTCTTCGAGCTTGAAGTGCCGTTCTTTTTTTCACTTGCCCCGGGTCTTCCCGATCCAGATGCCATCTTGCGTCAAATGGCGCAACAGAGCCCGAAATCTGCTGCTGCGATTTACGCTGATAAGCGGTTTCCATCGATACCCGCCGACCCCGAACAGTTTGTTTGCAAGTATATGGGGTTGATAGAAATAAGTCAGCGTTCCCCGATTTGGGATGTGTCTTGGTTCAATCACGACGAAATCGGCTTTGTGCACGATGATTGCCTCCTTCAGGTAATGAAATTGGACGAACGCTTGACCAGGTTGTTCGAAGGCGATGGCAACGGTTGCCAGGTTTTTTGCGGCGATCAAGCTGTTGTACATGTCACCACCGAAAACGATGGCGATAGTAGTCATGAGTTCCGCAAGTCGGCACTCTACCACTACGACGGTGAGGGCTTGAGAAAGTTTCGTGAGTTTGTTGGCTCGCATACATTTTCTCGCGCATGCGACGGGCGTTTGCTTGGTCGCCGCGACCGCAGCCGCGTCGAGAACGCAAGCTCCAAAGATGTGCTGATTACCGGCGATAAGTCAAAGCTGCTCGATTTAAGCCACTATGACGTTTTCAATGAGTATCTCAGAATAGATGCCGCTCCGTATCTGTTTTTTTTGCAAAGTCACGAAGGACAACTGAGTTTCGAAGAGCTTTTTGATACGCAGGTTCCTAAGCATCTTTGCATGCTGGAGAAGGACGGCTCCGTAAGGCGTCTTTGGCCAATCTTGGATATGGACGGCACCGATGCGAGCCACGCCATGGAATGCTCATTCACCTATTTGAGCGACGCTCTTGGAGAAGGTGTGGTCGTTGCGGGGAAACACTACAATCCCGGCGCGGCGGCAGGTTATGCAGGATTCCTGTATAGAAAGGATCTGTGGGACGGAAAGGAGATTTGGCGCATCGATACGCCGGCGTCCTGCAGCACAATAGTCGTCTTACAGAAGTTTGGTTTACTAGCGGCGTTCTTCTTAAACGGCGAGTTCGCTTTACTGTCGGCCAATACAGGCCAGGAAATTCGCTGGGAACCGTTTTTAACGCGCGGCCTGCCCAATGTTGTATTTTCGTGTGCTGTCCAAGATGACCGTCTCGTTCTTGGAACTGTTGATGGCCAACTCACAGTCATCCAGACGCGTGGATTTGTTAGCTGACCGGCTTTGTTGTTCGGATCCTCGCGAGGTGCCGGCATCGACACCAAACTTGTGAAGAGAAAATTCGAATGACCGCTTTAGCGAAAGCAGATCCGGGCAAAAGGTGCCGTTGGTGATTGCATCCGCTCACTATGGCGACCAGATACTCAAACCGCCGCTCCGTTGGTCTGTAGGGAACCTGCCGTTCGCCAAATTAATTCAATGGGAACAATCGGCGTGGAATTGGCCTACATTGTCAGATGATCGAGCCAATACGTAGAGCGGGCGATGCGCGCAGGAACCGTGGATTTTGCCTGTCGTATCGAGTTGAATAGTGTCCTGCGCTCTTGCCGGGGCGGTTTAACCCTTTCAAAGGGATATCAGGATTGCGTTCCAACGATGTACGCGGCCGTACGGCTGAGAGGGACGTGCACCGACTGAAAACGACACCGGACACTGAGCTGCTGTTGGGCCCCAAGCAGACGTCGCGTTGTTGAAGTTCCCGCGTCTGTCGCATGCCATCCACGGCCGTCTGCGGAGACCTATTCAGATTTCCGCTTTGAGCCCAAAGAGGCGGATGCTGCAGACTGCACGAACGTCGGCTTTCGTCACTTGGATTGGGAGCTTAAAACCGCCCCGGCGATTGCAAAGAGCGCCCCGATGACCGTCGCGACGGTCACGACACCAAGGCCGAATACCGCCAATAGCATCATGGCAACCAATGGCGTCAGGAAAGCGAGGCTAGAGATTGTCGCGGCTGATCCTTCTCGCGTTGCCCTGTCCCACAGGATGTTCGCAACAGTGAAAGGGCCAACTCCCATTAGAACGATGGCAAGCCATTGACTGTTGGCCGGCCAATAGACCGGTTCAAGAATGAAATGCGCAGCCAGCGCGGCAATACCGGCCACCCCAAGTGAGGGACCGACAACATTCGTTTCGACTTGAGCAAGGGAACGACCAACCGAGTAGATCGCAAACGTAAGTGCGCCGCATGCTCCAAGCAGCGCACCGATCAGATCGAGGCCGCCACCCATCTGCGGTGACAGAGCGACGGCAACACCAATAAAACCAGAAGCGATGCCTATAGTCTGGAGGAATGTCGGCGCGCGCCGGTGTACAGCAGACGCCAGACCCACGAGGAAGACCGGCCACAGGTAGTGAACGACATTTGCTTCAGCAGGACCGATCCGTGTGATTGCGGCCAAGTAGAACGCATTGTTCCCCATCAGACCGATGGCTACGAAGACCAAGGTTTTGACTGGCACAGTTGCGAAGGTCGCGAGCGCCTTCTGTTTAGCGGCCAGTACCAACGAAAACAGAAAGCCAATCAATGCCGACGCCCCAAGAACCAGTAAAGGCGGGGCCGGATGGGCGATGGTCGCAAGTGCAGGCCAGCTTGCCCACAGCACTACAGCTCCACCGACAAGAGCGAATGTCCTAGCCCTCGGACCACCAGGGAAACCCGAACGCACCCATTCATCGAATCGGTCAAAGGTGCGTTGGTGTCCGGCAGCTAGTGTCCCATCGATCTGCATATCGGCACTATCCCGTCTCAGCTGGCGGAATGATCCCGCCTGGAACCGAATTATGCAATCTGTCGAGGCATAAGGAAGCGGACATTTATGCATATGGCGTGAACGGCGCTAGGTCCGCAGAGGCGATATGCTAATCAACCAGATCGAAATCGAACCATGGTGCGCCGTCGCGACTGTCTGATGTGAGCCCGGAGTGACTGATGCTGCAGACTGCATCAACGCGATCAAATTATCGGGAAGCAGACCTTGGCGGATCTACTGGCTGGTCTACTGGACGATCTTATAGATGTCTTTGTTCCAGGTTACCGCTTGAGCCAGGCCCAGGATACCTGCTCTGCAGCTGGAACTACCGTTTCACCAGTGTCCTTCTCCAGGCGATGCGCGATCGCATCATCCCCGCTCAAAGCATCTGCTAAAACTTGACTGTGAGAAACGACGATGATTTGGCTTCGCTTGGAGGCTTCTTTGATCAGGCGCGCCAATGGCGAAATCAAATCAGGGTGCAGGCTTGTCTCGGGTTCATTCAGAACCATCAGGCTTGGCGGTCGCGGGGTCAGTAAGGCCGCAACAAGGAGCAAGTATCGCAGAGTCCCATCCGACAACTCTGCGGTGCTGAGTGGACGGAGAAGCCCATGCTGCCGCATGCTGAGAAAGAACAGCCCATCTTTTGCCTGAACTTCGACTGAACTACCCGGAAATGCGTCAAGGATCGTCTCATCAAGCGTGACGGGATCGCCGATTTCCCTGATTGTCTCAATAGCAGCCGCCAGGTCTGAACCGTCACTCGCAAGGATTGGCGTTCTGGTGCCAATCTGTTGCTTTCTTGCAGGGGCGTCACGATCAGTTCGAAGTTGATCATAGAACCGCCAATTCCGCATGCGGTCCCGCAAGTGAAGCAGTTCCAATCCGTCTTTCGGGTCCGCGGCATGGGTCATCATGCTATCAAACGGTGGAAGGGATGTGGCTGCCTGGTTCCAGGAGCTAGCCTCTGACCTCACTCTGACACTGGGGCCGTGACGTTCTGCAAGTATGTTATGTCGGCTTAACTTCTCGCCAATCCACATCGCTTCGGTTTTGATCTCGGGATCGTTTGGGAAGGCAGAGACTTCCGCAGGCAAGCCGAGCTCCACTGCATACCCAAAATCTTCGGACGAGAAACCGAGCTTGAGACCGATTGGCTTGCTTCTCACCGTTCCCGTAATAGGAACCTCGCCCGATTTCATGCCTCGTGACAGAACTTCAGGGCCAGCCCACATTGTGGAACTCAACCCTCCTTCGGACGCGAGTGTGGATATGACCCTACCTTGCGATATCTCGCCCAGCATTCGAAGCGCGCGATAAAGCGACGACTTCCCAACGCCATTGCCACCGGTTACCACCGTCAACGGCGCGAGTGGCAGCGTCAGATTTCGGAGAGACCGATAGCCGGAAACGGCAACATTAAGGATCATTTCAACTCATCCGGCCCGAGCGGTGATGAAGCAACAACGCATTTATAGAAATATGTTCGGAATGTCCGCAAACGAGTTCTATGCGGACAAGGGTGCAGCAGCAGCGACGGGCGCTCCGGTCATCAGCGGGCGCTGGATAAAGGTTCATGCATGACCGATCTCGGGCCGGAACCGGGCGCTGATTGAGAGGCAGATGCGCGAATGCAGATCAATCCGGCCCTGCCCGTGGGGCATGCGCGATTTCAAGTTATTGATATTAAGGGGGCTTCCAAAGAAAACTGGAGCGGGCGATGAGATTCGAACTCACGACATCAACCTTGGC
The DNA here is from genome assembly GCA_028282025.1 of Hwanghaeella sp. Taxonomy (GTDB): domain Bacteria; phylum Pseudomonadota; class Alphaproteobacteria; order UBA8366; family Aestuariispiraceae; genus Hwanghaeella. Next base: position 8,826 of record JANQIT010000357.1, on the reverse strand, counting down.
AAGGTTGCGCTCTACCCCTGAGCTACGCCCGCATTTTCCAGTGTTCTGACTTGTCCAAGAATCCGGCTTGTCCAAGTCCTTCGGGCCGGTGGGTGATTGGCCCTGCGGCTCCCTAGCGGAGCGGCGCGCATCTTACCCATCGTTCGACGCTTTGCAAGCGCTCAATCGCGCTTTTTCTCAAGGCGCTGGTTCGCCCAGCCGGCGCGGCGCTTGCGGCCTGTTCCGGCAGGCAGAGGGCGCTGCTCGATTTCCGGTCAAACCGACGTCACGTCCCCTCAACAAGCTTGCCGTAGGCGTCCCTTTTGCCGGTCATGATGTCGAACACTTCGGCGATACGGCGGGCCTGCGTTTCCGGCGACTTCGCGCTGCCGACCCGGTGCGCCAGGGACCGTTTCTTTCCCGGCGTCAGGGCGTCCCACAGAGGCTGCATCCGCGCATCTCCGCGCAAGGCCGCCAGCAGGGCGTCCGGCATATCCACCGCGTCCTGATCGGCCACCCGGAACCGTACCGTGACGATGTCGCCGACCCGCCGTTCGATGGCGCTGAGGGTTTTCTTGGAGAGCATGATGTACCAGACCCCACGCACGGGGGTCAGGGCGGCATCCAGGGGATAATCGTCTATTTCGGCATTGACGCGCAGCCTGGGATATTCGTCCAACGGCAAGGCGGCGGCGACACTGTCCGGCACATAGACGACAGTGTAACGGTATTTATCGCTGCCGACGTCGTGGTGCGCGACGGGCGCGTCGAATTCATGCTCGAAGAACCCCATAAGGTCTTTCCAGGTGCTGCTGATCCGGCGGCAGAAAACCTATCCCGGAGGATGCCGGGGACAAGGCCCGCCGGGCGCCAGCCGTTAACGGCGTTGCGGCGTCCGCACGGGTGCGCTAACAGCGCACATTGAGGATCCAACTCAGACCGGGACCGTTTTCACATGTCCGAGACACAAGCCCCCCTGAAAGACACAGACGTTTACGCATTGTTCGAGGAGCTGGGCCTTGAGACCCACACCGTGGCGCATGAGGCCGCTTTCACCGTGGATCAGGCCAAAGCGGTCCGCGAGGCGCATCATGAAGAAGGCCATATCAAGAACCTGTTCCTGCGGGACAAGAAAAAGAACATCTGGCTGGCGACCGTGCTGGAAGAACGCCCGGTCGATCTGAAGGCCCTGAAGGGCGCGCTGGACGCCCGCGGAAATCTGAGCTTCGGCTCCTCAGACCTGCTGATGGAGTGCCTCGGCGTCATTCCCGGCGCGGTCACCCCGCTCGGCGCGATCAACGACCGGGACGGGCGGGTCACGGTGGTGCTGGACAAGGCGATCTTCGATCACAATGCCGTGCATGTGCATCCCCTGCGCAACGACCGCACGACGCGGATCGGGTCGAAGGATCTGGTGACCTTCCTGGAACATGCCGGCCATACGCCGGTTATCCTGGACTTCGACGCGCTGACCGCAGACATCGCGGAATAACCGATCTGGCCAGACCCGTCGCGCGCCGGTCCGCGCCTGCCGTCACAGTAAACGGATACTTAACGATTGTTTCTCATAGTTGCAGGAGCAGTGCTCCTGATAAACTAAGAGATGCTAATATAATGGTTTCCTCGGATACCGGGCGCGGTCGGCGTCCCTTTTCGCAAAGCCTCGGCAAGAAGCTGGCGCTGGCTGTCGGTTGTATCGCGATGATGACGCTGATCTCCGGCGCGGTCGCGGTGGTCGGGGTCGACCGGCTGTCGGCCGTCGTTTCGCAACTGGGCCTGAAAACGATGCCGCAACTGCACGCCGCGATCTATCTGAAGGAAGCGGGCGGCATTATCTCCGCCGACGCCGCGCGCCTCGCCGCCGCGGAGAGCGAGCCGGAACGGGTCGAGATCGGCGACCGGCTGCAGGCTACGCTGGCCGAGCTGGAAAGCGCCGCCGACGTGCTGTTGGGCAGCGCCGCGGATAGGGCCGGGGGAAGCGCCGCCGCTGCGGAAAGCCTGGCCGGCGTGCGCGGCATGACCGAGGAACTGATGTCGAACGTGTTCCAACGCCTGCAGGCGGCCCAGAAGTTCGAGCGGGATCTGGCGGCCATTCTGGATACGAAACGCGCGCTGGACGCCGTCCTGGACCCGTATCTGGAAGTTCAGGCCCAGAAGACCCGCAAGACCATCGACCTTCTTGTCGAAGATATCGACGCCAACATCATGAGCCTTCTGACGCTGGCGAACGGCTTCGGCGTGAATCAGAACCTGCACGGCTTGACCTCCATAACCGACAGGCTGACAGCCCTTTCGGTCGAAACGGCGGCGGCGCAGGACAATGCGCAACTGGACCTTCTGGTCAAACGCCGCGACGACCTGCTGATCTGGGTCCGCGACCGGCTGGGGGCGCTGGGCGCCGACCGTTCCGAAGAAGCGGTCGCCATCCGCGATATCGCCGGCCGGCTGGCCAAGTTCGCTGGCGGCGACGAATTCGATATCATCGAGTCCCGGCGGCGGGTGCTGGCGGTTCGCGTCGCCGGCGAAGAACTGGTCAAGAACGGCAACGCGCATATCGCAACCTTGCTGGCCTTCATCGACCGGGCCTCTACCGAGGCCGAGGAGAACGGAACCCGCGCCGTGGCCAGCGCGGAGCGGACGGTGTTCCTGACCGAAGCGGTGCTGGTGGCCATCGCCGCGGCGTCCGTCATGATGGCTGCGGGCATCGGGTATTTCTATATCACCCGGGTCGTCGTGCGCCGGATCGCCCGGCTGGCGAAGAACATGCGGATGCTGGCCGACGGGAATGTCGACATTCGGATTGCACGGGGCCCCAAGGACGAGGTCGGCGACATGTCGGAAGCCATGTTCATCTTCCGGGAGAACGCCCGTGAAATCGCCCGGCTGACCGACGAACGCGTCGAAAACCAGAAAAGCGAAGAGGTAAAGCGCCGGCAGGAACTGGCGGCGCTGGCCGACAGTTTCAACGATCGCATCGCCGGTATTGTCGCCGGGTTGGAAGGGTCGGTGAAGGCCCTTGTCGGGTCCGCGGAAATCCTGTCGGGCGAGATCGACAGCGCCGGCAGACGGTCGCAGGACGTGGCCGTGGCGACGAACGGCGCGGCGGACAATGTCGGGGCGATTTCCGGCGCTTCCTCCGAATTGCTGAACAGCACGCAGCGCATTACAGAGATCATGAACCAGGCGGCGACGGCCGCCCGCAGCATGGTTGCCGATGTGGACGCCACCGACGAAGCGGTCGAGAGCCTCTCCGCCGCCGCCCAGAAAATCGGCAACGTTGTCGAGCTGATTTCCGATATTGCGGAGCAAACCAATCTTCTCGCCCTGAACGCCACCATCGAGGCCGCCCGGGCCGGCGACGCCGGCAAGGGGTTCGCCGTTGTGGCGAACGAGGTGAAGACGTTGGCGAGCCAGACCGCGGCGGCCACAACCGATATCACCGAGCAGGTCGCCGCGATCAACAGCATGGTCCAGGCCGCCGTGGAGGCGATGCGCAAGGTATCGGACGGGGCCAGCAGCGTTGACGGGATTGTCTCCGAAAGCTCCAGCGCCTCCAGGTCGCAATCCGACTCGACCCAACAAATCGTCGACCGCATTCACAAGACGACGAACGAAATCCAGGCCGTCACGGCCGGGGTGGAGGATGTCGTCTCGACCGCGGCGCACACCAAGTCCGTCTCCGGCGACGTGACCAAGGCCGTCGACACCGTGCGTGTCCACTCCGCTGACTTGAGCCGTGAGCTTGCCGACTTCGTCAGTGAGATCCGGGCGGGTGCGGCCTGACGGGGCGCGAGCCGGCAGTATTTAAGCATCGCACGTTCCAGAACTGAGAGGCCGTCGGCCGCGATAACGGCCATCCGTCCGGATGGCAATCTGTGGACATCCGCTGCACAGCCCTTGCCCTTACGCCGGATTACCGCCAAATAAGGCGCAACGAAAAAGTACCGGACGCGCGGCCCGTCGCGCGCCCGATTAGCGTAGGGGCCCACAGGTTATGGACATCGATCTTTCCACTGTCGCCAAGGGCGGCGATCTGATTAAGGACAGCGATACGGCGGGCTTTGCCGCCGACGTGCTGGACGCCAGCATGGAAACGCCCGTCATCGTGGATTTCTGGGCGCCCTGGTGCGGCCCCTGCAAGACGTTGGGTCCGGCGATAGAGCGTGTCGTGAACAATGCCGCCGGCGCGGTGAAGCTGGTGAAGATCGACATCGACCAGAACCCGGAAATCGCCCAGCAGATGCGCGTGCAATCGATTCCGGCGGTCTTCGCCTTTGCCGGCGGACGCCCGGTGGACGGTTTCGTCGGCGCCCTGCCGGAAAGCCAGATCAAAAGCTTTGTGGACCGGGTGCTGCAGGCCGCCGGCGGCGCGCCCGGCGACAATCCCATCGACGCGGCCTTCGAACAGGCCGAAGCCGCCGCGGAAGCGGGCGACTATCAGGCGGCGGGCTCTATCTATCAGCAGTTGGTGCAGCACGATCCGGGCAATATGAAAGCGGTGGCGGGCTTCGCCATGGCGCTGGTGAAACTGGAACAGGCCGAAGCCGCCGAACAGTTTCTGGCGCAATTGCCGCCGGAACAGCAGGACGCGCCCGAATTGGCCTCGGTCCGGGCCGCGCTGGAACTGGCGGCCCAGGCGGGCGAAGCGCAAGCCGAGCTTGCGGGCCTGCAGGCGAAGGTCATCCGCGACCCGCAGGATCTTCAGGCCCGCTACGATCTGGCCGTGGCGCAATCGGCGCTGGGCCAGAACGAAGACGCCATCGACGGCCTGCTGGAAATCATGGAGAAGAACCGCGCCTGGAACGAGGATGCGGCCCGGCTGCAGCTGTTGAAAGTTTTCGAGGCATTGGGCCCGACGGACCCGCTGACCGTCTCCGGCCGGCGGCGGCTGTCGTCGCTGCTGTTTTCGTAATGCGGCGGGCGGCGCAGCACCGCTGTCAATTCGGGCCCGGGCGCACTAGATAAGTGTCATGAGCGTATTCGACCCCACTTTCGACGACCTGCCCGGCGATCTGCCGATCTTTCCGCTGACAGGGGTCCTGCTGCTGCCGCGGGCGCAACTGCCGCTGAATATATTCGAGCCGCGCTACCTCAACATGATCGCCGACGCGCTGGGCGAGGGCCGCATGATCGGGATGATCCAGCCGCGTTCGCCAAACGACGAGTCCGAGCAGCCGGAGGTTTATCCCGTCGGCTGCGCCGGGCGGATCACCCAGTTCGAAGAGACCGAAGACGGCCGCTTCATGATCAATCTGCGGGGCTTGACCCGGTTCAAAATCACCGAGGAACTGCCCGTGCGGGACGGATACCGCCGGGTCGAGGCGGACTGGACCGCCTATCGCGACGATCTGGCGGAGCCGGAAGGCGAGATCGAGCGGAAACGCCTGTTCGTCTCCCTGAAACCCTATTTCGAAGCCAGGCAGATCGACGCCAATTGGGACGCCATCCACGACACTCCCTCGGAACGGCTGATCAATTCGCTGGCCATGATCTGCCCGTTCGAACCGCTGGAAAAGCAGGCGCTGCTGGAAGCGCAAACGCTGGCCGACCGGCTGGAGGTGCTGACCTCGCTAGTCGAGATGGCGGTCCTGGAAACCACCCACGAAGACGCCCGCCGCCAATAACGGGCGAACAGTTGGAAGCGAGAATGACTGAAAGCAAGGAAAGCAAGGAGCCGGGCCGGCAGGTCGACCCCAAACTGTTGGAGTTTCTGGTCTGTCCGGTAACCCATGGGGCGCTGCGCTACGACCGGGAAGCGCAGGAACTGATCAGCGAACAGGCCAATCTCGCCTATCCGATCCGCGACGGCATCCCGATCATGCTGCCCTACGAAGCGCGCCAACTCGACGATTGACCGCAAGGCCCATCATGTCCGACACGCAAACAGACGACCGTTTCTCGACCAAGGCCTGGCCGACCGAGATAAAACTGAAGAAGGCGGAAAAGACGCTGGAGGTCAGCTTCGACACCGGCGAGGCGTTCAGCTATCCGGCCGAGTATCTGCGGGTCGAAAGCCCGTCGGCGGAGGTGCAGGGGCATTCCGCCGCGCAGAAGAAAACGGTGCCGGGCCGCAGGCATGTCGGCATCATGAATCTGGAGCCGGTCGGCAATTACGCGGTGCGGATCGTCTTCGACGATCTGCACGATACCGGCATCTTCTCCTGGCAGTATCTCTACGAATTGGGCAAGGATCACGACGCCCGTTGGGCCAACTACCTGGCCGCGCTGGAGGCCCAGGGCCTCAGCCGGGATCCCTGATTACCCCGTAAGGCGGACGATACGGCCCTACGGCCCGCCCGACATCGCCGTCGCGATTTCCCCGGCGCGGTGCCGCCAGGTATGGCGGTCCGCATAGATCCCCTTCCCCGCCGCGGCGAGGGCGCCGAGCGCCGCATCGTCGGCCAGCAGGTCCGCGAGCCGGGCGGCGACGGCGTCCGGCTGCCGGTTGGGGTCGACGAACAGGATCGACTCCCCGTCCCGGTAATCCGCCGCCAGGAAGTGGCTGTAGGGCGTCGCCACCGCGGCCCCCTCGGCCTGGGCGTGGAACACCCGGTCGTGCGCGCCGAAGGGGAATTTCACCACCGGGTTCAGCACGATCTTGGTCCGCGCCATCCGTTGGCGCAGTTCCTCCACCGTGCATTCACCATGGAAGGTCCAGCAATCGGGCAGGGGTTTCAGGAAATCCGGCACCCCCGGCGCGATCAGATGCAGCGGCAGGCCGCGCAGGGCCAGCAGCAGGGCGGAGCGGGAAATCTGCTCGGCGAGCCGTTCCGTCTCCTCCACGAACTGCACCAGGGTGGCGGCGGAGAAAGCGGCGAACAGATCCACCGAGCGGTCCTTGAAGGCGGTCTGAAGGGCGGGCAGCACGGGCTCGGCCTCCGAGACCATGGCGTCGGCGGCCCGGATGATGGATGCGGCCACCTCTTCCGGCACATCCGGATTTTGTTCGCGCCATTGTCCCGTGCCGGCATAGGCGGGCAGACTGCCGGCGAAAAGCAGCGGCAGGGTGCGCCCGCCGAAAGCCATCTCCTCCACGGCGGCCGGCGGGCCGGCATGGGGCAGGAAGACCGGGCGCAGGTCGCGGCGCACCGGGGCCATGGCCGCCAGGTGGCTGCGGTCGCACAGTCCGACGATATCGCCCGGCCGGGCAGCCGCCAGATCGTCGATCCGCAGAAAGGGATGATCGACCAGGATGGAGAATTTCCGGATGCTCTCGACTCCCGGCGGAAAGCGCAGCCTGCCGTTGAGATCGATCACCCAGGCTTCCTCGCCGGCCAGGGCCTCGCGGGTCAGCTTCTCGCGCGCGCCGTCTTCCGCATCCGAAATCGTATGGCACGCATAGCCCAGCGCCTCGAACGCGGCCTGGAACCCGTCGATCACCGCATAGGACCAGGAATGCCCGCCCGCGCCGCGGTGGAAATAGACCGGCGGAGAGGGTCTGTCTTCGGTCGCGGTCACGCCGGCGGCAATGCGTGATGGATCGCCGGGCCGGGGTCCGGCAGATAGTCGATCAGGATGTTGATGCGCCGGCGTTTGGCCTTGTTGCGCACCGAATGGGTCTTGCGGTTGTTGAAGTCGTAAGCCTTGCCGACCTGCATCTTCAGTTTCTTGCCGTCGATCTTGTATTCCACCCCGGTGGGCGAGACCAACGGCACATGCAGACGGTGCGCGCGGGCGGCCATCGGCTGCCCGTCGATATGCGGGTCGATCCTGCCGCCGGGCGCCATTTCCACGATCGCCACGCGGGTCAGCACGCCGCGCGCCGTCCTGATGTAGGAGATCGCCTGTTCGACCACCGGGCCGATGACCGGCTGGAATTCCTTCCATTGCGGGAAGGCGCTGACCTCGCCCTGATCGTTTTCGTGGATCACTTCGGGCATCAAGGGTTCCGGGTCCATCTGTTCCTGTTTGCACCATTCCAGGAACAGTTCCTTCATCGACCGCCGCTTCCAGGGCATCTGATAGGGCACGAAATTATGGATGAGCGGAATCGCGCGGGTCGCTGCGTTGTGCACCTTGCTGGCCAGCAGATCCTGACGGAAGCGGTTCCGCTCCCAATCCTCGTCCGGGAGCGCATCGACCAGCGCGGCAGCCTGTTTCACCGCGACCGGACCGAGGACCTTGTACGGTACGCCTATATCCATGGTCCCGGCCCCTACAATGCTTCGCCGCGCACCAGGCGGGGCAGTTCGCCGACCACGCCCATGGCGTGCCGCATCAGCAGCTTCTTCACCGGCGGCGTCCGGTTTACCAGCGCCAGACCGAGATCGCGCACGGCGCGCACGGGCGGCAGGTCGTTCGAGAACAGCCGCGTCAGCCCGTCGGTCACCGCGGCCAGCAGCACATTGTCGAAGCGCCGCCACATCTCGTACCGGCGCAGGACCGACGGCTGGCCGAGATCCAGGCCCAGCCGCTTGGCGTCGACCAGCACTTCCGACAGGGCGGCGACGTCCCGCAGGCCCATATTCAATCCCTGTCCCGCGATAGGGTGGATCGCATGCGCGGCGTCGCCGACCAGCGCCAGCCGGTCGCCGATGTAGGTTTCCGCATGCTGCAGGGACAGCGGATAGGCGAAGCGCGGCCCGGTCAGGCTGACTTCTCCCAGCCAGTCGCCGAACCGCTCTTTCAACTCGGCCAGAAACGCCGCATCGTCCAAATCCATATAGGCTTTCGACAGCTCCGCCTTTTCCGACCAGACGATGTTGGAACGGTCGTGCGTCATCGGCAGCATGGCGAACGGGCCGCCAGGCAGGAACAGTTCCACCGCCACGCCGCCATGCGGTTCCGCATGCTGCACCGTGCAGACGATGGATGTCTGGCCGTAGCGCCAGCCCGTCACCTTGATGC
>JANQIT010000340.1 GCA_028282025.1 Hwanghaeella sp. | reverse complement strand
CACCAGGCCTTCGTAGAGGTCGCGCAGGATGTTGGTTTCGTGGCTGGCGGTCGCCCGGTGCTGATCGAGCGTTCCCGGCTCGCCGGTGTTGCCCCGGTGATAGACGGCCTGCGCACTGGCGACGGCGGCGGCGAGACCGACGAATGCGGCAACCGACATTCCCAAAAACAGACTGCACCTGGACGACATCCGCTTCCCCTTGCGCTAAACGCTGCTTCTGCCGGCCGCTGGGTCGTCGCCAACCGGGACCGACCCGGTCAGCGGGTATCGCAATTCCGCGACACGATCAATCCGACGCGGATCGGTTATCGATCCTTGTCGAGGGCGCGACCGGCCGGCGGGCCGGTTGCAGCCGTTCCCGGGAACCGTGTTTCGGGAGGGACCCTTCGTCCTCATGGAAAGTCGGGTTGCATCGATCAGCGGCGTGCCAGCAGCACATTCACGGTAGCCGCGGAAACGCTGAGCGCCAGGAACAACCCCGTGATCCACCACTCTTGCAGCAGCAGGAACAGGAGCGCCAAAGGAAACGTCACGTAGATCGACACGTCCAGGGCCAGGCGAACCAGTCTTCTCATCGGGCGGATTGCCGAACCTCGTCGTGGTACTCGACCAGTGACTGATTGAGCAGCCGATACGCCTCCAGGTCAGTCGAGCGGCGGACGCGGCCGCAGCTTGACCGCCGTGCCGTAGGCCAGCAGCTCGGCGGCGCCCTGTGCGATCATCGACGTGACGAAGCGAACGGCGACAACCCCGTCCGCCCCCATGCCCTGGGCTTCGGCCTTCATCCGGTCCAGCGCCTGTTCGCGCGCCTCGGCGAACAGCTTGACGTACTCGGTCACCTCGCCGCCGACGACGTTGCGCAACCCCGCCATGATGTCCTTGCCGATATGGCGGGCGCGAACCGAATTGCCGCGCACAAGGCCCAGTGTTTGCACGATATCGTGGTCGGCGAAGCCGTCCTGATTGGTCAGATGCATGTCGGAACTCCTGGGCTCGGGTTACTTGTCGACGTTTTGCGAATAGTGATCGTCTTCGGCATTGTTCAGGCGGTCGTGCAGGACCTTCACGAACAGAACGCCGACGGCGCCCAGGCCGACCAGCCCGATCGCCCCCCAGGGCCAGACGGCGACAGCCCGGCGACGATGGCCAGCAGATAGGCGGCAGCGAGCGTACCCAGAACGACATAGACCGCGGTTTCGATCATCGCGAAGCCCTCCATCTCCGGCCGACCTACGCCCGATTCACGCCCGGATGTCCACTGCAAAGTCCCGTCGGCCCGCGTCCCCGAAAGGCGCAAAGGGTGTCCGAACACCACACTGCGGCGCTGGTCAGGGAACCGACATGAGAAGGAGAAGACAATAGGCGGCGATCGAGGTGGCGTCTTTCAGGGTGCCGTCGCGGATCATGGTTTCCAGAGCGTGCCGGTCGACGGTACGCGACACCAGATCCTGTTCTTCCGCCTGGTGGTCCCGGCGGCCCATGGTCAGGTCTTCGGCCAGGAAGACGTTGCAGCCCTGGCTGGAGTATCCCGAGGCCACATAGGTGTGCCCAAGATGGCGCATCCGCCCGGCGAGCAGGCCGGTTTCCTCCAGCAGTTCGGTGCGGGCGACGCGCAGCGGATCGGCCTGCGGCGTCTCCTCCAGCGACCCCTGGGGAAACTCCCACAGCCGGCGGCCGACCGGGTACCGGTACTGTTGCACCAGCGTGTACCGGTCGCCCTGACGGGGGATGATGACCGCGAAATCCGGTTTCTCGACCACCCCATAGAGGCCCGGGGTCCCGTCCGGGCGGACGATCGCGTCTTCGCGCACCCGCATCCACCGGTTCTCATAGGCGATGCGCGAACTCACCGTGGCGATGCGCCCCGCCGCCCCATCCGATCGGTTCGATGACATCCGCTGGCCCAGCCTTGTCCGGTTTCCCAAGGACGACATGCCGGCGATCGCCCGGCAACCGGATGGTTTAGCGCCCTTCAGGCCGGGCGCAACGGCACGGGCGGTGCTGGGGGCGACAGCGCGTCGATCAGCGCCGCTGCGGTCCCGCTGCCGCCTTCGGCGCCGATGCCGTCCGCGGCCGCCTGCGCCTTGCCAGCGGTTTCCGGCTGCAAGGCGACGGCAAGGGCATCGGCCAGCTTTGCGGACGTCAACCGCTTCTGGGGCAGCGGCGGGGGTCCGGCCCCGAGCGCGGCGACCCGCCGGCCCCAGAAGGGCTGATCGCCGAAAACCGGGCACACGACCGAAGGCCGGCCCCAGCGCAGGGCCTCATGCGTCGTGCCCGCGCCGCCATGGTGAACGACGGCCGCACATCGCGGAAACAGCCAGTCATGCGGCGCGGCGTCGAGGACATGGATCCGGTCGGAGCGGTCGCCGGCCTGCAGGCCGCCCCATCCGGTGGCCAGAATGCCGCGCTGCCCGACCCGATCCAGGGCGGCGACCACCATCCCCGTCAGACGATCCGCATCCTGTGACGGCATGCTGCCGAACCCGACATACACGGGCGGCGACCCGCCAGCCAAGAAGCGCATCAGCGGCTCAGGGGGCGACCATTCGGTGAGATGCGGCTGAAACCAGTAGCCGGTGACCTGCTCGGTTTCGGCCCAGTCGTCCGTCGGCGGCAGCAGGTGCCGGCTATAGGCGTGGAGGCGGGGCACGGCGGCACCGGTGGGAGGATACCCGGCCAGGACATCGAGGCGCCCGTCCCGCCTCAGGTCGGCGTGGCGGGCCAGCCACCCGCGCAGGACCGAACCGTAGCCGAGGCGCATGAGGCGCAGGAAACCGGCATTGATGCCGAGGTTCAGGACCCGCCCCAGGCTGCCGGCCGGCAACAGCGGGTTCAGGAAGGCACCGGTCGCGGTGAATGCCGGCTGCAGGAAGCTGGGCACGGCCATCCCGCCCAACGCCTGGGCCAGATACGGCGCCACGAAGGCCTTCGGATGGTAGACGATCAGGTCCGGGCGCAGATCGCGGGCGATCGCCCACATATCGTCGAGCTGCTGGCGCATCAGGTCCTTGGACGCGCGAAACGCCTTCAGCTTCCCGCGCAGCGACCGCAGGGCCTGGTTGATGTCGGCCGCCTGCATCAGCGCCTGGAAATCCACCGACAGCGGGGCGGCCTGGGCACCAGCGGCTTCGATCAGTGTCTCGAAGCCGCGGGATGTGGCGATCGTCACGTCGTGACCGCGCGCCTTCAGGGACGCAGCCAGGGCGGCATAGGGCTGGACGTCGCCGCGCGAACCCAGCGTCAAAATCAGGATGCGCAAAGCCGCATGACCTCGTGCTGCCGCCCCAGGTGGCGAGACGGGGCGGTTGGCTGGTGACCACCTGCCGCCCCGTCTACCATGCGTCAAGACCAAGCCGCCGCAGCGCCGACAATGGCGCCAAACCACCCGCGGCCGCGTTTTTCAGGACATGGGGGCAGCGTGATTGTTCGCAGGTCGGTTCCACAGGACCAAGACGCCGTATGGGAGATCCTTGAACCGGTCATCCGCGCCGGCGAGACCTATGCGCTGGCGCGCGACCTGACCCGCGACGACGCCCTGTCTTACTGGTACGACCCGGGCAAGCGGACTTTCGTTGCCGAGGAAGACGGCCGGGTCGTCGGCACCTACTACCTGCGCGCCAACCAGGCCGGCGGCGGGGATCACGTCTGCAATTGCGGCTATGTCACCCGACACGACGTCCGCGGCAGGGGTGTGGCCCGCCAGATGTGCCGGCATTCGTTGTCGGAAGCGGCAGGGGCCGGGTTTCGCGCCATGCAGTACAACTGCGTCGTGTCGACCAACACGGGTGCGATCCGGCTGTGGAAGGATCTGGGTTTCGAGATCGTCGGCACCCTGCCGGGCGCTTTCCATCATCCCACACTGGGCGATGTCGACGCGTACGTGATGTATCGGCGGCTTTGATCGACATACGGTACGCCGTGCCCGTGAAGAACCCGCAGCCCCAAGGGCGACGCGCCATGCCGACAATCGGCCGGGAAACGCCGGACCAGGACGAGATCCGCGCCCTTTTCGCTGCGTCCGACGCCGTGTCGGCCGACCTGTACCCGGCGGAGAGCAACCATCCGGTCTATGCCGATACGCTGACCGGCCCGGCGGCCCGGTTCTTCGTCGCCCGCCAGGACGGGCGGGCCATCGGCTGTGCCGCCCTGATGCTGGGCGGCGGCGGCCAGTCCGAACTGAAGCGGATGTATGTAGACCCCTCAGCCCGCGGCACCGGCCTGGGCGCCGCGCTGCTGCGCACGATCGAGGAGACCGGACGGAGGGACGGCGTTCGGCTCATCCGGCTGGAAACCGGAATCCACAGCCACGCGGCGCTGGGCCTCTACCGGCGTTTCGGCTACCGGGAACGGGGACCCTTCGGCCGCTACCGGCCGGATCCGTTGAGCGTGTTCATGGAGAAAGCGCTGACGCCGCTTTAGGTCCTGCGCGGCCGTCTTCGCCGTCAATGCCGGAAATGGCGCATGCCGGTCAGCACCATGGCGATGCCGGCCGCGTCGGCGGCGGCGATGACCTCGTCGTCGCGGACCGAGCCGCCCGGCTGGATCGCGGCCGTCGCACCGGCATCGATCGCCACCTGCAGGCCGTCCGGGAAGGGAAAGAAGGCGTCGGAGGCCAGCACGCT
>JANQIT010000097.1 GCA_028282025.1 Hwanghaeella sp. | reverse complement strand
GGGGCGGAAGGATCGCCCCGCCCTCGTGCTTGCCCTGTCCATCAAGGAGGCGGACGGAACCACGGAGGTTCTTGTCGTGGCGGTCACCCATACTCCACCTGCCACTGCGAACGACGCGGTGGTGTTCCCGCCAGACATCAAGCGCGACCTCGGTCTTGATGATGAACCGTCCTGGATCGTGACGACGGAAGCCAATGCCTTCATCTGGCCTGGGCCGGATATTCGTCCGGTGCCCGACCGTGTGCCGACGACCGTGATTTATGGACGCGTCCCGAATGGTTTGCTTCGACAGGTGGCTCAATCCTATCTCGCCAATCGCGACAGGCAACGGAGCCGGTTGGTGCCACGAACCGAGTAGCGGTCCCCGGGGCCGTTCGGTCATGGGTGAGGACAAGACCAGCGGACCAAAGGCCCGGTTTGCGCCCAAGTCGGTCGTACAGGCTCTGCGCTCTGGTGCCTGATAGCTGCCATCCGATAGGGCCGGCAACGTCGGAGAAAAGGGCGGATTCCGGACTTTCGCTGCGGATCGCACGAACGTCGGTTCTCACGAGAAAGCACAATCTGCGCCAGAACACCTCAAGTCTCTCTGTACTTTATGCCCGAACCCGCTCTCTTAGCCTCGCGTAGAGCTGAATAGCTGGCTGATGTTCAAGCTCGACAACGACCGCAAATTTCTGGGCGACTTCCTGTGGCGCGGCCCAGCCACCGATACAACGGACGACGAGATAATATTCGTCCCCGTAGCTGGTTGTGTCTTTTACGTATGGCTTCGCCGCCGTCTGCAACGTCTGACCGTCCCGGTTGTTCGGTTTCGGTTCCAAGCCGCACTTGAACCTGTTTGGTATGTCCGGGGGATCGCCTTCCTCTGCTGTCCTCGTACGAAAATGAGAAAAAACGTCGGCGGAAGGACAGCCACGCAGAAGCCGGAAATTCATCTTCGTGCCAATGTACTCGGCGCGCGTTCGTCGGACTGGAGGATCGAATGCCAGAGAGACACGGATCGTGCGTCGCCCGTTACCCTGAAACTCCGGCGGCACCGGCACGCGGTACACCGCGAAATGGTTAATGTCGAGGCGGTCTTCAGCATACAGCACCACGCGGTGGTCGTCGGAATAGGCGGCCCGCAGCGTGTCCACCATCCCGTGGCCGCAGATGCTTGCCCGGTCGGCGGCATCCATGCCTGCCAGACGGCGGGCGCACGCTTCGGGAACGACGGAGGCCCCCGCGAGAAGCGCCCGGATCAGGTTCGCGGACGCCGCAGGGAACAGCCGCAGAAGCTCGGCGGCTTTGTTCGCAAGCATCGGCGCGGCATAAGATGTCCCCCTCCCGCTCGTCAGGAGTTGCCTGATGAATTCATGGTTCAGCGTGATGACGCCGGCTTCCGGAATTTCCGGGGCGGACTTTAAACTGGCGGAGGGCGCGTCGAAGACCAGCGTTCCGCCGATATCTGCGAAATCGGGTTTCCGGATACCACCCGCACCAGGCCCCGAGCGGGAAAAGGGAGACGGCTCGAGTGCTTGAGTGATCGGCCGGATATGAGCGTCGCGTTCATGCCTGGCCCCGAGACCCGTCCCGTTGGCCAGTGCCCCGACCGTGATGACGTTGCTGGCTCCCGCCGGCTCGCAGAGCCGATTCGCCGCTTCAAGCAGATATGCCGGATATTCCGTGACGGCCTGCTCGACTGACGATCCGCCGCGCGGGGCACGGTTGCCGGCGGATACGAAGATCAGGACGTCAAGCTCGCGTGCCAGTTCATCGAGTGTCGCGGCCCAGGGACCGACCCGTCCGGGTTCGTTGCGCGCGCGAACATCTCCGAGCGAGAGAACGAAGAGGCGGCAGTTGTGAGCCCGGTGCAGTTGCGTGATCGCCTCACGCATCTGTCGTGGGAGCGTCCGGCGCTCGTAGAAGCGACCATCGTCCTGTACGACCTTCGCGGAAACCAACTGCCCGGCCGGCTGCAGCCTTCCTTCCCGTAGCCGGTCCCGCAGGTCGCCGAACAATGCAACGCCCCCGACCCGCGTGCCATGCCCCCAGATATCGGCGGTTCCGAGTTCTGCAGGAAAAGCCGTTCGTTCGGCGACGATCTCCTCGAGGAACGGATGTTCGTTGAGGCCGCTGTCCAATACGCCAATGACCGGCGCGCCGGCCTCCGGCGGCAGAATTTCCGGCGCGTCTTCGAGGGTTATCTGTACGAAGTCAGACGCCTCAAGGTCCGGCTCCGGCGGCAGATCAATAAATGCCACCTCAGGCACGGCCAGCAGCGGGCGCAGCACCCGTCCGGGAGCACGCACCCGCATCATCGTAATCGACGGACCTATGTAAACATCGAAGACTTCCGCATCGCTGCCGGTAATGAAGTCCCCGATTTCCCGGGCCTTACGTTCCCGTGCTGGCCGCCCGCCAAAGTCCCAGAGCTCGATATCGACCGTGTAGACCTCGTCGTTTACCAGATCCTCCGCTTCGGTGAGCCCGGCTTCCCTCAGGCGGATACCAAGCCGGTCGCGGGGCGTCAGTGTGCCTACGTCCTCAATCCGCGTGACAAACCCCTCATAGCGCCTGCCTCGCTGACCTTCCGGAACAGGCCCGTCATAGGCTTCAAGGCGCTGCAGAAAGGCCGAAAGATCGCCTTCGGAAGAGAACAGGACAATGTTGCGATCTTCGTCGCTGGACAGAAGCGTCAGACCGAGTGCTTGCCAGTCCTCTTCGAGCAGCATTCCCTGCATCTGCACCCGCAGGATCAGCGAGGGGTCAACGAACTGAGGCGGCCGGCTTTCCTGCTGGGTCCGGACGGCCTCTTCGACCTGCCGGCGCACGCGGTCGCCATATCCGCCGCCGCGCGATGGCGTCGGGCCGGGAAACCCGGTTTTCCGACGTTCCATTGTTTCGGGCAACCGTAGCAGGGGCAGATGCTGATGGCGCGGCACGGCTTACTCCCCGACCTGTGCTTTCAGCTTCTGTTTCCGTGTCAGCCGTCGCTTGGCATCCCGCATCGCTTCACGGAAATCCTTATCCGAGACCGCCTTGTTGCCGCCAAGGACTGACAGCTTCATTGCCTGAACGCAGACCCGTTCAAGGTCGGCATATGAATACCCCTGTAGCTGATCGGCATACCCGGCTGGATCGAACGCGGTTCGGACATTGCGGAAAGAATGAGCCAGATATTTACGCACCATCAACGCGTCCGGCGCATCGAACCAGACAATCTCATCAAACCTCCGCCAGACGGCCGGATCGAGATGCGCGTCGAGATTGGTCGCCGCGATCAGGAAACCGCCCGGCTGTATCTGTTCGATGAAGATCAGCAGGCTATTGACCACACGCCGGAGCTCGCTGTGTTCGCCGGCTTCCTCGCGGGAGCGCGCAATCGCATCGAACTCATCGAAGAACAGCACACAAGGTTGCCTGCGGGCGAATTCAAACGTCTTGCGGATATTGGTCGCGGTCTCGCCCAGATACGAAGAAATCAGGCTATCGAGCCGGACATGAAAGAAGGAAAGCCCGAGTTCATTGGCGAAGACCTCGGCGCACAGGGTCTTGCCCGTGCCCGGCGGTCCGCAGAACAGAAGCTTGGATCGCACCGGAAGCCCGTGACGCCTGATCCGATCAGCCTGCCGGAATTCCCGGATCAATCCCAGAAAGAGCTGAGTGTTCTCCGGAGAAAGCAGGATATCCTGCGGACCATGCGCCGGTTCGACGCGCTGGATGAAGTCGTTCGCCTCGTCAGGAAATGGGACCAAGCGCGAAAGCCCCCCGGTCGGTCGCGTAGGCGCACCGATATTATCCAGCATCTTGCGCAAGCTGCGCGCCAGTACGCGGTTGTTTTTCTTCTCCTCCTCGGAGATTATTTGCGCGACAACCGCGCGGAACTCTTCCTCGTGGCCATAGCTCGCAAGCAATTTTTTGATCAATTCACCGCGTGCCATGCTCACCCCGTGTTTTCGACGAGCTTACCTGCATTGGGCACTTCTGACCAGCATCTGGCATGCGGTCAGTGTTCGGTCGTTGGGGCCCCGGGTCGAAAATGTCCGCAAATGGCCGGAAGCGAAGTCGCGCGTCGCTTCCAAGAATGTCCGCTTTGGTCGGGCGGCAAGCTGGAACCTGCCATTCCCCTTTCGGCCCAACCTGTTCCCCCATCACCCCACGTCTTCCCCCCCAAACCCCACCACCTCATCGCCGATCCAGTCGTTGACGGCGCTGGCGATCA
>JANQIT010000286.1 GCA_028282025.1 Hwanghaeella sp. | reverse complement strand
TCCACGGCCAAGTCGCCATATCCGCGATGCTGTAGTCCGCGCCGGCCATGAAGCCGCCGGATTCGCCCAGCCGCTTGTCCAGCACGCCGTAGAGCCGTTTGGCTTCGGCGTAATAGCGCTCTTCCGCATAGGGGGCCTTGCCCGGGTTGAATTGCAGGAAATGGTGCGCCTGGCCCAGCATCGGTCCGGCGCCGCCCATTTGCCACATCAGCCATTCGACGCAGCGGAAATAGCCTTCCTCGTCGCTGGGGATGAACTTGCCGCTCTTCTTGGCGAGATAGAGCAGGATCGCGCCCGACTCCATCAAGCTTATCCCCGTGTCGTTATCGACGATGGCGGGGATCTTGTTGTTCGGGCTGATTTTCAGGAAGTCCGGGGCGAACTGTTCATCCTGACCGATATTGATGGAATGGCAGGTGTAGTCCAGCTCCATCTCTTCCAAGGCGATGGAGACCTTGCGCCCGTTCGGCGTGGTCCAGGTATAAAGATCGATGCTCATCGGTTTTCTCCCCGCTTCGATTTTCAGTCAGTCGTGGTCGGTGTCTGATCTACGTTGGTCCAGGACAGTAGAGCGTCCTCACAGTCTGTCCAGCGCTTGCGATAAATCCGAGATCAAATCCCCCGCGTCCTCAATCCCCATCGACAGGCGGAGCAGGTCCGGCGGTGTCGTCGTGCCTTCCGGTTCGACGGTATAGCGGTGCTCGATCAGGGTTTCGACCCCGCCAAGCGAGGTCGCCCGCTTGATAAGTTGGACATTCTTCGCAACCTGAAGGGCGGCTGCTTCGCCGCCATCGACGTGGAAACTGAGCAGGCCTCCGAAACCGTTCTGCATCTGCGCCTTGGCCAGGGTATGCCTTGGATGTCCGGGAAGACCCGGATAGTTCACGCGCGGGACTTTTGGATGGTCTTCCAGGAATTCCGCGATCTTTTGAGCGTTCGCGGATTGGCGTTCGACCCGTACGAACAGGGTGCGCATGCCGCGGACGAGCAGGAACAGATCGAAACCGCCCGGCTGCGGTCCGGTCAGATAGCGGTGGCGTCTGATCCGTTCCCAAAGGTCGCCGGGTTCCCGCACCGCCAAGGCGCCGCAGAGAACGTCCGAATGTCCGTTCAGGTATTTGGTGGCCGAATGGGCGACGATATCCGCGCCCAGATCCAAGTGCCGGCTGTGCACGGGCGTGGCGGTCGTCGAATCGACGCAGAGCAGCCCGCCGGAATCATGGGTCGCGTCGGCGATTGCCCGGATATCGGCGACGTCTAGCATGGGGTTAGAGGGGTTCTCGATCCAGACAAGCGCCGTTGGCGCGGCCCGGACCGCCGCCAACAAGGCTTCTTCGTCGCCCGCCGGCACCATGACGCGGTCCAGCCCGTGAGCATCCCCGAATTCATCCAGCCAGGTCGGCACGCCGAAATAGATTCCGCTTTGCGCGACCACCCGGTCGCCGGGCCGCAGCGCCTGAAAGGGCGCCATGCAGGCCGCGAGCCCGGAGGAGAAGACCATCGCCTCCGCAGCGTTTTCCAGGGTGGCGATCATCGACTCGGCCTGATCCAGAGCGGGCGAGGCGTCCCGTATGTAGGTGCGGTCGTCCGGCAGGGCGTAGTTCTCGTCCCGGGCATAGGTCGTTGCGACATGAACGGGCCGGATCACCGCGCCGGTTTCGGCATCTTCCCAACCCAGTCCCTGGGCCGCCAGGGTTGACGGGTCCAGCGGGGCGTTTCTTTTCAAGGGACGGTCCTTCTGTCGAAATTACGGTGAGCGCGATCCTACCCTCTGGCCTCTCCCGGTCAATCGTCGCTAAGGTGCGCGCAGCCGCCATGGGCGGAGAAAGAGTTTTGACCAAAAGGAGGTATCGATGGCCGCATTGCTGATCGTCGACGTGCAGGAAATCCGGGACGCGGAAAAATACGAAATATACAAACCCATGGCGGCTGAAGCGATTGCGGCCTTCGGCGGAAAGTACCTTGTTCGCGGCGGTGAATGCGAACAGTTGGAAGGCGACTATGTGCCCAACCGGTTCGTGGTGCTGGAGTTTCCGTCCATGGAGCGCCTGAAGGAGTTCCATGCATCGGATAAGTACGCGCCCGCTTTCGCAATCCGTAAGGAAATCGCCACCAGCAACGCATTCGCGGTGGAGACGCTTTGAGCGCCCCCCGCTACGACTTTTCGGGCAACGTCGCTGTTGTTACCGGCGGCGCCGCGGGAATCGGCGCCGCCGTGGCCGCCCGGTTGGAGCAGGCCGGCGCGGATGTTCGGATTTGGGATCTTGGCGAACCCGGCAACGGGGCGGCGCGGTTCTCGCGCGTCGATGTGACGGATGCGAAACAGATCGCCTCTGCGCTTGCGGGCGTGGAGCGGGTCGACCTGCTGGTCAACAATGCCGGGTTCGCCGGATCGACCGTTCCGCTCGATGCGTATGACCCCGGGGAATGGCGGCGGCTGATCGATGTGAATCTGATCGGCGTGTTCGAGGTTTGCCGGCACGTCGTTCCGCTGATGCGCCGGCATGGCTATGGGCGCATCGTGAACATGGCCTCTTTGGCGGGAAAGGAGGGAACGCCGAACGCGTCGGCCTATAGCGCTGCGAAGGCCGGCGTGATCGCACTGACAAAATCCCTCGGCAAGGAATTGGCGGAGACGGGCGTTCGGGCCAATGCCTTGGCCCCGGCGGCCGTTCAGACCGCGATCCTTGACCAGATGGCGCCCGAACATGTTCAGACCATGATCGACAAGAGTCCGATGAAAAGGCTGGGCCGGGTCGATGAAGTGACGGAGGCGGTTCTATGGCTTTTGTCCGATGCCTGCTCTTTCTCGACCGGAGCCGTGTTCGATCTTTCCGGAGGGCGTGCAACCTATTGAGGAAACGGCCGTTCTTTTCCCGGCGTTAACAATGTTACACGCTCTGTCTATGGGTATCCTAGTAAAAGTAGGCTTAACTGCACCGATTGGTTATGTCGTCTGCCGGATAATGAATGTGGATTCGGCGATGCGTTGGGGGGCTATGCATTTCGTAGGGGGAGCAGGTTATGCGGAAAACTCTTAAAGCCATTGCTGTCGCCGCGGTTGCGGCTTTGCCGGCGTCGGCCGCGAACGCGCTGACATTCGATCAGAACATCACGCCGACTGTGATTTTCGGAAGCGGCAATGCGAATGGCGGCTTTACCGTCGATCGAAATAACGGCGTCGAACTGGGCCTGCGGGCGAAGCTGCGGTTCGATGAGAACAACCAACCGCAGAACCAGTTCAATTCCAACGGCGATGGTTCCTATACCTTCGCCGCGGGGACGCCGCCCACGGGTTTCGGTTTCGCCGCGAATTCCCCCACGACCCCGATCTGGAACTTCGAATGGTCGGTTAACACGAATTTCGACGGCACCGGGCTCTTTCTGAGACAGTATCAGTATCTTCTCGAACTGGATGCGGATCCCGGAGCCGGCACGAACTTCCTTAGTTTCGATCCGATCACGCCGACCATCCTGAACCCCTTCGCGGATCATGCAATCGGCACCAATGCAACGGGCAATGGCGCCGGCGTTAAGGCGACCGATGCTGCGGCATATGTGAACCTGCTGGCGGCGAACAATGTTGCGCAGAATTCCTGGAACTATGAGTTCTTCAATGACCTCGGCGGTGTGTTGGACGGTTTCGATCCGAACGATACCGGGACATACACGATCCGGCTGTCGGCGTTCAATGACAGCGGTCTGGCTGCACGAACTGAGATTAACGTAATTGTATCTGCTGTTCCGCTGCCCGCGGCTTTCCCGCTGTTGGCGGCGGCCCTGGGGCTGTTCGGCGTGATGGGGTGGCGTCGACGCCGGGCCGCATAGCGAACGCGCGGCGCGCGCCGCGTCACTTGGGGGCGTTGATCGGTCTGTCCGCCGTCCAGTCATAGGTGCCCAGATCGCGTTCGCGCACCGCTTCTTTCCAGCCGACGGTCTCCGCGCGTTTTTTGAAGTTCAGACCTTCCGGCGAATGCCGGGTGATGCCGTCGAACACGGTGGCGATCATCTGGGTGTTGTTCAGGCCCATGGCGTCGATTGCCTGATTGATCATCAACTTCTGCATCATCAGTTGATTGACCGGAACGCCGGCGATGCGTTCGGCCAGGGCCTCCACTTCCGCATCCAGGCGGTCATCGGGAACGGCCTTATGGATCAGGCCGATGTGTTCCGCCTCGCGTCCGTCGATCTTGTCGCCTGTGAAAAGCATGCGTTTGGCCTTCTCCGCGCCCAGGCGATAGACCCACATCGCCGTGGTCGGGCAGCCCCAAACCCGTGTTGGCATATAGCCGATCTGCGCCGTCTCGCCCATGACGACCAGATCGCAGCACAGGGCGATGTCGGACCCGCCGGCGACCGCGTAACCATGCACCTTGCAGATCACTGGGCGATGGCTGCGCCACAGGGTCATGAACCGTTCGGTGTTGCGCATCATGAAGGCGTAGTCCTTCATCGGGTCCCACGGCATGTCCTGGGTCACGCTGTTATCGCCTGCGGATTCCGCATAGGCGGTCAGGTCATAGCCGGCGCAGAAGGCCTCGCCGGCGCCGCTCAGCACGATCACATGCACGCTATCGTCCGCATTCGCTTCCCCGACGCAGGCGGCGAGCTCGCCGGGCAGACTGTCGTCGATGGCGTTCAGCACCTCCGGCCGGTTCAGGGTTATGCGCGCGATGCGCCCGTCTTTCTCGTAAAGAACCGTCGGCATGGGACTCTCCTAATCCTGATCGGAAACAGCGGTGGCCCATGCTACGATAATCCGATGGAACCCCAAGGCATTGAAATGCAGGATACAGGCGATTTTTACGCCACGCTGACGAGCTTCGCCGACTTCGCCTCCGTCTCGGAATTGCGCCACTACACGTCCGCTCCCGCGGATTGGCTGGTTGTGATCGCCGACATAAAGGGGTCCACCGCGGCGATCGGCGAAGGCCGCTACAAGGATGTGAATATGGTGGGGGCGGCCTGCATAACGGCTGTCCTCAACGTCACGAAGGATTTGGATATCCCTTTTGTCTTCGGCGGGGACGGGGCGACGATGTTGGTTCCCCCCGCCGTCCTGCCCGCTGTCCGGGATGCGCTCTTGAAAACGAAGCGTTTGGCGCTGTCGGGCTTCGGCCTCAGACTGCGCGTCGGCGCCGTTCCGGTCAGCGCGGTGCGGCAAACCGGCCTGGATGTCCTGGTCGCCAAGTTCCAACTTAGTCCTGGAAACCACCTCGCGATGTTTACCGGCGGCGGCGTTGCGCAAGCCGACGGTCTGATCAAGGGGGATGACGGGTCGCAAGGTTATCTCTTCGCGGACGTGGAAACCGATGCGGCCCCGGACCTCGAAGGACTCTCATGCCGCTGGGAACCGCTGAAGGCGCGCCGCGGAGTGATGTTGAGCATGCTGGTGCATGCGCTGGCCGAGGACAGGCAGGCGGCGTCGGCCACTTATGCCCGCGTGCTATCGGATCTGACCCTGGGACTCGGGTACGACCCGCAGCAGAACAAGCCCGTCACAGCCGAGAATATGCGGTTTCGCTGGCCGCCGCGTGGGCTGCACGCGGAAGCGCTGGCGACGCGGGGAGAGGGCGGTTACTGGCGCAAGCTAGCCTTCGTTAGCTGGCAAAGTCTGATTCAATGGGTGCTGGAGAGGTTCGATAAGGAGGCGGGCGGCTACAACGCCCCGGTCTACCGCCAGGAACTGAGGGACAATTCCGACTATCGACGTTTCGACGATACCTTGCGCCTCGTGCTGGATTGTACAGACCGGGACGTCGCCGTTATCGAGCGCGTGCTGACATCCCTGCGGCGCGAAGGGTTGATTGCTTTCGGCCTGCATCAGGCGGACAGCGCCTTGATGACCTGCCTGGTGTTCAGCCTTACCGACAGCGAACATATCCACTTCATCGACGGTGCCGATGGCGGTTTCGCCGTTGCAGCCAAGCAATTGAAACAACAGTTGGCTGCGCCGCCGTAGACGGTAGAAAAAAGCCGGGGGATTACAGATCCAAAACCATACTGTCCGCGCCTTCGGCGGGAACGGCGCTGCAGATCAGGATCTCTCCATCCCCGCACGATGCGGTGACCGCGTTGCGATAGGTCTCTGTTCCCGAGAGCATTGGAACGGCGCAGGCTCCGCACGCGCCGGACCGGCAACCATGTTCGGGCGACAGCCCATGGGCCTCGGCAAATTCCAGCAGGGTGCCGTCTTCCGGCGTCCAACTGTGTTCGAAACCGGACTTCGTGAAAGTCACGGTGGCCACTTCCGCTTCAGGCTTCTGTTCAATAGGGGGGACGGCGTCGGCGTCCGACCGCCGGACCAGTGACGCGGGCCCGAAAGCTTCCGCATGAATACGCGCGTCGCGGACGCCGAGGGCACGGATCCCATCGTAGACCGACTGCATGAAGCCGCCGGGACCGCAGAGATAGAAGTCATAGTCGTCCAACGCCAAGTGATCGCGCAGGATTTCGGGACCTATGCGGCCTACTAAGTCGTAGTCCACACCTTTTTCGTCTTGCTCTTCCGGGCGGCTGATCAGTGAGATATAGCGCATTTTCCCGCCGCTTTCGTTCGCCAGGGAGCAGAACGCCTCATGGAAAGCCCGTTGCGCCGTGGCCCGGGCGGCGTGAAACACTGTCAGCGGGCGATAGTGGCGCGTGCGCAGGGCTTCGGTGGCGACATGCCGCGCCATTGAAATCATCGGGGTGATCCCGACTCCGCCCGCGATCAGGACCGCGGGCCGTTCAACGGACGCATCGATCCGGAATTCGCCCCGCGGGGCTTTCGCCTCTATGACAGCGCCGGGCTTCAGTTCTTGGTGCAGATGGTGCGAGATCCAGCCATTGTCTTCCCTCTTCACCGAGATCCGGTATTGGTTATCCGCTGGTTCCGAGGAAAGCGTGTAGGTGCGGGTCACGGGGTTGTCCGCGTCATCCGGCGTAGCCCGGATGGTGAGATACTGGCCGGCCCCATAGGGCGGAAGCCCGCCGCCGTCATCCGGTTTCAGATAGAATGACCGGATGGTGCTGCTTTCATTCTGGATCTTGGTAACGCGGTAGGGACGC
This sequence comes from Hwanghaeella sp., assembly GCA_028282025.1. GTDB lineage: Bacteria > Pseudomonadota > Alphaproteobacteria > UBA8366 > Aestuariispiraceae > Hwanghaeella. The sequence goes on along the minus strand of JANQIT010000286.1, from coordinate 6,216 downwards.
CAGGTCTCGCGCTTGGCCTCCGCCGCCAGGGTGGCTTCGGTTTCCGCCCAGGTGCCGGAAATCAGGCTGTTGGGAGAGAATTCGTCCAAGGTCCAGCGGATCGGCATGGCGTCCGGCAGCCGAATGCCGTGGTCCAGGGTGAAGCTCCAGGCGCGTTGCGCCCCCACGAAGGCCGCCACGTCCGGGGCGTCGTGAATGATCTCCACCGTTCCCGTCAGCATTACCAGGTCGCCGGTTTCGAAATCGACGAACAGCAAGCCCGCTTTCGGGGTCTGCAGGAAGTTCCCCAATGTGTTGAAGTAGTTGTTTCCGGCAAAATCGGGAACAGTCAGCGTGTCGCCGTCGACCCGGACGAAACCGGGGCGTCCGCCGCGATGGGAGACGTCCACGCCGTCGATGGCGGAGCCGCCGCCGGCATCCACATAACTGGCGACAAAGAATGTGTCCGCCTTCCGGATCAGGGCCCGGATAGGCTCGTCCAACGTGGAGAAACGGTGGGGTTGGGCGGGGGGGACGGTCCGGTCAGGCTCGCGCGTGAACGTATCGTGGCGCGTCTGGATGTATTGCGGACAGTTGCCGAATGACAGGTCTACGGCGATTTGCAACGGACCTTCGTCCACGCTCACGACCCGCCCATTCACACGGTTCCGACGCCTGGTGGGCAGTTCGATTCCAAGAAAGCCCAGCGGTGCACCGCTCTTCAAGGACCCGCCCAGCGGATCGCCGGAGAGCGGCGCGGCGTCCAACACAAGCGAACGGTCGTCGGGGGAGGTGATGAAACCGGGCTTGCCGGTTAGCAACGAGGCCCAGGGCCATCCGTCCTTGTCCACGCTTCCCACGGCGATGAAGGGCAGTTGGTTGAAGAAATCGCGGTGCTGCTGGGGCATGAACGGACGCATCACACGCCGTCCGGATTTCTCCATCCTATCGCGTTTGCCAATAAGCTCCTGCAAGGCCCGTTCGCCCGCATGGAAGGGGGAGGTTTCCCGCTCCCAGCCGGTCAGCGCAGTCATTGCGGCCTCCGTTCTAAAATCAGCCGGGCCAAGGTCAGCATCTGGACCGCGTCCTTCGGCAAGGGCGCGGCCCAGGTCCTGGAATGCTACGCCACCAGGGCTTGCTTGGCGCTCGTTTCCGTCGCCTGCATCGGAACAAAGCCCGGAAGCTCCTCAAGACGCTGCAGCCAGGCACGAACGTTTGCGTATGGACCCAGATCGATACCACCTTCCGGAGCGTGGGCCGTATAGGTGTAGAGTGCAATGTCGGCGATGGTCGGGTTGTCGCCGACAAACCAGGTGCGTCCGCTCAGATGCATTTCCATGATGACCAGCAGGGCGACCGCCTTCGCCGTTGCGGTCTCGTAATCCAGCCCGGAATTGAAAACGGTGACAAGTCGCGCAGCGGCCATGCCGTGCGCCAGCTCGTTCGCCGCTTTAGAAAGCCAGATCTGTACTTCGGCGGCCTGTTGCGGGTCGGTCGGCAACCAGGTGCGGCCGGCATCGTAGCGGGTGGCCAGATAGACAGCGATAGCGTTCGAATCGAACAGCGTGACATCACCGTCTTCCAGCGCCGGGACCTGGCCGAAGGGATTCTTGGCCAGGAATTCAGGCTGTTTGTGCGCGCCCGCCATCATGTCCACTGGTACGATCTGCGCATCCAAGCCAAGAAGGCTGGCGAGCAGGCGCACACGGTGAGCGTGGCCGGAGAGCTCCAAACTGTAGATTTTCATTATCCGTTTCCTTGTTCTTAGGAGCCGTGCCGACCGCGGTCGTACAGGCTGTCGTGAATGTCCCGGTGAATATGTCCTTGGCCCTGTCGGCGATAAACAGTAAAGAATAGGAAATATTATCACTATTTGTGAGATAATAAGATGGATACACTGGAAACCATGCGCGCCTTTGTGGCGGTTGCCGCGGAAGGCGGTTTCACCAAGGGGGCGAAGCGGTTGGGACGGTCTGTTCAGAACACCAGCAAATCCGTTCGACGGCTGGAAGAAACGTTGAACGCGCAGCTATTCGATCGAACGACGCGCAGTGTGTCCCTGAATCCGACGGGAAGAGCGCTATTGCGGCAATGCGCCGACCTCGTCGACCGGTATGACGACGTGCTGGCGGCGGTTTCCGCGCAGCAGGGCAACCCCAGCGGGATAATCCGGATTACCGCGCCGACGGCCTTCGGCTCACGGCATTTGACGCCGGCTCTCGGGCCGTTTCTGAAGCAGTATCCCGATGTCGGCATTGATCTGTCGCTGACGGACCGGCGGGTTTCCCTGATCGAGGAAGGATTCGATCTTGCGATCCGCATCGGCACGTTGGACGATTCAACAATGATCGCCCGCAAATTGGCGCCGATGCGGGTCGTGGTGGTGGCGTCGCCCGACTACCTTGCGGAACATGGAACGCCGGCGCATCCGAACGACTTGTCGGACCACCGCTGTATTGTTGACACGAACATCCGAAGCGACAGGCGCTGGCGTTTCCGGATCGACGGGCGGGAGTCTACTGTTCCGGTCGATGGTCCGTATCTGGTGGACTCTCCCGAAGCGAGCAGAGCGATGGCGGTCGCTGGTGTGGGGATCGGTATGTGTGCGATGTATGTGGCCAACTCCGACATCGTAGCGGGGCGGTTGCAGCCCTTGTTCGAAGAGTATGAGGCTTATGATTTCGGCGTTTACGCGATCTATCCGCAAAGCCGGCATCTCACGACGCGGGTCCGGGTTCTGATCGATCACCTCGTGTTCAGCTTCAGGCGTTTCTAAGCACGGGCGGCGGTTAGGATACGTCCGCCGAATCTATGGGCCAGTCGCGGGGCCGGCGCCGCCTTGCCGTCGGGCGTTATCAACCCGGACAAGTGCCGTTCGGAGGCGGGCAACAAACTGGTATAGATGGTTTCGTAGGTTTCCATCGCGGCGGTTCCGGGCCAGTCCACAGGCAGCAGGGAGGCCGGCGGAGAAGGGTGCCTCAGCAGCAGCCGCCGATAGGCGTGGACCGCGATACTGCGCAGCATGAACGCTTGTTCGGGGCTGGGCGGGATGCTGGCTTGAAGCAGCCTCGCGATAGGGTCCAAAAGGTCCCGGAACGCCGAGAACTGACCCGCCAGATCTTCCAGCGGCCACGCTTCGCGAACCAGGGTCCGTATCGCGGGGGCGTCGTCCTGTTCGTTCATGGGGGCGGCTTTGAAGACCGCAACGGCATCTTGCGCTGATACGCTGTTCAGCGTGTCCCGAAGCTCGGTCGTGGAGACGGTGCAGGAGGCGTGAACGTTCGGCGCGATTTCCGCGAAGCCTTGCCAGCCCAGCAGTTTGACAAGTTCTTTGCGGGATTGGGCGGGCAGCGCCCCGGTAAGGTATAGAAGCGTCCAACCGTCCGTATCCGAGGGCGGCGTCGTGTTGTAAATCCTGCGCTCGGCGGACGCGAAGACCCTCGCGCCTTCCTGCGTTAGCAGATACAGGCTTTTGCGGCCTTGCTTCGCGGTCTTGAAGTAGCCGTCCTGGGTCAGGCGGTAGACAGCGGTGCGGACCATCCGGTCGTTGATTCCGAACGGCGACATTAGACGAATGAGATCGCCCAGCCAGATTTCCCCGCCATACGGCACGATACTGTCGCCGAAGACCGTGACCACCATGGATTTTGCGCGGACCTGCGTTCGCTTCAGCAGGTCGTCTATGATCTGGTCAATGGGCATGGGGCTTTTGCGCGGCTAGACTTTGGCGGAAAATGGATGGCAGGGAGAAACTATCGTCCGAGTCGCCTGCCATGGCCAACTGCCTACGGCGCCCTGCGGGCGAAGAAACGATTTTATCGGGGGTGAATATGAGTGAAACGATCAGCGCCTTTCCCGCGCCGGATCCGGCGACGCTGGAGCCCGATCTGCAGAAGTATTTCAAGATCTGCGAGGAGAAACTGGGGCTGGTGCCGAACGTGCTGCGGGCCTATGCCTTCAAGCCCGGCCGCCTGCGCCGGTTTATCGACAGCTACAATGAAATCATGCTGAGCGAGGACAGCCCGCTGACCAAGCTGGAACGGGAAATGATCGCGGTCGTCGTCTCTTCCTGTAACCGTTGCTACTATTGTCTGGTGGCGCATGGTCAACAGGTCCGCGCGCTCTCAGGAGATCCCGAACTGGGAGAGCAGATAGCGCTCAACTACCGTGTCGCGCCGTTGGATGCGCGGCAGCGCGCCATGCTGGATTATGCCTGGAAACTGGCCGAACGCCCCAGCGAGAGCGGCGGGGAGGACCGGGACGCCCTGCGCGCGGCGGGGCTGGATGACGGCGCGATTTGGGATGTCGTCGAAACGGCGTCTTTCTTCAACTACACCAACCGGATGGCCCACGGGCTCGACCTGATGCCCAATCGCGCGTATCACGGGATGGACCGATAACAGGATATGACTCTGGCGAGACGGGGGCGTCGCGGATGGCATTGATTACGGATTGCTGGGGCAACGAGTGGACAGCGGCGGTCCCGGAAGCTGTCGCCGGCCTGGACCGAACGGTTCTTGCCTATCTGGGCATGCGCGTCGAGACCGGCGATCATTTGAAATCGGTGTTCGAGGCTGACCCGGATATGGTCATGGCCCATGTGCTGAAGGGCTATTTCGGTAAGTTTTTCGCCGCCGCGAAGATGGAAGCGATGGCCCGGAAAGCCTGGGAACAGGCCCGCACCCTGGCGGACCAGGGAAGCGTCACCGCGCAGGAACGGCTTCATGTGGAGGCGCTGGGCTGGTGGATGCAGGGCGATATGCGGGGCGCCATCGCCTGTTGGGAGAACATCCAGCTGAACCATCCGCGCGATGTAATGGCGATCAAGCTGGTTCAGTATTGCCAATTCTATCTGGGCGACGGTGCGGCGATGCGGGACAGTCTGGCCCGCGTGATGTTCGCGTGGGACGAAACCTTGCCGGGATACGGGTTCCTTCTGGGGTCCTACGCCTTTGGGCTGGAGGAAGCGGGGAACTACGACAAGGCGGAACGGGCCGGCCGGCGCGCGGTGGAGATCGATCCCGCGGACGTGTGGGGCGCGCATGCGGTCGCCCATGTCCTGGAAATGCAAGGCAGACCGCGGGAGGGGGAGGCATATCTCTCCGCCCTGGAGCCGCATTGGGACAAGATCCATAATTTCAAACACCACGCCCAATGGCATCGGGCGCTGTTCATGCTGGACCTCGGTCAATACAGCGCGGCCCTGGAACAGTACGACGCCAAGGTCTGGACGGAGATTGCGGGCGATTATCTCGACATCTCCAATGGCGTCGCGCTGCTTTGGCGGCTGATGGAAGAAGGGGTGGATGTGGGCGACCGCTGGCGGGTGCTGGCGGATATGGCGGCGGCCCGCACGGATGAACATAAACTGGTGTTCGCGGACCTGCATTTCCTGTCCGCCCTGATCCATGCGGGGGATCTGGAAACGGCGCAGGCGATGCGGGACTCCATGGCCGCCTACGCGACGAAGCAAGAGACCGAGGCCCAGGTTACAAGGCATGTCGGTTTGGCGATTGCTGACGCGTTCCTGGCGGCATCCGCCAAGGATATGGGAAAGGCCGTCGACCACCTGCTGCCTGTTCGCCAGCATGTGCGGATAATCGGCGGCAGCCATGCCCAGCGCGATTTCTTCGACCGGTTTCTGGTGCGCGCGGCGATCGGCGCCGGGCGTCACGCGCTCGCCCGGCATATCTTGTCGGAGCGTCTGGAAAACCGGCCGGACGCGCGCTGGAATTGGTCGCGCCTGGCCGAGGTGCTGTCGGCGCAGGGAAAGACGGAGGAGGCGGACGCGGCGCGCGCCAGGCAAGACCTGTTGCTGGCGGCGTAACGGCCCATATAAAGAAGTCGTATGCGGATATTCTGGCGGTTTTTGGTTTGGACTTTTGCGTTGCTTGGCCTGCTGACGGTCGGGGCGGCGGTGACGTTTGCTGTCGTTGCGGTGCGCTATCAGCCAGGCCCGCCGACGGTCCCGGACCAAGCGATCCTGCATCTGGATTTCGGTTCGCCGATCCTGGAGAAGCCGCAGCAGGGGGTTTTTGGAAGCGCCGGCGGCGCGACCATGGCCGATATCGTATTCGCGCTGGACAAGGCCAGAACGGACGAGCGCATCGTGGGGGTCGTCGCCACCATGACCGGGGCGCCGCTGAGCGTGGCGCAAGCGCAGGAGATTTCGGACGCGGTCGGCGCATTCCGGCGGGCCGGTAAATTCTCGCTGGTCTTCGCGGAAGACCTGGGGTC
>JANQIT010000262.1 GCA_028282025.1 Hwanghaeella sp. | reverse complement strand
TAATAACTCTTATAAATGAATAAATTAAAGAAAATGTGTAAACAAAACTTAATAAGCCCTTTTTTGCAGTTTATGATTTTTTTTTTTTTTTTTTTTAGTAAATTAAATTATCCGTAAAAACTGGAATTGGGGTCGCTGGAATTGTCTCCGTGGGCACCAACCAGATCGACGCCGAAGCAGCGAGGCGTCTGGGCATTCCCGTTTTCAACGCGCCCTTTTCGAACACACGCAGCGTCGCCGAACTGACGATTGCGGAAATCGTCATGTTATTCCGGCGCACCTTCCCGAAATCCACGGCTGCGCATCTGGGCAGATGGGACAAGAGCGCCGCGGGTAGTAACGAGGTCCGGGGTAAGTGCCTGGGTATCATCGGTTACGGTAACATCGGCAGCCAGCTGGCCGTCTTGGCCGAGGCAATGGGCATGCGGGTCCGTTATCTGGACCATACGGACAAATTGCGGCACGGCAACGCAACCCCGGCCGCCACGCTTCACGACCTCTTGGCAGAAAGCGACGTGGTCAGCCTGCATGTGCCGGAGACCGACGCCACCCGCAACATGATCGGCGCGGACGCGCTGCGCGCCATGAAACCGGGCAGCTATTTGATAAACAACGCACGCGGCAACGTGGTCGATATCGACGCCCTGGCGAATGCCTTGGAAAGCGGTCATCTGGCCGGCGCCGCGATAGATGTATTTCCAACCGAACCGTCATCCAACGCGGACAGTTTCGTCTCCAAACTGCAGGGGTTGGACAATGTCATACTGACACCGCATGTCGGCGGCTCAACGGAAGAGGCGCAGGAAAGGATCGGCGAGGAAGTGGCGCGTAAGCTGATCGAGTATTCAGATGTCGGCTCGACGGTCGGGGCGGTCAACTTCCCGCAAGTGCAACTGCCCAGCACGCCTTCCGGGACGCGTTTCATCCAGGTCCAGCGAAACCTGCCGGGCGAACTCGGCCGGCTGAACGAGGTGTTCGCGAAACACCAGGTCAATATCGCCGCCCAGTATTATCAGACCGATAGCGAAATCGGTTATGTGGTTTTGGATGCAGACGGCAGCGTTCCAAACGTCGATTTGGTGGTCCAGGACATACGGCGTTTGCCGGGGACCATCCGCGCCCGGGTCCTCAATAGGCTGACGTAATGTTAATAGATTAAGTTAATATGTTAATGTGTCGGTAACTTCTTACTGAAATACTCCAAGGACCCGTCACCGGCCGACCCCAATAGTCTGGCGTCCGGCCGCGTGGCGGTTGCGACCGCGAGGGGAGTGACATGTCGATAGCGGAACCACGGAAAGAATTCTCCGTCGAACGATTGATGAAGAAGCAGCGCGCCGCGCTGTCAGGAGCGGTTGCGGAAGAGGAAGTCATGCCGTCCGTCGGCGGTTTCGCCGATGGCGCCGCCATTCTGGAAGCGATAACCGCACTGCGCGAGGAGGTCGCGGAACTCAAGCAGGGTGCAGGGATCGCCGCGCCGGCCGCGTCTTCCGATCCGGTCGACCAGGACGCCGACGAGATGGCCAAGGACGTCCGGATCGAAATCGCTCAAATGGTCCGGGTGATCGCCAAGACCAAGCAGGAAATCGCCCAGATCAAGCATCCCTTCGCCACGGATACCGACGACCAACTGGTCCGCGCCCACAGCGAGCTGGATGAAATCGTGCTGGCGACCGAACAGGCGACCCAGACCATTCTTGAAGCCACTGAGAAGATGGAATCCAGCATGAGCGGCATCGCGGCGATGGCTGAAGAAGACCAGGACATGCTGGAAGCCGTCGATGGGCTCAACGATCAGATCACGACAATACTTGAGGCTTGCAACTTCCAGGACATCACCGGTCAGCGGATCACCAAGGTCGTAAAGACCGTGCGCTTTATCGAAGACCGTATCCTGGCGATGATCGCGATTTGGGGTGCACAGGCATTCGAAGATCTTCCAGTCCGGGCGGAAGAAGGCGAAGAAGAAGCCGAGCCTGGCGACGAAGCGCTGCTTCAGGGACCGCAACTCGGTAACGAAGGCATCACGCAGGCCGAAATCGACGCCCTGTTCGATTAAGGTAGATCCGTCGGAAAGAACCAACACGGCGCATGGAGCACCCGCCGCCCGGCTATCGGGATGCAAGGTCTATTGTTCACGGGGGGTGGCGTGCACGATACAAGACAGGGAACCGGCCAGGGGGCGGCAATGGCCAAAGTGCTTAACCGACGCACGTTCAAAGCGGGCGATCTGATTTTCAGCGAAGGCGACGACGGCACCAACGCCTATGTCGTGCAATCCGGACGCGTCCGTATCGAAAAAGAAAAACCGGGAAGCCAGGCGATCCTGCTGGGCCATGTGGAGACCGGCGGTATTTTCGGAGAAATGTCCCTGATCGACAACAGCCGGCGCATGGCGACGGCGAAGGCGGAGGACGCGACGGTTCTGATCTCCATCCCGAAGGAGGTCGTCAAACAGAAGCTCGCTAAGGCCGACCCGATAGTCCGTATGCTCATCCTGATGATGATCCGGATGATCCGAACCGTTGCCGAACATGGCGGTCTGGGTAAGAACATCGTGGAAGAGTTCGCCCGCGCGGCGGAGGATGAAAGCCCTGCAGCGCCGCGCAAAGCGGCCGGCAGGCAGGGATAGGACCAGTTCATGAAGAGCGA
>JANQIT010000216.1 GCA_028282025.1 Hwanghaeella sp. | reverse complement strand
CGGGCCACATTGATCTGTGCGATATGCCACGTGCTCATGATCGTTCTCTGGCCTCCGCCGCGCCCGCGCTACCAGGGCCAGGATTTTCCATCGTAGTTCAGGAACGCGCCGGACTGCGCATCGGTCAATCCATCGACCACCTGTTTCATACCGTGCGCGCTGACATCCGCCGTGATGTCGGCGGACGCGCCGCCCATGTCGGTCTGAACCCACCCCGGATGCAGCATCACGGTCTTGACGCCGCGCGGCTTCAGATCGTTGGCCAGCATCGCGCCCGCCATATTCAGCGCCGCCTTTGACGAGCGATAGGCGTAACCGTTGGCGGACCCGCGCAAGTCCCCTATCGACCCCATCCGACTGCTTGTGAAGGCGATGGTTTTATGGTCGGACGCCGCGACATTCTCCACGAACGCAACGGAAAGCCGAAGCGGCGCGATACTGTTCACGGCGAACGTCTCAGACCAAGCCTCGAACCCGGTTCCGCTCAGGTCTGTAGCTTTATCCAGATACACCCCGGCATTGTTCCAGAGAATATCGAGCGGCCGGCCGTCGATTGCCGTATGCAACGCGAGAATGCTGTCTTCCGACGTTACTTCCAGCGGCAGGATTTCGTCCGCCAGAACGTCCTGCGCCGCATCCGGGTCGCGGCAGGTGGCGATCACGTACCAACCGTCGCGCTTGTAGAATTCCACAAGCGCCTTTCCGATCCCTCGGCTGCCGCCGGTGATAAGAATTGTCGGCATTCGGTCGGTCCCTCCCTGTTTCAACGGCATCGGCCACGGCCCGCGCCTCTTCTCGCGGACGCTTGGCCGGGCTTATTTCGTACCGCCCAACGGTTCGGCGGGTCGATCCCAAACTCAAACCGCCGGATGAAAGTTAGTTTACGTTTACGTAAAGGTCAATTTCAATTCAACCGGCCATCCCGCCTGAAAGCGCCTGTCTGGCTCAGGCGACAATCTGAAAATGCGCCTCTACCGGATCGCCTGCATTGATCGGAACCATGTCCTGCGGGCAAGCCGACATCACGACGATGCAATCCATCTGCGCGCGCAGCATGACATAGTCGCCCGCCTTCGAAACAGCAGGCTCCCAACCGGCGGTACCGTCCGAGGAGATGGGGATGTTCATCCACATATTGAGAGGAGACGGCGTCCCGTCGACATCCAAATCGATCTCCCGCAATGCCGCGTGCAGATTGTCGGTGCAGTTTGCGTGATATTCGGTGCAGCCCAACTGCTCGTACCGGTGAATATCGCAAGCCGCCATCAAAGTGTCGTGGACGCCCGGCGACGTATCCTCCTCCATCAGCAGGATCGGCCTGCGTTTATTGGTATAGAGATAATCCCCCTGACCCGGGAAGATGCTGTTCAGCTTCTGGCGCAAATGCTCCATCGACATGAATTCCGACATGTCCTGGGCGTTGAAGGCCCAGGTATCGACCACTTGATGCCCGTGGGTGTTGATCATTTTTAAACCCTGCCCCGCGGCCAGACGCGCGGCCTTGCCGCCCCGCGCCGGTATGGTGATCAAGTCGGTCACGTCGTTTTCTCCCCTCGAAGTAGACTGTCGGCGATATCACGCCACTCGGCCTCCAAACCGCCGGTCTCCGGCGTCCTGCCGGCGCGCCGGTACCAGTAGCCGGCGTTTGAAAGGTCGCCTTCCACGCGGTGCAGATAGGCATGAACCCATGCGCCGTCCGCGCCCCTATCCTGTTGCGCAAAACCATGCGCGGCGTCCCAATCGCCCTTCCGATCCCACCACAGCGCCCGCAAAGCCAGCGTCAGCCCGGGCGGGTCGAGATCCGCCCGCGTGCTTTCGATGAAATCGTCGAGGGTCATGCGGCTACCGGACCAGACGCATTGCCGGCAAATGCGCGGAGACGCCGTCAACGGGCAGCGGGGGTAGACCTAGGATACCGTGACCGCGCAACCCGAATTCGCCCAGGGCGGTCCCCACCGCCCCGCGCGGCAACAGCAGACTTACAAAATTTCCGCTGTCCACCGCCTCCAGGAACCGTTCCACCGGGCTTCTTTCATGCGGTAGCAATAGCAAGGTTTCCTCATCTTCCGGCTCGAACCCGGCCAGACGCTTCGCCTCGTCAACCGCTGCCAGCAGCCCGCCGAAATCATCGATCAGGCCGACCAGCCGGGCGTCTTCTCCTGTCCAGACGCGGCCCCGCGCGGCCGCGTTCAGGGCGGCGGGCGTCAATCCGCGCGCCTCGGCCACTTTGGCGGTGAAGTCCCGATAGACGAAATCCACACCTGCGTTGAAACGGGCGCGCTCGCTGTCCGAAAAGGGCGACACACCCGACCATATGGCGGCGTTCTGACCGACCCGGATGCGGTCCCATCGCACGCCCAGTTTCTCCCACAATCCCGCAGTCGCGAACTTGCCGGAATAAACGCCGATGGACCCGGTGACCGTACCGGGCTGCGCCAGAACGCTATCGGCTTCCATCGCAACGAAATAGCCGCCGCTCGCCGCCACGGTCGCCATGCTGGCGACGACCGGCTTGCCCGCCTCGCGCAGTTTGGCCACTTCGCGCCAGACAGCGTCCGACGGGCCATACGCGCCGCCCGGACTGTCGATGCGGAAGACCACCGCGTCGATGCTGTCATCTTCCCGCGCGTCGGCCAGAGCATCGGCAACGCTGTAGGGTGAAAAGCCGCTCGGTCCGAACAGCACACGGTCATCCGCATCGTCCGGCAGGATCGCCCCTTCCCCATAGATCAGAGCAATCGTGGGACCGTCCGGGTCGGGCTCCGCTTCCGCCAGCACCGCCGCAAGATATCCCTGCGCCGACAGGAACGGCGCGTCCTCTCCGGCGCGCGCGGCCAGTTCGGTTTCCACCTCGTCCCAATAGGCAAGCCTGTTCACCAGCCCCGCCTCCAGCGCCTCGCCGGCCAGATAAGGTCCCCCATCGAACAGATCGGTGACGCTTACGCCGTCCTTCAGGCGGCCATGCGCCGCATATCCCGCCGCCAGTTGCGAGGTCCAGCCGGACAGAAGCGCTTGATAGGATTGCCGCATGGCGGGGGTGATGCCCGCTTCGACAAAAGGATCGATCCCGCCCTTGAATTCGTAGCGCTGCTCGAACTCCGGCGAAACCGCGAGCTTTTCCAAGGCGCCCGTAAAGAAGGGCAGTTCAAGGGCGAGCCCCGCAATCCCCACGCCCCCACT
>JANQIT010000232.1 GCA_028282025.1 Hwanghaeella sp. | reverse complement strand
ACCTGGAACACGAGCAGGCCGAAGAAGCCATCGTCAACATTCAGAACGCGTTGCGCATCGCCATCGACGAAATTCTGAACGCCGCCGCCGATCATTATCCGGAGGACTGGCGCAGCCTGACGCCGCAGCCGCTGACCGTCGCCAGTTGGGTGGGTTACGACCTGGACGGCCGGAACGACATCGGCTGGCTGGACATTCTGAAGAAGCGCATGCGCGTGCGGCGAGCCCAATTGCGGCGCTATCTGGAACAGGTCGGAGACGCGGCGAAGCTTTTGCAGGACGGCGACCCCGCCGCCGGACCGCTGGCCGCCGCGCAACGCGATCTGGAAGCCGAGTCCGCCCTGTGCGAGCATGAATTCAGATTGTTCGAAACCGCGAACACCGGCGACCCGGCAAGCATCAAGACGCTGTCGGCCGGTTTGTCGGAGGCGCGGGGCCGCCGGATCACCGACACCGCCCCCATCCTGAACAATCTGGCAGAGGCCGTCGGCAAGGCCGGAACGCGGGAGGCGGCGCTTCGGATTTCCGCCCTGCGCGCGATCATCATCTGCTTCGGGCTGGGAACGGCGCATGTGCATCTGCGGCTGAACGCATCCCACCTGCACAACGCCATCGCGCGGGCCATCGGCATGAAGGGCGCGCCGGAAGATCCCGGCAGCCGACGCCGCTACCTGTCGCAACTGACATTGCAATTGGACAAGGTCGAACCCGCCTCCATCAATTTCGGATCGATGCTGGCAGAGCGGACGACGGCGCGCAGCGTCTTCATGGTAATCCGGCAGATGCTGACGGTGATCGACGCCGCCACCCCCATCCGTCTGCTGATCGCCGAGGCCGACACCTCCTTCACCGTCCTGGCGGCGGTCTATTTCGCCAAGCTGTTCGGGGTGGAGAAGAATGTCGACATATCCCCCCTGTTCGAAACGCCCGTCGCGCTGGAAAAAGGCGCGGATATCATCGACGAGCTGCTAGATAATCCGCACTATCTGGATTACGTGCGCGGCCGCGGGCGGCTCTGTATTCAAACGGGTTTTTCCGACGCCGGGCGCTATCTGGGCCAGTTAGCGGCCTCCATGGCGGTGGAACGGTTGCATATGAAACTGGCCCGGCTTCTGGAAGCGCGCGGCATCACGGATATCGAAGTCGTGATCTTCGACACCCATGGAGAATCCATCGGGCGCGGCGCGCACCCGGTAAGTCTGGCGCAGCGTTTCTCCCATCTCGCCTCTCCGATGAGCCGTTCTCTGTTCGCCAACGCAGGCATTCCCCTGAAGCAGGAAATCAGCTTTCAGGGCGGGGACGGATATTGCCTGCTGGCGACGCCCCGGTTGGCGCTGGGCACGGTGACGCAGGTTCTGGCGCATGCCATGACGCCGCCGCCGCGAAAGGTCGACGACCCCTTCTATGAAGATCCCGACCATACGCTGGACTTCTTTCTGACCATCACCCGCTTCAATGACGACCTGATGCGGGACCGGGACTACGGATCGCTGGTCGGCACCTTCGGGGTGAACATGACGCCCAAGATGGGATCCCGGACGGTGAAGCGCCAACACGAAGCCACCGGCGGCATCGACCGGGACAGCCCGACCCAGATTCGCGCAATCTCGCACAATGCGATCCTGCATCAGGTCGGCTGGCTAGCGAACACCGTCGGCGGGGTCGGCATGGCCATCCACCGGAACCTTAACTGGTTCACCGGCATGTACGAGAAGTCGGACCGGATGCGCCAGATGATCACCATGGCGCATATCGCAACCAGCGTCGGCAGCGTCGACGCCATGCTGGCCTATGCGCGGGTCTTCGATCCCAGCTACTGGCTGGCGCGGGCGCTGACGGAGAAACCGTCCAGCCAGCGCGACCGGCTGCGCCAACTGGCCCGTTATCTGGACGACCACCGCCACTATGAGCGGATGAGCCGGATCTGCCGCCGTCTGGCCCAGGACTATATCGATCTTGCAGAGGGTGTGGCCGCCCTACCGGACGGCGTCCGCCCCGATCCGGCAAACCGGGACAGCCAGGACGATATCAAGCTGCTGCACGCGATCAGGCTTGCGGCGATTCAGCAGATCTTCCTGCTTGCAACCCGCATTCCCCGCTTTGCGTCGAAGCTCGATTTCACGCGCGAGGACGTCGTCCGGCGGATCCTGTTCCTCGATGTGACGACGGCGTTGGAGGAGTTGCGGGAAATTTTTCCGGCGACCCCGCCGATTGACGATCTGCAGGGTTTCGGCAGCGAAGCAACCTACACGCTGGAGGCCGCAACCAGTTATGCCGAGGAGCACCGGGAGATTTTCGATCCGATGGAGGCGTTGTACGCCATCGTGCTGCGCACAAGCGCCGCGATCTCCTACCACACCGGGGCGCACGGCTGACGCGCCAGGCGCTGGCGAAGCCGGGCGAGTCCCGCTTGAATAGGGCCATGGCGCTAGACGGTAAAACGATCCTCTTCCTGGTCAGCGAAGACTGGTACTTCTGCTCCCACCGCTTGCCGATTGCACGGGCGGCCCGGGATGCGGGCGCGCGCGTGATGGTGGCCTGCCGGGTGAAGGACCATGCGGACGCCATTCGCGCAGAGGGGTTTCACCTCTACCCAATCGCGCTGAACCGCAGCGGGCGCAATCCGCTGGCCGATCTGGCGACCATCCTGGAATTGCGGACGCTGTATGCGGAAACACAGCCGGACCTTGTCCATCAGGTCGCCATGAAACCCGTTCTCTATGGATCGATCGCCGCGTGGCTGACTGGCGTTCCGCAGGTCGTCAACGCCATGGCGGGGTTGGGATTTCTGTTCATCAGCACCGGCCTTTTCGCCCGGCTGGCCCGGCCGGTGGTCGCCGCCCTGTTCCGGCTGCTGCTGAACCGGCGGAACACACGACTGATCGTACAGAACCCGGACGACCGCGCCCTGTTTACCGGCGCGGTCGGCGTGATGCCGGAGAACATCGCCATTGTCCGCGGATCAGGCGTCGATACCGGCCGGCTGATCCCGGCGCCGGAGCCCCCCGGCCCCATCGTCGCCGCCTGTGTCAGCCGCATGCTGTGGGACAAGGGGATCGGCGAACTGGTGGACGCGGCGCGCATTCTGAAAAACCGGGAGACGCCGGTGGTCGTGCGGCTGATCGGCCCCACCGACGACAATC
Source organism: Hwanghaeella sp. (assembly GCA_028282025.1). Lineage (GTDB taxonomy): Bacteria > Pseudomonadota > Alphaproteobacteria > UBA8366 > Aestuariispiraceae > Hwanghaeella. Next base: position 10,976 of record JANQIT010000232.1, on the reverse strand, counting down.
CCGCCGCCATCCCCCAGGACATGCTGGACCGGTGGCGGGAGGAGGGCGCGGTGGAGGTTCCAGGTCCCACGAAGGATATCGCCTCCGTCTATGCCGACAGCCATATCGCGGTGCTGCCGTCCTACCGGGAGGGTTTGCCGAAATCCCTGCTGGAGGCCGCGGCCTGCGGCCGGCCGATGGTCGCAACGGACGTTCCCGGCTGCCGGGAGGTTTGCCGCAACGGCGAGACGGGCCTTCTGGTGCCGGTCCGGGACGCGGAAAAACTGGCCCATGCGCTGGGCTGGCTGGCGGAAGACGCCGCCGCCCGCCGCCGTTTCGGCAAAGCCGCGCGTGTGGCGGCGGAGACGGAATTCGCCGAAAACGTGATCGTCGGCGAGACGCTTGCGCTTTACCGCGAAATGCTGCGTGATCCCCTCACGCTGTAAACCAACGCAACAAGGGAGCAATTAGGATGTCCATCGATTTGGAAGGGGCCCGGGTTTTCATTTCCGCCGGCGCGGCCGGCATCGGCCGGGCGATGGTGGACACTTTTGCGAAGGCCAACGCCCGGATCTTTACCTGCGACGTCAACGAGAAAGACCTCAAGGAATTGGAAAGCGATTTCCCCGCCGTCGAGGCCGTGCTGTGCGACTGCTCGGACCACGACGCCGTGCGCAGCATGTTCGGCGAGGTCGAGCGACGCTTGGGCGGCCTGGACATCCTGATCAACAATGTCGGCATCGCCGGCCCGACCGCCAGGGTCGAAGATATCGAGATCGAGGATTGGCAGCGCACGCTGGACATCAACATATCCGCGCATTTCTATTGCTCGAAATACGGCGTGCCGATGCTGAAGGCCGCGCAGGGAGGTTCGGTCATCAACGTTTCCTCGGTGGCCGGGCGTTTGGGTTTCCCGCTGCGGCTGCCCTATTCCTCCACCAAATGGGCTGTGGTCGGTTTCTCCAAGACGCTGGCGGCGGAACTGGGCCCGTTCAACATCCGCAGCAACGCCATCCTGCCGGGCATCGTGGAAGGCGACCGGATCAACGCAGTCATCCAGGCCAAGGCCGACGCCATGAACATTTCCTTCGACGATATGCGGGAGCAATTGGTGAGCGGGGTCTCCATGCGCACGGGCGTCTCCCCCTACGACATCGCCAACATGGCGCTGTTCCTGTCCTCCGGCATGGGGGCCAAAATCTCTGGCCAGGTGATCAGCGTGGACGGGGACGTGCTGAAGATCACCTAGGCGGCCTGCGCCGCTCCCGGGAAAGCAGGTAGATTCCACCGGCCACGATCACCGCCGCGCCGATCAGCGTCGGAAAATCGGGCCAGGAGCCGAAGACCAGCCAGCCCAGGCCGATGGCCCAGAGGATCTGAACATACATGAAGGGCGCGACCGTGGAAGCGGGCGCGTCCTGGTGCGCGACCACCAGCAAGCCGTGACCGATGCCGCCGCAGATCCCGATCAGGCCCATCAGCATCCATTGCCCGCCGGTCGGCGGCGCCCAGTCGAACGGCACCCAAAGCGAGGCCGCCACCGTCCCGACCGCCGCCGTGTAGAGCATGGTGACCGACGCCGGATCGGTATCCTTCATCCGGCGGGTGGCGATGTTGAACAAGGCGATGCAGACCGCCGCGCCGACGATCAGCAGGGCGGGCCAACTGAGGCCGTCCAGACCGGGCCGCACCACGATCAGGACGCCCACGAACCCGGCGGCGGCGGCAAACAGTTTGGGCCGGTTCAGTTTTTCGCCCAAGAGCGGCCAGGAAAGAACGACCACCAGGATCGGCGCGATGAAGACAATGGCGGTCACCTCCACCAGCGACAGCAGGGTCAGTCCCCAGAAATAAAGAACCGTGTCCGCCAACAGCAGCATCGACCGCCCGATCTGCGCACCCGGCCGGTTGGACCGGAAGCAGGAGAGCCCGTGCCGCGGCAGCATGATCGCCAGCATGACCGCCATATGCGCCGCATAGCGCGCCCAGATCACCTGCGACAGGGGCATGCCCTGCTGGGAGAGGAATTTCGCAATCGCTTCCTGGCCCGCTATGAACAGAACGGCGACCGTCATCACCAGGATGCCGCGACCCAGATTATCGCCGGGGGCAGCCGTCATGTCCCGCCCTTGGCGCGCCGGACGGCCCGCATCTCCCGCCATCCCAGATAAAGGCCGCTGACAATCACCACTACGGCCCCGGACCAGGTGAACGCGTCGGGCAGGTCGCCGAAGATCAGAAATCCGAACAGTACGGACCAGACGATCTGAGCATACATGAAGGGCGCGAGGAGAGAGCCCGGCGCATAGCGGTTCCCGACGATCAGCACCAGATGGCCCACCGCCCCGAAGAAGCCGACGCTCAACATCAGCAGCCAGCCCATCCAATGTTCCGGCGTTTGCCAGACGAAGGGCAGGATGAAACACATCATCACAGCCCCGATCAGGGCGGTGTAGTACAGGGACGCCCAGGCGTTATCGACCTCCGCCACCTTGCGGGTCAGAACCAGATAGAATGCCAAACCGATGGTTCCGAACAGGATCAGAAAATAGGCCCAGTGCACCTGTTCGACGCCGGGCCGCATGACGATCAGAACCCCGCAGAACCCTAGGAAAATAGCCGCCCAGCGGTGCGGACCCGGCTTTTCGCCCAGCATGAAGCCGGCCAGCACAGCGACCATGAAAGGGGCGGTGAAATTGATCGTGGTGACCTCGGCCAGTTGCAGATAGCTGAGGCCCGTGAACTGGCACATGGTCATCGCGGCCAGCAGCACAGAGCGCCAGATCTGCAGCTTCAGACGCTTTGTCCGGAGCAGCTTTCGACCAACGAACGGCCCCAGGAACACCACCATCAGCACGGCGTGAATCGTATAGCGCGCCCAGACCGCCTGCATGGGCGGCATGTGATCGCTGGCGAGCTTGGCGCTGGCTTCGAGACAGGCGAAGAAAAAGACGGCCACGATGATGCAGCCGATTCCCAGAAGGATGTTCGGCTGAAACCCGGCTTCATTGCGGACGGAAGGGTCGCTGGAAATCTCGGACGTCATGTACGCTCTGACCGTTGGTTGGTGATTTTCGGCGTATCACGATCCCCTGACCCTGGCATCCGTTCTTTCGTCATCACAGCCATGACAAATCGCCGATCCATCCCCACTATGGCGCTGTTTTCAAAGTGCAGCAGGAGTCCCCGATGCCCGATAGCCCCGCCACCGTTATCCGCAATATCGACTGGCTTGTCGCCTGGAACGAGGCGGAAGGACGGCACGGCTACCAGCGCGGCGGCGACCTGGCCTTCGCGGGAGACACCCTGGTGCAGGTCGGCGGGCGCTATGACGGCCCGGCCGGGGCGGAGATCGACGGCTCCACCCTGCTGGTGACGCCCGGCCTGATCAATGTTCACTCGCACCCGCTTTCCGAACCGATGGCCAAGGGGTTCGGGGAAGATGCGGGCAACCCGCGCCTGGGAATGAGCGGCCTGTACGACTATATGCCGGTCTATGGCCCGGATTTCGACGGCATGCCGGCCTGCGCGGCGGTGGCCTATGCAGAACTTCTGAAAAGCGGGGTGACGACCCTGGTGGATCTGTCCATTCCATATCCGGGCTGGATGGAGACGATGGCCGCCAGCGGTCTGAGGGGCGTGCTGGCCCCGATGTTCCGGTCCGCGCGCTGGTTCACCCGCAATGGCCACCAGGTGGAATACGACTGGTCCGAAGACGGCGGCAAGGCGGCGATGGCGGCCGCCATGGAGGTTGTGGACGGCGCGCTCAACCATCGGTCCGGCAGACTGTCGGCGATGGTGGTCCCATCGCAAATCGATACCTGCACGGAAGTGCTTCTGAAGAACGCACAGGCGGCGGCCCGGGAAAGGCGGATACCGCTGCACATTCATGCGGCGCAAAGCCTGGTGGAATTTCGTGAGATAACCGCGAGGCACGGCAAGACGCCGTTGGAATGGCTGGAATTCCTGGGATTGCTGAATGAAGGTCTGATCGTCGCCCATTGCATCTTTCTGGACGACCATTCCTGGATCTATTGGGGCGAGCGGGGCGACCGGAAGCGGTTATATGAAAGCGGCGCGGCGGTCGCGCACTGTCCCAATGTCTTTCTGCGCCACGGCATGATGCTGGAGAGCTTCGCGGCCTACCGGGATGCCGGAGTCCGGGTTGGAATCGGCACGGATACGTTCCCGCACAACATGCTGGAGGAATTGCGCTGGGCCGCCACCGGGTCGCGCACGGCGGAGCGGCGCGTGGAAGGAAGCACGACCGCGGATGTCTTCGACGCCGCCACCAGCGGCGGCGCGGCGCTGCTGGGACGGGACGATATCGGCAGACTGACGCCCGGCGCCAAGGCGGACCTAGTCTGCACCGATTTGAACCACCCGGCCATGCGCCCGGTCCGGGACCCGCTGCGCAGCCTGATCTTCACCGCCGCCGACCGGGCCGTGCGGGACGTTTATGTGGGCGGCGAACAGGTTCTGCGGGACGGCCAGCCGACCAGGATCGACCTGAAAGACGCCCTGGACCGCATGGACCTTGCCCGGCAGGCGGCCGAAGACGGCGTGGCGGAAAAGGACTGGGGCGGCCGCGACGGACTGACCCTGTCGCCGCTGGCCTTTCCGACCGATTCTTAACGGCTGCTCGCCTACTTCCGCAGGGCCGCCAACATGTCCGGATAGCCAGCGGGATCGACCGTCACGTCGATCAGGCCTGGGCCGCGCCGGGCCATCGCATCCCGGACCGCCGCGTTCAGCGCGTCCACCCCTTGCACGCGCGCGCCCGGCACCCCCATCGCCCGGGCCGCCGCCGCATAGTCGACCCGCGGATACCGCACACCCAAACTGGGCCGCTGCTGCGCCTGCTGCTTTATGTCGATAAGCGACAGGGCGGCATCGTTGAAGACCACCGTCACCACCGGCGCGCCCAATCGCGCCGCCGTCGCCAACTCGCTTAGACACATGGACAGTCCCCCATCGCCGGTCAGGGCGACGGCCGGCCGGCCAGGTTCCGCCAATGTACTGGCGATGGCCGCCGGCAACGCAAAGCCCATGGTGGACAGGCCGTTCGATTTCAGTACGTCGAAAGGTCGCCCGGCATTCCACAAGGCCATGGCGGGAAACATATGCGCCCCGGAATCGACCGTCAGCCGCACCTCCGGCCCGGTCGCCGCCTGCAAGGCGGGAACCAGGACGCGCGGGTCGTCCGGCCCAGGCGCGGAGACACCGGCATTCAGAAATCGCCCCCGGGCGGCGGACTTGAATCCCGCGATGACGTCAGGGGACCACGCCGTGTCCGAAAGTTCCGTGCCGGCATACTCCAAAAGCGCAGGAATGTCGCCGAAAAGCGTTCCCGCCAGAAGATAGGGGGCGGGCTTATCCGGGACAGGCGTCACGGCAATCACCGGCGCTTCATAGGGCCAGGGCTGATTGACCAGTTCCACCGGGTCGAGGCCGACGGTCAGGATCAGATCCGCATCATGCAGAACGGGCGCTTCCGCCGTTCCTCCGGTGACATGCCCCACCAGACAGGGATGCCCGTCGGGAACAACGCCCTTGGCCTTATAAGTCGTCAAGGCCGGACAGGGTCTGCGGGCCAGGAAGGTCTCAACAGCCGACGCGACGGCCGGATCCCGTGCTTCCAGCCCCACCAGCAAAACCGGACGGCGGGCGGCTCGGAGCCGTTCTGCAAGCGCCGCGGAGAATCCCGCCGGAGCAGGCTTGCCGCCAAGATCGTCGCCTCCAGGAACCGGCCCCGCCGGCGCGGAAGCCTGCGCCGCCGACATATCCACATGCACCGGACCGTAAGGCTGCCGAAGGGAGGTGCGCAGCAAACCGGCAAAGCGCGCCGCACCGTCGGAGGCTGAAAGAACGGCTGTCGCCTTCACCAAGGGCCGGAACAGGGCCGGTTGATCGTACTTCTGATGAACCCCTCCGCCGGCCGTTCCTTCCACCTGATCGGTGAAGACGACAAGCGGCGCGCGTTCCAACCCGGCATAGGCCACCCCGTTCACCACGCTGGCGGCCCCCGGACCGACCCCGGTCAGAACCACGCCGGGCGTCCCGGTCAGTTCGCCGGTAACCGCCGCCATGATCGCGCCCGCGGTCTCCGTCTGGGAAAGTACAAAATCGATACCGCGCGCCGCCGCCGCATCGATCAGGTCCAAACTGCTGCCGCCGCCCGGCACGCCGAACATTCGCCGGACGCCCGCGGCGGCCAGTTGATCGGCAATCGCGGCGGCCAGTGTCGCCGGCGGCGTCTTCTCTTCAGGGTCGGTCCGTTTCATGCGGCTGTATGCTGATGAAAACAAACAATCGGTCAAGGGAGGATCGTCCGCCCGCCCCCGCGCGGTACAATTCCGACTCGTCAGAGACTGTGTAATTGCGCATGGTTTGCCGCAGGGTCCCCCTTTCGGTCCAGCGGAGGCATGACATGCATATCGAACGCTTGCGGGTCTTCGCACTACCGTTCCGCTTCCGCGACGGCCCCTTCGTCACAAGCTACGGCCCCAGGCCATCGCTGGAAAATCTGGCGGTGGTCGCGACGACGGATACCGGCTTGACCGGCATGGGTGAAATCGGCCGGATCAACTTGAGGCTCGAAGCGCCGACTTCGGCACCCTTTATAAGCGATATAGAGCCGATGCTGTCCGCCCTTCTTGGCCGCGACCCCAGCGACAGTTTCGAACTCCTCGCCGCGCTGCCGCCTTTACCGACCCACAGGGCGAACATCGCCGCCGCCATCGACGGACTCTGCCTCGACCTCACTGCTCAGGCGGCGAACCTGCCCGCCTACGCCCTGCTTGGAGGGCGGCGGCAAAAGGAAGTTCCGCTTTATTACTCCATAGGGCGGGATGAGCCGGACGCCATGGCAGCAACCGCCGCCGCCGCGATTGCCCGCGGATTTCGGTTTTTGCAGATGAAGACCGGCGAAGGCGTCGAGGCGGACGCCGCACGGATCGCCGCCGTCCTTGGCGTCCTGGGCGGCGAACACCGGTTACTCGCCGACGCAAACGGCGGATATGAGCCGTCGGAAGCAAAGCGCCTGATCGGGTCGGTTGAGGATTCGCGGCTTTATTGGGAAGAACCTTGCACGCTGCTGGACGACAACCTTTCCCTCGCCCGCGAAACCGGGGCCAGGATCGTTCTGGATCAATGCCTTGTCGACTTGAAAGCCTATGCCAAGGCCTGCGTTTCGGGCGTTGTCGCGGGATGCGGCTTGAAACCGTCGCTGCAGGGCGGCATCTCGAAAGCGCGGACGGCCCGGGATTTGTGCATCGCGCACAATATCGCGTTGAAGATCGACGATGTCTGGGCCGCGGAGCCCGCCACTCTGGCCTCGCTCAACCTCTCCCTCGGCGTGCCCGCCGACCTGTTCCTGGGCGGTATCGATCAATGGGCTTATTTCGAGGGTAATTTGAGCGACGCCGCAGGCATGCCCCCAGGTCCCCTTTTCCGGCACGACGGCATGCCCGGGCTTGGCATGCCTTTGTCCGCCGATGCGCTCGGCCCGCCGGTCTTAGACCTCACGCTCTGACCCCTAAGCCAATCGCCCCAGGTTCAGACGCGCAAATGGCCGGGGGGCGGCTTCGTCCCATGCCGACGAGCGTAGCGGCGTCAGGCCCGTCAATCCACGGCTATGACCGGGCAATGGAACCCGCCATCTGCAGTAAAAGACGCACAGGGTGCGGTTTTTTCTTCATAAGACGCACAATGTGCGCTAAATTAGATGTAACAAAACTGTAATATGAGGCAGATAATGGAAAAAGTGCTGCTCATTTTTTTAATCGATCCAATTGCCGGCGGTGCCTTTTATCCGGTCCAACAAATCTATCAGCAAGTCACGCCTGCGCAGTGCGAGATGGCGAAGGAAACCTACAAATCCGACGAAAACCGCCTGACCCTGTGTCTTAAGAGCGGCGGGGATTTCGACGACCTGGATATCGACGATCTGATCCAGATTGCGATGAGCGAGCGCGGATCGCCAAAGACAGAGAACCCCCTCCCAACCAACTGAGCCCTGCCGGTGCGTTCAATCGTATGCGGGTCGCACAACCCGGCGCTTGCAAGGGCGTGGGCTACGCCGACGGCATCCCAAATAGAGCACCAGGCGCTGCTGGAGCAGTTCAATCTGCTGCGGTCGGCGCGGCGGCGGACTGAAAACCCCTCTCACAAAGGCATCCTAGCGGTCGTCACCGTCGCGGCGGCCCTGATTTCCGACGCGCGGCGGATCGAAGGCCGCATCGAAAACGCCGAGCGCTTCGTCCAGGGATCTGGAGCGATCCATCGTTTGACGCGTTTCAGCGGCAAGCGGGGTTTGCACCAGACGCCGGAAGATCTCCGCCGCGCCATTGTGAAAGTCCGCAGGGATTCCCGCCGCCGCGAAGGTCGCGGAAATTTCCTCCATCTCGCCGATCCAACGACCCGAATCCGCGGGCAGAAAGGGAACCATGCGCCGCATAAGCGCCAGCGCCTGGGGCTGGCTTTCCTCGAATTCCGCCAACAAGGCGTCCTGAACGCCTAAACGCCGGGCGGCCATCAGAACGGCGGTCTGCAGGGTCCAGGTTCCTTTGGTCAGGCCGGCATAGGTCATCTTCAGCGCAGAGGCCTGGCCCGCCCTTTCCCCGATCCGCCGGACCACAAGACCCTTGCCGTCCAGCGCCTCCATCGCAGCGGTTTCAGGGCCGGAGACATAGAAGCGGGGACCCGTTCCATATCCTTCTGCTGCCGAGATCTTTCTGGGCGCAAGGCCGATGATGCCGGCGTCGATGAAAGGCGCACCGGCAGTCTGAATGATCCCGCAGACGGCGACGGCGGTCTCCGGCGCGACGGCGTTGCAATCCACATAGCCCGGGAATTTCCCGCACGCCGTCATGGCGGACGCGACACGTTCCGCCTGCGCCAGAGCGGCGGCGGGCGGCAGTATCGACAATATGAGATCAGCCGACCGGACCACGTCTTCCAAATCCTCAAGGCTCTCCATACCGGCCGTCGCCGCGAGCGTTCGCGTATGCTCCCCCCGCCCGGCCAGACAGGTGACGACCCGGTGGCCATGATCGATCAGCGCACGTCCTACCGCATGCCCCATATCGCCGGGCATCAAAACGCCGATTGCCGCGCCATTCCAATTTACTGTCATTCCGCCGACCTCCCGGGCTTCGCGGCGCCGGGGGTTGACCCACCGGCCACGTCGCATACGATTTGTTTAATACGACAAAACATCGTCATAACGGGGAGCAGGTCAATGAACCTTATCAAATCCACTCTTGGGGCCGCCGCGATCGGCCTTGGCGCCGCCGCAATGGCCACAGCGCCCGTATCGCCGGCCTCGGCGGCGGATCTGCCGTGTTCCACGGCCAAACTGATCGTGCCCTGGGCGCCGGGCGGCGGCACGCACATCATCTTCTCGATCTTCGAAGAAACCATCAACAAAATGGATGTCTCGCCGAAGATCCAGGTTGTCACGATCAGCGGCCAGGGCGGCAACAAGGGCGCGAAAGAGGCGCGCAAGGCCAAGCCCGACGGCTGCACGCTGTTCGCCATCCATCAAAGCGCCATTGTCAGCTATCTGGCCGGACGGGTGGACTTCACCTGGGACGCGTTCGACATGGTCGCGCAAGTCACCTCCACGCCGGAAATCATCGGCGCATCGGCGAATGCGCCCTGGCCCGATTTTCAGTCGATGATCGCAGAAGCCAAGACCAACCCGGAAACCATCCCGCTGGGCGCGACGCTCGGCTCCACCAGCCAGTTCATGTGGCTGTTGATCGAAGACCTGAATCCGGGCGCGAAGTTCAAATACGTGCCGTTTGACGGAACCAAACAGCGGGTCACCGCGTTGCTCGCCGATACGATCAAGCTCGGCACGATCAACATCCCGACGGCCAAGAAGAATGTCGCGCAGGGCACACTGAAAGCCTATGCCTTTGCGGGCGACGAACGCTCGCCGCAATTCCCGGATCTGCCGACGCTGAAGGAATTGGGCACCGACATGACCTATTCCCTGGACCGCGGCATTGTCGCGCCCAAGGGCACGCCGGCGGATGTCATCGCGCACTGGGCCGATGTCTTCAAGAAAGCGGCCGAGAACCAGGAACTTGTGTCCTCTCTCGCCGAAAAAGGCACGCCTGTGAAGTTCGTGGGGCCCCAGGGCTATGCGGAGTGGTTCCAGGCAGAATACGAAGCCCACGAGCGGGTCGCGGTCAAAATCGGCATGTTCAAGAAGTAACCGACAGGTTTGTCGCCGGCCCAGCGTGCCGACGGCCTTCCATAACACCGGTCCGACGCGCCCTTCCTGCGCCGTCGGACCGGTTTTCTTATCAGCGCAGGGCTGCGCAAACAGTCTGACCGATTTCCGATTCCAAGGCCGGCGCGATACCGGCGACGAGGGCGGGCATGTCTGAACGAAACTCACGCCTGAACCGGGACGTCATCCTCTCCGTCCTTCTTCTGCTTTTCTGCGGCTTCCTGATCTGGGCGGGCCAGCAGATCCGCGATCCGCAATTCGGCGAACTGCCGCCGGGCACCTGGCCCCAGGCGGTCAGCTATGTGCTGACGGGCTTTTGCCTGATCTATTTTTTCCAAGCCGTCACCGGCCGCTCCTTCCAGGATGAGATGACCGAGGGCGCGCCACCTGAAGAAACGCGGGGCGGGCCGGTAAAGTGGATCTTGGCCTACCGGAATCCCATCGTCTGTTTCGCGATCTATTTCGCCTTCCTCTACACGCTGCCCTTCTTCGGAACCTTGGTCGGCGGCGTGCTGGTGGTTTTCCTGCTGCTGACCGCGCTGGGCGGGTTCACCCCCCGCGCCCTGCTGCTTCATGCGGTAATCGCGGCAATTTCCGTTGGGGCCATGTGGGCGCTGTTCACCTTCGGCCTGCGCGTTCTGTTGCCGCGTGGGGAGTTGTTCAAGGTGATTACGCTGCCGTTGGGAGTTACCTGATGATCATCGAGAACACGCTGGCGGCGCTTGGCGACCTGATCACGCTGCAGACCATGTTG
>JANQIT010000222.1 GCA_028282025.1 Hwanghaeella sp. | reverse complement strand
GGCGTTCAAGCCGAGGAGATGAAGCACTGACGACGCCTATCTTCTTGGCGCAGATTCATGGAGACACTGACGGACGACGAGATCAGGGAGAGGAAACTCTCGACTGCGCCTTCCGGCCGTCCCTCGGCGCAGCGCTGACGCCAGCCTTCCGCCGGCAGCGCACCCGACTCCGCCAGGATATCCTCCAAGGCGGACTGCGCCGCGTCGCCCACGGCCAAATCCTCCACCCGGCGCTTCAGGCCGCGCCCCCGGCTGCGCGACCGGGTTTCCGCACCGCGTAGCCAGCGCCGCAGTTCGGCGGTTTCCAAGCCGGACAAATGCGCCGAGAAGGCGCTGTCAGCCGCATCGAACACATGGTGTCCTTCATCGAACACAAAACGGTTCACCCGTCCGCCCGGATCGATGCCGCCGCGCGCCGACTGCACCATCACCAGCGCATGGTTCGCCACCACCAGGTCCGCCCGGCGCGCCCGACGTATGCCGCGCTCGATAAAGCACCGGGAATAGTGGGTGCAGGCGGAATAGATGCATTCGCCGCGCCGGTCGGTCAGCCCCAGCGTGCGGCGCGCGCCCAGCAGATCCGTCAGCCAGGACGGAAAGTCCCCGCCGGTCATGTCGCCGTCGCGCGTCGCCGATACCCACCGGGCGATCAACCCCAGCGGCACGGCCGCATCCCGGTCGACGGCCACGCCCTTCACCGCCTCTTCGAAATTCAGCAGACACATATAGTTTTCACGGCCCTTGCGGACCACGACACGGTCGGCCTTGACCGCGCCGTCGGGATACAGGCGGTCCAGTTCCTCGTCGATTTGATGCTGCAGATTTCTGGTATAGGTGGAGAGCCAGATCGGCGCCTCGTTCTTTTCCGCCCACAGGCTGGCCGGCGCGACGTAACCGAGCGTCTTGCCCACGCCGGTGCCCGCTTCGGCCATGACGAAGTTGGGGACGCCTTCCTGGTCCCGGGGCGCGAATGCATGTGTGACCGCAGACGCGAAATCCGCCTGCGAGGGGCGGTCCTCCGCGCCGACGCCCAGAAGATCGCCCAGCCGGTCGCGGGCTTCCTGCGGCGAAACGGAATAGTCGCCCGGCGGCGGCGGGGGCGCCTGTTCCCGCCATTCCGGCAGACGTTTCCAGACATCCAGCCCGTTGACCGCCGCGCGCACCCCGTCATCGGGCTCAGTCCCGAGCGCCCTCAGGACCGCAGGTCCCCAAAGCCAACCGCCCCGCGCCATCGACATCGCGATGCGCGGCAACTCCGGACCGGACCGGGAGCCGCCGGACAGGCCCGCGAGCAGGCGTTCCGCACAGCGCAGCAGCAACATCGGCGCATCCGAAAGATCCTCCTTCCCGTCCAGGCCCAGCGCCGTGGCCAGGCCCATCGGCGTCGGTACGCAGAAGCGCGCGGGGTAGACGAAGGCGAAAAGCTCCAGCAAGTCCAGGGCCGGAAACGCCTCCCCGCCCAATCGCCGGATCATCGCCGGCCGGTGACAGAGAATGGGCGGCGTCTCGCGCGCCTGGGCGATCAGCCGCCGTTGGGCGGCCTTGTCCGAATGCCGCCACTGCAGAAGTTCGCCGTCCTCCGACAGCCAGACCGCCGCAAGCGGTCCGGCCGCCAGGACCGGCGCAGCCGGAAGGAAAGAACGCGGGGACGGGGAGGATGTCATGACCGGGGGATCATAAAGTCGGATTCGCCGCTTCAACAGCTTTTCGGACCCTTGAAGACCGGCGCGGCTGCCGGTTGACCCGGGCGGGTCCCGCGCCTAGGTTCCGCGCCGCGCCGGCGGCATGAAAACCCGGCGCGCTGCAACAAGGAACCCGACAATGTCCGACTATCGCGCGCAGGCAGAGAACGCAAAAGCATGGCCTTTCGAGGAAGCCCGGAAGATCCTGAAACGCTGTGGCGGCCGCGCGCCTGAAAAGGGATATGTTCTGTTCCAGACCGGTTACGGTCCGTCCGGCCTGCCGCATATCGGCACGTTCGGAGAGGTCGCGCGCACAACCATGGTGCGCCACGCCTTCGAAACGCTGAGCGACATTCCGACCAAGCTGTTCGCCTTTTCCGACGATATGGACGGTTTGCGGAAAGTGCCGGACAATGTGCCGAATCAGGACCTTTTGACTCAACATCTCGGCCGCCCGTTGACGGAGGTGCCCGATCCGTTCGGCACGCACGACAGTTTCGGCGCGCACAATAACGGCCGGCTGAAGGCGTTCCTGGATCAGTTCGGTTTCGACTACGAATTCAAGAGTTCCACAGAATGTTACCGCAGCGGGATGTTCGACGACGCCCTGCGCGCGGTGCTGCGGAACTATGAAAAGGTTCAGTCGATCATGCTGCCCAGCCTGGGAGCGGAACGGCGGGAGACCTACAGCCCGTTCATGCCCATCGATCCGGAGTCGCGGCAGGTGCTGCAGGTCCCGGTGGTTGCCACGGACGCGGATGCCGGGACAATCGTCTACCGGTTGGAAAGCGGCAAGGAAGTGGAAACGCCGGTCACCGGCGGGCGCTGCAAATTGCAGTGGAAGCCCGACTGGGCCATGCGGTGGTTCGCGCTGGATGTCGATTATGAAATGTCGGGCAAGGATCTGATCGACTCCGTCAAACTGTCCGGTCAGATCACCCGCGCCTTGGGCGGCCGCCCGCCGGAGGGGTTCAATTACGAGCTTTTCCTGGACGAGAACGGCGAAAAGATCTCCAAGTCGAAGGGCAATGGCCTGTCGATGGAGGAATGGCTGACCTATGCGCCGGAGGAAAGCCTGGCGCTGTTCATGTACAACAAGCCGAAGACAGCGAAGCGGTTGTTCTTCGACGTTATTCCGAAAACGGTCGACGAATACCTGACCTTCAGCGACCGCTATCCGGAACAGGAACCGGAGAAGCAGATCGAGAATCCGGCGTGGCATATCCATTCCGGCGCGCCGCCTGCGCATACCTCGCCGCTGTCCTTCGGCCTGCTGCTGAACCTGGCCAGTGTCTGCAACAGCGACGACAAGGCCGTGCTGTGGGGCTTCATCAGCCGCTACGCGCCTGACGCAACGCCGGAGAGCGAGCCGCTTCTCGACCGGCTGGTCGGCTTTTCGATCCGCTACTATCTGGATTTCGTGAAGCCGGAGAAGAGCTATCGTGCGCCCAGCGACCGGGAGCGCGCGGCAATCGGCGACCTTCACGGCCGGCTGGAATCGCTGTCGCCGGAAAGCAACGCCGAAGAAATCCAGAACGTGATCTACGCAGTCGGCAAGGAACACGACTTCGAAAATCTGCGCGACTGGTTCAAGGCGCTGTACGAGGTGCTGCTGGGTCAGGAACAGGGGCCGCGCATGGGGTCGTTCATCGCGCTTTACGGCTTGGCGGAAACCCGCGCCCTGATCGAAAAAGCCTTGGCGGGTGAGGATCTGAGCGCTGCGTAGGAGTTAGGAAAGGCGGCTCTCGCCGCCATTCCGTCCCAACCGCTTATTTGCCGCCATACTTGTGGGAATATTCCCAATACAGGTCGCGGGCGCGTTGATACATCGGGCCGGGTTGCAGGTCGCGGTCCTCGAACCGGTTGACCGGCATCACCTTACCCCAGTTCCCGGTATTGAAGATCTCGTCCGCCTGTTCCAGATCGGCCACGCTGACCCGGTCTTCTTCGACTTCCACGCCGTTCTCGCGCAGCAACTTGATCACCCGTTGGCGCGTAATGCCGTTCAGGAACGTGCCGTTGACCGCTGGGGTGCGGACCACGCCGTCCTTGGCGATGAACAGGTTGGCGGTCGCGAATTCCGCCACGTTGCCGATCGGGTCCAGGACCACCGCATTGTCGAACCCCTTGCCCCGGGCTTCCTGCAAGGCCCGGCCGGCATTCGGGTAGAGACACGCGGCCTTGGTGTCGGTCGGCGCCTGATCGGGCGCGGGGCGGCGGCGCGAGGATACACAGGCGGAAAACCCGCCATCGCCCGGCATCGGATTTTCCGTCACGGTAAGCGCAAAGCGCGTTGTCTCCGGGTCCGGGGCGACCCAGCCGTCCTCTGCCCAGAACATCGGCCGGATGTAGAGCGCCGCGCCGCTGTCGAACTTGCCGATACCTTCCCAGGCGATGGCTTCGATTTCCTCAATGCTCTTAGTAGCCTTGAGACCCAGATTCTCGGCGGACCGGGCCGCACGGGCGCAATGCAGATCCAGATCCGGCGCCACGCCTTCGAATGCCCGCGCCCCGTCGAAAATAAAGGAAGACAACCAAACGCCCTGGGAGTTCACGCTGATCATGGGCGCCTTGTCATCGACCCATTCACCGTCAATCCATGTCAGACCCGACATTTCCGGAAGCCTCCCTTATCCTAGAATCGAACGCATCGGCTGCGCTGCATATACCGTTGAGGCCGCCCAGTCCGATGGGGCGGCGGTCGTGACGGTTGCCCGCTTGTGGAGGGATGTCAAGCCGCGGTGGACTGTACTGCAAGGGATGGCGGGCGGGGCCGGGCCGGCGGCCGCAGCGGTCAGAAACTGGAAAAAACGATCCGTGAGTACCAGCCGATATCGTCCCGGTGCAGCACTTCGACACCGTCGCCTTCCTCAACCGGCTTCACGGTCAGGGTGCGGATATCTTCGTCCACCACCTCGCGCACGTTCAGCGCCCCGTGCGGCATGCGCATATGCATGAAGACAAGGTCTCCTTGCCGGACCACCGCCCCCGGAGAGACCACGAACAGGTTACCGGGCCGGAAATACGGTTGAAACCTTCCGTCGGGGACTTCCACTCCGAAGGCGGCCGGGTCCGACACGGGCAATGCGTCGCCGACCATCCAATCGGTTCCGGCAGGCTTCCCGCCGCCATCGAAAGCGCGATGCAGAGACACGCTCGACCGTGGCAGGATCGGTACGCGGAAGCTGGGTTGCGCGGGCGATAGGGAATCGATCTCGCTCAAGAGATCGGTAAGTGTCGTTCCGGTTGCATGAAGGACCTTGGAGAGGCTTTCCGTGGTCGGCCAGCGTTGCTTGCCGTTTCTACCGATCCTTTTGCTTCGGTTAAAAGTTGTAGGGTCGAGACCAGCCTTTCGGGCCAGCCCCGACGCCGACAAACCATGGCTTTCTGCAAGCTTGTCGATAGCATCCCAGATTAACCTGTGCGTCAGCATCCTTCGGACCTCCGCGGAGACGGTATTCCGGGTGTGAGATTAAGGCAATCCCTTCTTTTCCTTATATTTTTTCTGGTTAATTCGAAATCTCGCCGGAGTCGAAAATTCAAGAACGGTAACGGATAAAATTCCCATCTTAATAATAAGAAAACATTCTAATAATCTGATTCACACGCAAAAATCATCACTGCAGAACTCGCTAAAAGGTTGAGAACCTAAAGATCGCCAGATCCACGGCAGGCCCATCGCCACCCCGCCAAACGGTTGGCCCATGCCCCGGTTCCGTCATCTCCCGCAGCGGCCCCTGCAATCGATAAGCTTATGGAAAGGCGTTCGGAATCATGGGTATTCTTGCAGCTTCGCCCGCCGCAGCACGGTCGCGTCCTGAGGGCAAGTGCGCGGTGAAACACGGCAGCCCTATCCGCGGCTGCGATTCGGAAACCGAAAACGATCAAGACCATGTGCGGGATTGCAGGATTTGTCGGAAAGCGGCCGCCGGACCGAAGTGCGGTCGAAGATACCCTGGCCATGATGCGGCAGCGCGGCCCCGACGGATTGGGATATTTCGAGGGCGTGCTGAACGAGTCCCGGGTCCTGCTGCTTCATTCCCGACTGGCCATCATCGATCCGGATCCCAGATCGAATCAGCCGTTCGTGGACGACGGCATCGTTCTAACCTTCAACGGCGAGATCTATAACTATCTTGAAGTCCGCGAGGACCTTAAGGCGCGCGGCCACCGTTTCATCACCGGCTCCGACACGGAAGTCATCGTGCATGCCTACCGTGAATGGGGAGACCGATTGGTCGACCGCCTGGAAGGAATGTGGGCCTTCGCGATATTCGATCCGGTGAAACAGAAACTCCTGCTCGGCCGGGACCCGTTCGGCGAAAAGCCGCTTTATACGATGCAGACCGAAGACGGCCTGTTTTTCGGATCCGAGATAAAGTTCATCAAAGAACTGAGCGGCCTGTCGCCCCGTATCGATCACCGCAAGGTCCATCGGTTTCTGGCCCATGGCTATCGCGACGTTTTCAAGCAGCCGACATCGTTTTTCGAAGACGTCGTCCCCTTGCCCGCGGCCTCGACCGCCGTGCTGGACGGCAGGAATGCACCGTCGCCGTCCCGATATTGGCAACCACACTATGCGCCCACCGAGATGACCGGGCAGCAAGCCATTGACGGCGTCAAGGAACGGCTGTTCGAAGCCATCAAAATCCGCCTTCGGGCGGATGTGCCCATCGCCGTGACGCTAAGCGGCGGGGTCGATTCGAACGTTATTTCCGGGATTGCGGTAAAACATTTCGGCCAATCCATTCACACCTTCTCGATGTTGGAAACGCGGCCGGAGTATGACGAACGCGCATTCATCGATCTCGCTGTCCAAAGCCTGGGTACGCCACACCGCGAACGGCCTGTGAGCGACCGTGGATTTCTGGAACGGCTGGGCCGGATGGCCCATCATTACGAGGCGCCGGTTCTAAGCGTCGGCATGTTTTTGGAAGGCTTCCTGACCGAAAGCGTTGCCGCGGAAGGGTTTAAGCTGGCGATCAACGGCAACGGATCCGATGAAATCTTTGCCGGATACTACGACCACTATCTCTATTGGCTGGCCGGTCTGCATGGCGGCGACCGTTTCGACAACGAGGTGTCGGCTTGGCGGGAGTCGATGGGCCGCTATGTCCGGAACCCGGTATTCAAGGATCCGATGCGGTTCGTGACTTCCCCCGGCGAACGGGGACATTTGCTGCAGAACACCCCGGGCATCGCCGATTTCATGCGGATGCCCATCGATACCGAGTTCGACGAAACACCCTACACGCCGGAGATCCTGCGC
>JANQIT010000200.1 GCA_028282025.1 Hwanghaeella sp. | reverse complement strand
TGAAGGGACATCATGACAGAAGCGCTCCGACGGCAAGGCAAGACCCTGCGCACCCTGGTGCCATATCTCTGGCCGCGGGATTCTCTGGAACTGCGCACCCGCGTGGTTCTGGCCATGGCGGCGTTGATCGCGGCCAAGCTAGCTAATGTCTCCGTTCCGTTATTTTACAAGGACGCGGTCGATGCGCTTTCCCCCGCAGCGGCGGACGCCGCTGCGGTGCTGGTGGTTCCCGTTGCGCTGCTGCTGGCCTATGGCGGGGCGCGGGTTCTGGCGGTCGTGTTTCAGGAACTGCGTGAAATCCTGTTCGTGAAGGTGGCGCAGCGGGCCATCCGCAAGGTAGCGCTGGAAACGTTCCGGCATTTGCACGCTTTGTCGCTGCGTTTTCATCTGGAACGGCAGACCGGCGGCCTAAGCCGGATTATCGAACGCGGGGTGAAGGGGATTGAATTCGTTCTCTCTTTCATGCTGTTCAACATCATCCCCACCCTGGTTGAGATCCTCTTGGTCTGCGCGGTCCTGTGGGGGCTTTTCAACATCTGGTTCGCGCTGATCACGTTCGCGACCATCTCCGCCTACATCGCTTTCACCCTGATCGTGACCGAGTGGCGTTTGAAGTACCGCCGTCAGATGAACGACTCCGACACCGAGGCGAACACGAAGGCGATAGACAGCCTGCTGAATTTTGAAACGGTCAAATATTTCGGGGCCGAGATCCACGAGGCCGACCGGTACGATACGTCGTTGCAGCGTTACGAGGCCGCGGCCATCCGGTCGATCGCCAGCCTTTCCGTCGTCAATGTCGGGCAAGGGTTGGTGATCGCAGCGGGCTTGGTCGCCGTGATGTATCTGGCCGCCCAAGGAATGGTCGCGGGCGAGATGAGTATCGGCGACTTCGTGCTGGTGAACACCTACCTGATCCAGCTTTATCTGCCGCTCAATTTCCTTGGTTTCGTCTATCGCCAGATCCGACAATCGCTCACCGATATGGAGGATATGTTCTCCATGCTGGACGTTCCGGCCGAGATCAGAGATGTACAGGACGCGCCACCTCTTCAGGTCGAGGACGGCCGGATCGAGTTCGATAATGTGGCGTTCGGTTATGATCCGCGCCGGCCAATTTTGAAGGGCGTCAGTTTCTCGGTTCCGAAAGGGGGAACGATTGCGATTGTCGGCCCCAGCGGCGCCGGGAAGTCGACGATCAGTCGCCTTCTTTTCCGTTTCTACGACGTCAGCGAAGGGGCCGTGCGGATCGACGGACAGGATCTGAAATCGGTCACTCAAGCCAGCTTGCGCGATGCCATCGGTATCGTTCCCCAGGATACGGTGCTGTTTAACGACACGGTGCGCTACAACATCGCCTACGGCCGTGCCGGTGCGTCCATGGACGCAGTGCGGCGCGCCGCACGCCTGGCGCAAATCGATACCTTTATCGAACAACTGCCGGACGGGTACGAGACGACGGTCGGCGAACGGGGCCTGAAACTCTCTGGCGGGGAAAAACAGCGTGTCGCCATTGCCCGCACCATCCTGAAAGACCCGCCGATCCTTCTGTTCGACGAGGCGACATCGGCCCTGGACACCGCCACCGAGCGGGAGATCCAGGCCAGCCTGCGCGATGTGTCGAAAGGGCGAACGACCCTGATCATTGCGCACCGTTTGTCGACGGTTGTGGATGCGGACGAGATCATCGTGCTGGAGGCGGGCGCGATCGTCGAACGTGGACGCCATGAAGACCTTTTGGCGGCGGGCGGCGTCTATGCGGAAATGTGGCAACGCCAGCAATCGGCGGCTGAGGAATCCGATGATTAGCCGGCCCTTACCCCTTGCAAACGGTGTTTCGGCGGTGCGGGGCCCTGCGTCTCGATCCAACCCGTGAAGCAGGACATTTGAATGCTGTCCAGGCCGCAATACATTGCGAATGAAATCTATCGCCGCTCGCACCTTGGCGCGAAGCATCCGCTGTCCATTCCCCGCGTTTCCGCGGTAACCGACCTGATCCAGGCGATGGGTTGGTTGGACCCGAAAATCTACCACGAAAGCCCGCAGGCGACCCCGGCGCAGTTGGCCCGATTCCACGATCATAGCTATATCGACGCGGTGCGGCGCGCCGAAGCGGATGGCGCGTTGCCGGACGAGTTGAAGCATCGCCACCATATCGGCATCAATGGCAATCCCATTTATAAGGAGGTCTTCCGGCGTCCAGCAACATCGGCCGGCGCCTCCATCTATGCGGCGGGTCTGTTGAAAGATGGCGGCATCGTGCATAGCCCGGCCGGCGGTACGCATCATGGCCGCGCGGATCGCGCCAGCGGATTTTGCTATTTCAACGACCCGGTCCTCGGCATCCTGGCGATGCTGGATCAGGGGCTGTCGCGGGTCGCCTATATCGATCTGGATGCACATCACGGGGACGGCGTCCAGGATGCCTTTCATGCCGACGAAAAGGTGCTGACCGTATCCATTCACGAGCGTGACCGCTGGCCGAACAGTGGCGCGTTGGAAGACCGCGCGGGGGGGATGGCCCGTAATCTGCCGGTGCCGTCTGGGCTGAACGACGATGAACACGCATTTTTGATGGAGAACGCGGTCCTGCCGTTGGTAGAGGGGTTCGAGCCGGAGGCGCTGGTCCTGCAATGCGGTTGCGACGGTTTGGAAGACGATCCGCTAAGTAGGTTGTCCTTATCCAACAATGCGCTATGGCGTGCGGTGAGAGCCCTCGTTCCCATGGCTCCACGGGTGCTGGTCTTGGGGGGCGGTGGCTATAACCCATGGGCCGTGGCGCGCTGTTGGTCCGGGATATGGGGGTTGTTGAACGGCTTCGATCTGGACATGCCACTACCGAAAGCAGCGCGAAGCGTGCTACAGCAACTATCTTGGCGGCACAGTCGGGCAAAAAACCCGCCATCCCACTGGTTCGAAGGATTGCGCGATCCGTGGAGACATGGCCCGATTAGGGATGAAATCCGGTCCATACCGCGTTGTGTGGTATCATAAGGCAGGGCCGGTTCTAACAGGGAGTTGTTCTTTTCATGATGCGTCGGTCGGTTATCGCGACACTGTTTCTGGCATTTGCCGCCTTGCTCTGGACTCCGGCTTCAGCGCAGCAGCAGAATCTCAATTTCGCCAAAGGAACGGTCAAGATCGTCAAACAGGCGGGCGGCAGACATACCTTCAAGGTTGAGATTGCCCGCTCGCCGGCGCAGCGCAGGCAGGGACTTATGTTCCGCGAACGAATGGCGGCCGACGCTGGAATGCTGTTCGATTACCAGCAGGCCCAGCCGATTTCCATGTGGATGAAGAACACCTATATCCCTCTAGATATGATCTTCATCGATCAGGACGGAGTTATCACCCATATCTCGGAACGGGCCGTGCCCCTGTCCTTGCAACCGATATCCTCGAACGGGCCGGTCCGGGCGGTTCTTGAGGTGAATGGCGGCATTGTCGACCGTTTCAATATCGAAGTCGGCGACGAAGTGCGGCACAAAATCTTCGGCAACCATACAAAGCGATGACGCCGGCGCGGAAGCGCCCTTCGATCTTCTCAAATTCATTGACAAGCTTTTCCATCCGCGAGACCGTTCCGCGTGTCTTTTGGAGGACGGCTTTGAACATGGCATGCCTTGTCACCGTACCCAATCGCCTGGACCGTCGCGCCACCAGGTGCGATCTGGTGGTTTAAGACACCGGTTTGTGACGGGGTAACCCGTTTTCCGACTGCCGCATCCGAACCGTAAGGATGGCGGACCCGGGCCAGTACGGCCCTTCCTCAAAATCAGTTCGAGAGCAATGACCAGCAGCAGAGCGAAGCGCGTCGCCATCGACATCGGCGGGACGTTTACCGATGTGGTCCTGGCGGGGCCCGGCAATAAAATCCTGGCGACCGTGAAAGTACCGACCACTCCCACCGACCCGACAGACGGCGCCTTGAATGGCGTCCAACAGGTGCTAGACAGCGCCGACGCCGGGATTGAGGAGATCACGGGCTTCATTCACGGGACGACGCTTGCGACCAACGCCCTTATCGAGAGGCGGGGCGCGACGGTTTGCGCCGTGCTGACCGAAGGTTTCCGGGACATTCTGGAGATTGGGTACGAGCGCCGCTACAGCCAGTACGATATCGATATCGAAAAGCCGGATCTCATCGTCCCACGTGAGCGTTGCTTCACCATACCTGAGAGGATTTCCGCGGGTGGAGAGGTTCTGGCTGCGCTGGACGAAGGTTCGATTGACGATCTTGTTGCGAAAATCGATGACAGTGGGGCCGATGCCGTCGCGATCTGCTTGCTGCATGCCTATGCGAATGATCGCCATGAAAGGCGGCTCCGGGATCTTCTGTTAGCGCGCCGCCCCGGTCTGTCTGTATCTTTGTCCAGCGAAGTCAGCCCGGAGGCCAGAGAATATGACCGCCTCTGCACAACCGTTGCCAACGCCTATATTCAGCCGCTGATGGCGGGCTACCTGGCTGCGCTGGAGCGACGCTTCGCCGACGCCGGGCTTGCTTGCCCGATCCTGATGATGACCGCCAGCGGCGGTATGACCGCCCTGGACAATGCCGCCCGGTTTCCAATTCGGCTGGTAGAGTCGGGACCGGCAGGCGGCGCGATCCTGGCCGCACAGGCCGCGGCATCCTGCGGCCTGGAGAAGGTGCTGTCCTTCGACATGGGAGGGACTACCGCGAAACTCTGTTTGATCGATGGTTTTACGCCGCAGACCGCACGCCAGTTCGAGATTTCGCGGGCGGCGCGGTTTATCAAGGGTAGCGGGCTGCCGGCCCGGATTCCGGTGATTGAGATGATCGAGATCGGCGCCGGTGGAGGGTCGATTGCCGCTGTCGACGGGTTGGGGCGCCTGTCGGTGGGACCGAAAAGCGCGGGAAGCGAGCCTGGTCCCGCGGCCTTCGGTAAAGGCGGAACGCAATCAACCGTGACGGATGCGGATGTCGTGCTTGGGGTCATCGTGCCGGAGACATTCGCGGAGGGCAGGCTTCAAGTCGATTTGGATGCAGCTGCGGCCGCCGTTGTCGAGCATGTTGGGGACCCTCTGTCCCTGGGATGTGACGAGGCCGCGGATGGGATCTCCCAAATCGTGGACGAAAGCATGGCGGGTGCGGGGCGCATGCACGCTGTCGAGTCGGGCAAGGACCTGGGGCATCGGACGATGATCGCCTTCGGCGGCAACGGGCCGCTGCATGCAACGCGGATGGCGCGCCGGGCTGGTGTCGAGCGCATTCTGGTGCCGCGTGACCCTGGGGTCGGATCGGCTGTGGGATTTCTCTTTGCGCCGATCTCTTTCGAAGTGGCGCGAAGCCGTTACACCGAGTTGGAGACTGCGGACCTGGATGCGATAAACAGGCTGTTGACCGAGACCGTTGCCGAAGCCGAGGCGGTGGTCCGCATGGGTGCGCCGGATGGGCCGCTGGACGTGCGAAAGAGCGCATTCATGCGCTACCGCGGGCAAGGGCATGAAATCGACGTGACGCTGCCGGCGAACGCGCTGACGCCGGAGGATATCGAAGTGCTTCGCAATCGCTTCGAGGCTGAATACCGGCGTCTGTTCGTACGCGCGGTACCCGGTATGACGATTGAAATCCTGAACTGGCTGGTGACGGTATCCACACCCGACGCATCGCCAGACCCGATACCCGCTTGCGCCGGAGCGGGGGATGCCGAGCCGGAGGGCAGCCGGTCCATTTTTTGCGATCTTACCGGCCGGAGGCGGAAAGCACTTCTATACCGGCGAGACACATTAAAGTCGGGGCAGCAGCTCCACGGTCCGGCGTTGGTTGTTGAAGCGCAGACTACGACGATGATCAGTGCAGATTTCGACGCCACCGTCGATGCGGCGGGAAATCTGATTTTGACACGGAATTCGGCGCAAGGAGCCGGGCTATGAACACGATCAACCGTACAACACTGCAGGTATTGTGGAACCGCTTGCTTGCGGTGGTCGAGGAGCAGGGGCAGGCGCTGATCCGAACGGCGTTCAGCCCGATTGTCCGGGAGTGCGGCGATATTTCCGCGGGCGTCTTCGACCGTCACGGACGGATGCTGGCGCAGGCGGTAACAGGGACGCCGGGGCATATCAACACTATGGCCGAAGCCGTCCGGACGCTGCACGGTACTTTTCCGGAACAGGAGGTGCGGGAAGGCGATATCTTCGTAACGAACGATCCATGGATTGCATCGGGGCACCTGAACGATTTCCTGGTCATGATGCCCGTATTCCGGCAAGGGAGGATTGTGGCCTACACGGCCTGTACGTCGCACCTTTCCGATCTGGGCGGTCTTGGGATGGGGCCGGAAGGGTCGGATATTTTCGATGAGGGTTTGCTGGTGCCGCCCTGCCGCCTGGTCGAGGGCGGGCGGGTCAACGATCTGCTGATTGAGATTGTGAAGGCCAATTCACGGGAGCCCATCGCGAATGAGGGCGATCTGTATGCACTAATCGCCTGTTGCGAGACCGGATCCTGGCGGTTGAGCGAAACAATGGACGAGTTTCGTCTGGAATCGCTAGACCAGCTTGCGGACCATATTATCGAGACGTCACGCAAAGGATGCCAAAAGGCGATTGCTGAAGTTCCGCCGGGCGTCTATCGCAACCGGCTGCGACTGGACGGGTATGAGCGGGAATTGGAGCTTTGCGCGACCCTGACGGTGGAGCGGGATCGCATCATCCTCGATTATGAGGGGACATCGCCCTGTTCGAAGAAAGGCATCAACGTCCCGCTCAACTACGCGGCCGCTTACTCCGTGTTCGCTTTGCGGTGCATCATTGGGCCGGACATTCCGAACAATATGGGATCTTTAGCGCCTTTTATCGTAAAAGGGCCGCCGGGCTGCATTCTGAACGCGCAACGACCTGCTCCGGTCGCCATGCGGCACACGCTGGGACAGCTGACGCCGGACCTTGTTTTCGGCTGTCTCGCACAGGCGTTGCCCGACCGGGTCCCTGCTGAAGGCGCATCCTGCATGTACGATCTGCCGATGCGGAACGCACCTGGCGCTGCGGCGCAGGGCGGACGGATATTTGCGGTCGAACTGACCCACAATGGCGGCACCGGGGCGAGACCCGCCAAGGACGGCCTGTCGGCGACGGCGTTTCCCAGTGGGGTTTGGGGCAGTCAGGTGGAAATTTCCGAAAGTGTTGCGCCGATCCTGATCCACCGCCGGGAACTGCGACAGGATAGCGGCGGGGCCGGATTGCAGCGGGGCGGACTTGGCCAGCGGATCGATCTGAAACCATCGGGTGAAGATCCGGTGATGGTGTTCCTGTCCTTTGACAGGACGCGGTTCCCTGCCTCCGGCCGCTCCGGCGGGATGCCGGGCGCGCCCGGACGTGTGCGCCTGTCGGACGGCACGGTGCTCCCGAACAAGGGGGAAGTAACGCTTGCCGAAGATCAAATGTTGATTCTGGAGACGCCCGGCGGCGGCGGGTTCGGCGACCCTGCGGAACGGCCCCGCGATTTGGTGCGCGAAGATGTCGATACAGGCGCTGTCAGCCCGGATGCCGCGCGGAGGATCTACCATTGGGACGGGGAGGTATGATGCGATGGATATGGCCGTGAACCGTCGGGCCGGGGCGCGCATCGGCGTGCTGGTTCCCTTTACAAACACTAATCTGGAGCCGGACATGGCCTTGCTATGTCCGAAGGGTGCGACTGTGCATGTCGCCCGGCTGGGCGGCTATGACGTTGACGCGGTGCCGGATGCGGCGCAGATGGCCGGGTTGGGCGCGTCGTCGATAGACGAGCCCCTCAGATTACTGGGGGGAGTCCGGCCGGATGTGGTGCTGTATGGCTGCACCTCCGCAACGCTGGCGCACGGCGATGCCTTCGACCGGGAGTTGGCGGCGACCATTCGAGAAACGACCGGGGCCGAAACCGTCACCGCCGCCGGCGCCCTGGTTCGCGCCGTCCAGCATTTCGACGCCAAGCGTGTTGCATTCGCATCCCCCTATGTTCCGTCCTTGAACGATTTGGGCATCGCGTTTCTGCGGCAGAACGGCGTCGAGACGGTGTCGCGCGCCGACGTGCCGGAGGATCTTGGGAATTACGGCCAGGGCGCGATGACTCTGGAGGACATCGTCGCCTTGGGAGAACGCGCCGACAGCGTTCGGGCAGAGCTGCTGGTCTTGTCCTGCACCGATATGAGGGCGGTTGAAGCGGTGGCGGTTCTGGAGGCGCGTCTTGCAAAGCCGGTTGTCACCTCAAACCAGGCGATGGTCTGGGCTGCCTTGCAGATCCTCGGTTTACCCCACAACGGCGTACCTTGCGGCGCGTTGTTGGCGGCGGCCGGCTAAGCCGGTTTTCTTCTGTTTCCTATCGACGCCGCAATTTTGTGGGCGCGATTGCCAAGTGCGCGCACGGGCTTGTGTCTTATCACGGGGAAGGCCCCAGCTATACTGCTGGCAGGATTGAAATGCCGGGGCCGCATGCGCGATTCCAACGAACCTTCTGCTGCAGAGGATAAGCCGGCTGTTGTTGGGCGGCGGCCCGCTTTGCTGTCCAAGCTGCTGTTGCTGTTGGCGGTGCTGGCGACCGCCGCCGTCATCCTGGCTGCCGTTCTAGCCTACCTGGATATCGAGATGTCCATTCATACCCTTGTCGAAACCATCCGCGATTGGGGCGTCTGGGGCGTGGCGGGATCCATCGGGTTGATGGTGGCGCACTCATTCGTGCCGTTTCCCGCCGAGTTCCTCGCCTTTGCGAACGGCATGCTGTACGGACCCTATTGGGGAACCTTGATCACATGGTCCGGTGCGATGATCGGCGCGGCGGTGGCCTTCGGTCTATCCAGGCGGCTCGGCCGGCCGTTTGTCGAACGCATGGTTTCCGAGCGGCATTGGAACAAGTTGGATGATTGGGCCGCGGTCAACGGTTGGCAGGCGGTGCTGGTGGGGCGGTTCTTTCCAGTCATAGCGTTCAACCTGATCAACTACGCGGCCGGGCTGACGAGAATATCCTGGTGGCAGTTTCTTTGGACCACCGGACTGGGCATTCTTCCCATGACCGCCATCATGGTCGTGATGGGCGATAATATGGAACATCTCGGTTGGGAAGCGTGGGCCGCTCTGCTGATCTGCGGCTGTGTTCTTTGGCTCCTGCTGCGAGCCTTGCGCCGCCGTTCCTGACAGAAAAGCCGCACAAGCCCCTTATGTGTTCCTGCAATGTCCTTGGAGATTTATTGCAATAACAGGTTTATTTTCTTACTAATAAAATTCTGAAAGGTTGTGGAGGCGGCTATGAAGCATCGGAGTGTGCGGGCGCACAGTGCGGCGCTGCTGTACGCGCGGTTTTCCGACGCTCTCGACCGGATTGGAATCAAACTGGAAATCCGTACCGATTTCGACGGTCTGGCACACGCTTATGAAGAGGGCGTGGAACGTCCGGTCTTTCCCGTCTTCGACCCCGAATTGTCGGACGTGGGGCCCCATAACGGTTTCTGGATTTGTGGCTGGCACAATGATGAGATTGTCCATGTCCAGGCCATGCGCCATTGGTATCTGGGCGACACCACCCTGACTGATCATCTCGCCCGGCATGTGAGACTCTATTGCTCTCCGGATTCTCCCATAGCACCGTCGAAAACGTTGATCCGTGGCGACAATAGCAATGCCTTATCGGGACACGGTATCTACCACGGACAGATGTGGCTTCATCGTGCCTGGCGCGGTCAAGTGGTCCAGAACATGCCGTTGGGGCGCGAGCTTTTGCCGAAAATGGCGTTTCTGATTGCGATCCTCACCGGGGCCCCCCGGTTCATCTTCGGTATGGCGCCTTATCCAACTGCTGAAAAAGGAATATTGGCGAGTTACGGATACTACCACAATGACTTGGCGGCCTTGACCTTCCGCGATGCGGAGGGACAGGCGCAATGGTACGAGACTATCCTTTGGTCCACTTTGTCCGACATCGATGCCGAAATCGACAGGACTATCCAGCGGCTAGATTTAGCGGACCTGCATCGCCAGCAAGTTGTGACAATGACGCAACCCGCGGCGCCGACCCGTCAATATAGACAATAGTCCTTAGATAGTTCTGGTAGATACCGCCGCCGGACGTCTTCATAAGACCGGAGACACGCGATGTATGGGGCTGACGGGTTTTGGCCACCCAGGCGTAAGCTTCTGATGTCTTACGGTCGAACTTCCGATCGGCAAGTCCGTTATCATGCGGCGCCCCGATTGTTTGCTGACGCCAATCCTCGCCAAGGAGGGAGGTGACGAGCGCGTCGGGTCCGATGGCGTCGTAGAAGAACCGTTCCCCTCGTATTGCGAAGACGACCATCTGGTTCTCGTGGTTACACGGATTGGCGATCACATCGCGCAACTTTCCATGCGCCTTGCCGGCTTCGACCTTTACCGGAGTGATTTGCAGAGGGCGCGGCAAGGCTCGCACATTGTCCAGGGCGAGGATGAACTGCAATGCGTCTTCCAATTCCGGAACGGAATCGAGCCTCCGCACAGCCCACCCGTCGAGATAATAACGCAGATGGTATGGTGGCACACCGCGGCGGGCCACCTCCAGCGTCTCCGCGGCCACTTCCGGAGGGCAGAATTTGGGATGCAGCGAGATAAAGGTTCGTGTCCTGTCCTGATACACCGTTCCCGCGCCGAGCCGCGCCATTTGCCTTACAACCCGGTCGTCATACCGGTCGCCGTGTTGAAATTCCAAATGTTCCTGACGCCGGACGCCATGCCTGAGCGGGATCACCCACCAGCCACGGGCATCCCGCGAAGGTTTATGCGACGGTGTCATTTTCGCTGGCAGCCGACAGGCTCGCCTTAAGTTCGGCGCCCACTTCGATCGCTTCCAACTCGCAAGCTTCTTCACCGGAACGCCCGGACAGCAGTACGGTGCCGCTTTTCAGGAGTTCGCAGACCGACATTTTCAGGCGAATAGACATCTGAACAAGCTCGTCCGCAGTCTGGACCACGAACGGAACTTTGCCGCCCGACGACGTTCCATTGTCGTTAGCGTGTGTCATGGCTTGGGGCTTCTCTGTGTAGAGCTAAAGCGAGAATAACCAAGTTCTTTACATGATTAAAGGGTGTATTCGAGATTTGAAAATCCGACCCGCAGCGGGAAACTGCCTTGTCGCACGGTTCCGCAAGCCAGAGTGACCGATTTGCTTTCAGGCCCTGGAGCCGTTAACCCCGGCGCTTCGCAAGCGCCCGTTCGGCGACGGCCTGTGCATAGGGTTCGAAAAGGTCTTCGGATAAGGTGAGCCGGCCTTCCGCCTTCAATACCCGCAGCAGGTCGACGGTATCGGCGACGAGCCGGTCCTGTATCTGGTTGTCGGTTGACGCCATGTTCGCCTCGTGGGACCCGAATGTGCCGTTGATAAGTGCGTTGACAGGGGCGTTGAGGGCGGTTGCCAGATGTCCGAGCTCTTCGACAAGGAGATCCGCACCGTCACCGGCCTCGATCCTGGCGATCCTGTTTGGATCGCCGCACCCGGTTGCAGCGGCGACATCCGCAAGACTGAGTCCCTGCTTCAGGCGAAAGTACCTGACGGCGGTACCGATCCTTTGCCGCAGCGAAAGGGTTTCTATTTCCATGCGACAACCATTAGGTCAATCCGTGGGTTCCGACCGCGTCAATTATTACATTAGCATATCAAGAATCCACTCAGTGGCTATGGCTAATGGCGTTTTCTCGCCAATGTCAAACCATCTCCGATAGTTGTCAGGCAATGATCGACACGGTTGTCGCCGGCGATTTTCGCGTTCAGTGCGCGCAGCGCCACGGTATCGGCTGATTGATCCTTCAGGTCCGTGACGGCGCCGCCCCACAGCACGTTGTCCACCGCGATCAGACCGCCAGGCCTCAACAAAGTCAGGCAGCGTTCGTAGTAGAAGTCGTAGGATACTTTGTCGGCGTCGATGAAAGCGAAATCGAACGTTCCGGAACGGCCTTCCGCGATCAGGGTATCCAGCGTCTCTACCGCCGGGTGTATCCGCAGATCGATCTTGTCCGCGACGCCGGCTTCGCGCCAGTAACGTTGTGCGATGGCCGTCCACTCCTCGCTCACGTCGCAACAGACAAGCGTACCGTCTTCCGGCAGCGACTGGGCCGTCACAAGGGCGCTGTAGCCGGTAAAGGTGCCTACTTCCAGGCAACGCTTCGCACCCGATAGCAGGATCAACAGGCGCATGAAGGCTCCCTGCTCCGGCGAAATCTGCATAACGCCTTGCGTCATGGTCTGCGTTTCCCTGCGCAATTGCGCCAGGATTTCCGGTTCGCGGCATCCCACGCTTCGGACGTAGTCGAGGATATCGGGCGACAGAGTTAGGCTGGTGCTTGCCATTGTTGATCTCATAATCCGGTGGCGGTTGAAGCACGGTGCGTGCGGACTTTGTGTTATACCGCCAAATCGGCGTAAAAGAACCCGCCGAGGGTGGCGTGCCGCCGCCGCTTGGGATAACGGTGCAGCGGATAGTATTCGACGGTGTAGAAGGGTGATCCGATGGGGAGTTTTGATGGCGCTGATCATGCTGGTTTCGTCCGCTTTTTCAGGACGGCGGCTTTTGTGGCCGTCATTGCTGGCGCCGCCGGATGCGGGGTGATCGGTTCGGCCGAGAAAGAGACTTATCTCGGAAGTGCTCCGACCGTTTCGGGTAATACGTTCGACCGCTACAACGACATGGCCATTGTCCCGCCGGTATCCGAGAATCTCAGCATTTCCTATCAGTTCGAACTGCAAAGCGATTCACGCGGAGATGCGGTGGCCGGCGTAGCCGGGCCGGTCTGGCTCTATTCGGAGCGGTCCGCCGCCCTTCCGGGGACTTTCGTTCAGATCGCCCTGCTCCCCGGGCCTGCCTCGGTCCCTAGTGTTGCAGACGGGGAGGATGCAGAGTTGGCGGAGGCTGCAGACCCGGCCGGCCAGATCGCCGAAACCGTTCGTCTTGGGCGGCTCGACTATATCTCCCGCATGGCGTGCGTACAGCCGGGGCAGGTCGAGGGGCTTAGTCCTGACTTCGCTGCGATGCTGCGGAACGTCGGCGAGAAAGGGTTCGGCCTGTCCGAGGATGTGTTCGTACGCAGCTTCGAAAGCGAACAGGCGGGGCTCGACGGGAAGCGGGTCGCGGTCCTCTATGTCCGGGATGTCACACGGCTGGGCTACGACTGCGATGGGCTTGGCGATTTGTTCGTTCCCGAGCCGGATGCGCAGGAAGCGGTGAACCTGCTGCGCGAGGAGGCCGGCCGGTCTTTCGAAGTCATTCAGTGACGCGTTTCGGAATCAATGACAGGGTCAATAGGTAATTAGTTTCACTTGAAACTAATTTCTGTTTCGCCTATCTCCTGTGAACCGGATCGTTGGGCCGGCTTTACGCCGTAGTGCTGCATGGCGGGCCCAAGAATTCTGTGTTCAGGACAGGGGAGGCACCATGCCGGCGACAGGGGATAACGGGTTCGAGCCAGGCTTAATCAGCACGGTCAATCCGATGGGAACGGACGGTTTCGAATTCGTCGAATATACCGCGAAGGATCCCGCGGCATTGAAACAGTTGTTCGAGACGATGGGTTTCACGGCGGTTGCACGCCATCGTTCGAAGGACGTGACGCTTTACCGGCAGGGCGGGGTCAATTTCATTGTCAATGCGGAGCCGACCAGCTTCGCCCAGGCATTCGCCAATGTGCACGGCCCTTCCGCCTGCGCCATCGGTTTCCGCGTGGTGGATGCCGCCAAGGCATATGAACGTGCGTTGCAGCTTGGCGCAAAGCCCTTCCATGGGCAGGTCGGTCCGATGGAGTTGAACATCCCGGCGATCCACGGAATCGGCGACAGTTTGATCTACCTGGTGGATCGGTACGACGCGCCGACCATCTATGACATCGACTTCGTGCCGATAGAGGGCGTAGAGCAAAATCCGAACGGCGCCGGGCTGCTGACAGTTGACCACCTGACGCATAATGTCTTCCGCGGGCGCATGGACACATGGGCGCACTTTTACGAGAAGCTGTTCAATTTCAAGGAAATCCGGTTCTTCGATATCGAAGGTAAATTGACCGGTCTGACCAGCAAGGCCATGACCAGTCCCTGCGGCAAGATCCGCATACCGATCAACGAGTCGTCGGACGACAAATCGCAGATCGAGGAATACCTGAACGCCTACAACGGCGAGGGTATCCAGCATATCGCTCTGTCGACCGACGACATCTACGCTACGGTCGATGCGTTGCGCGCGGGGGGCGTGAAGTTCATGACGCCGCCGCCGGAAACCTATTACGAGATGCTCGACGGGCGGGTCCCCGGGCATGGAGAGGCGGTCCGCGAACTGAAGCCGCGCGGCATTCTGCTGGACGGTGCGCCGACGGAAGGCGGTGGTATCCTGCTGCAGATCTTCACCGAAACGGTGATCGGTCCGATCTTTTTCGAGATCATCCAGCGCAAGGGCGACGAAGGGTTCGGAGAAGGCAACTTCAAGGCCTTGTTCGAAAGCATGGAGCGGGATCAGATCCGGCGCGGTGTTCTGGAAGAGACGGATATTTAAGCGAGGTGAAAGGGACAGTCCCTTTTCTCGAAAGCCAGGTTCATCCATGAGGCGCCGGCCTTCCGGCCCTCATAGTGAACCGACCCCCAGGCGGAGACCTAGTGCACCCGGCGTCCGCCAGGCGCGGGGGTGTGCCTCAGCGACATCGGCAATCGGTCCCTGGATTTCAAAGGAAGTGGGCATCGCGATCTCTCTTGTTCGGGCAAGACGACCTTCTCACTCATGCCAGGTTCTTCCGTGCGGCGAAGCCAGAGCCGGATGAACACTTAGTATTGGAACACGAAAGGATAGCGGAGAGATGAGCCGCACGGATGGTCAGGGATACCCCCGTCCATCCGTCTTTGGCTCGGCCAGGCGACCGAGAGCGGTCAGTGTCGTTGAGCGGCCAAGGACGCAATCTTAATCGTTCTGTCTTCGCGCGTGTTGATGGAAGTCCGCCGCGATTTGAACAGCCCGCAATATATTGTCATCCGTGTGATCCATTGTTTTCAAAATTAACAGTCATTCATATTGCTGGCGCCGCCAACCATGGTTGTTTTTTTGGATTCAGATATTGTTGACGCCTGTTGACAGGTTGTTCAATGGGCGTCTGTTGGACGGAGCCGCGAAGGGAAGCGGCTTTGGGGCTGATCTTGGGGGTGACGGTATGATTAAGGTTACGATGGCGGCGGTCGCCCTTGCGGGGGCCATGGCTTGGGCGGCGGGTCCCGGCGACGTGCTTGAAAGAGCTAGCAAGTCCGATCCTGGGTTTCGCGGGCAAAATCTTAGCGGTGAAGACCTGAGCGGCCGGGTTTTTCGATCTGCCGATTTGAGCCAGGCCCGACTGAGCGCAGCGAACCTCGATAGGGCGGAACTGACAGGTGCGATTTTAACGGGTGCCAACCTGACCGGGGCAACGTTGAGCGACGCACGGTTGCGCGATGTGGAGGGGCTCTTCGCCTATCTCAGTATGGCGTCCCTTCCGCAAGCGGATCTGGCCAACGCGGACCTGCGCGGCTCGATCATGACAGGGGCCGGTCTGCCCGGTGCAAATCTAAGCGGCGCCGACCTTAGTGGGATCGTTCTCAGCATGGCGGACCTGTCTGGCGCTGATCTTTCCGATGCGGACCTTAGTGAAGAGCCGCTGGTCGACCGGACACTTGGCGGCGCAGAAAAAAGCAAAAGAGATCCGGAACTGGCGGTACTGATCGAACAAACCCTACCGGGAATGAGAAGTCATGGCGGACCGATGCGGGGCGCCGATTTGCGCGGGGCGAACTTAGCGGGCGCTATATTGGCCGGCGCGAATATCGGCGGCGCGGATCTGCGGCGGGCGAAGAACCTGACCCAAGCTCAACTGGATGTGGCGTGCCAGGGCTCTGGGACGGCGTCGCCTCAATTGCCGCATAGTCTGACCTGGCATGGGCGGATCTGCGCGGATTAAAGCAGCGGCCTTTATTCCGACCCGCTGAGACGCGGTCACCAACCTTCCGGCTAGGAAGTCGGTGCGCCGCGATGCTGGACGCATGGCACGCAGTGCCTGACGCAGTCCGGACGCGCGCCGAAGCTATTCCTGTTGATGCTCTGAAACCTTTGCATTTTATAGGGTTGCGCTTGATTTAGGCGGAGATGCCTACGGCGTCGCTGCAGCCGACGCCGAAAGGGCTGCACTATGTTAAAACAGCCCTGCACTTGCCGAGATTCCCAAAAAAACCTAACTCTCTAGTAGGGGCAGGGCCGTGATAGCTCTAAATCAGGCGGTCTCTGTGATGGTGCAGTCAAACACGGGACCGGATTCGGATCTGGTCACCGAGCCTAGGGACGCAGCGATTTCCTCGTTTGCGAACCTTTGGCTGCGGAAATGCGATGACGACGCGTTGCCCGCGCGGTCGGACTTTCCCACCGAAGATCTGCGACCATGGATGGGAAATCTGATTTTGATGGATGTTTTGGAGGGGGGCGTGGATTTTCGTTACCGGCTGGTCGGGACGGACATTGTGGCCGTTGTCGGGCGCGACCTAACTGGAAAATTGGTCTCCGAATGCAACTATGATGGTGGCCGCGAGCACGTTCTTTCGTCGTTCAAGCTTCCCGTCGATTCGCGCCGGCCGGTCTTTCGCCGGGGGAAAGTGGTTTGGCGGTCGCGAAAGAGTTTTCTCAATTATGAGAGCGTGCACTGTCCGCTTCGGACGGCGGCGGAAGGGATTGGCATGACGATCGGTGTGCAAATCTATGCGGATCCCTATAGGGACGATTGACGCTGCATTTCCTTTACTCGGCGAAAGGGGCGTCGCGGTCGATCAAGCATGATCTCAGAACATCCACCGCCATGCTTTCGCGCGTCGCAGGACCTTCTCACGTAGGCGGTTCTCCTAAACAGACGAGGCCCGGAGCGACGCTTCGATTTCCTCAAATCCGATCTTGTCTCTAGGCGAAGCGGCGCATTAGGCTTCGGACATGATATTCCGTTGTGGAGAGGATTGAGGATGGTGGACATCGATACGGGGCTCAACGTCTGGCAGATGACGAGCAACCACAACCGAATGATCGAGCTTCAGGAGACGGTTGTTCCCGCGAAGGACGGCCCTGTGGAGATCGCCTATTTCGGCAGTTCAGCGTTCCGTATCACCTCGCCAATGGGGGTCAGTGTGATGATCGACCCTTGGAGAAATCACCCTTCTCGTGCCTGGGACTGGTATTTTGCAGACTTCCCGGTCACGCCCGTCGATATCGGCACGTCGACCCATGCGCACTTCGACCACGATGCTCTTCACAGGCTTGACGCGCACGTGCTGCTGGACCGGCTGATCGGCAAATACATGTTTGGGGATATGACGATCTACGGTTTTGCCGACAAGCACGCCACAGACTCAAGTTGTGCGATCTATGACTTCAAGAAAATCCACAAGGCTTTTCACGGTGTGGACGTCGACCCCCCGAACAATCCGCGTTCCTGGGATCACTGCCTGATTGTCGTGGAGACAGGTGGACTGCGCATCGTCCATTGGGGCGATAACAGGCACGATCCGCCTGAGTCCATTTGGAAGGCGCTGGGGCATATCGATATTGCGTTG
Source organism: Hwanghaeella sp. (assembly GCA_028282025.1). Taxonomy (GTDB): domain Bacteria; phylum Pseudomonadota; class Alphaproteobacteria; order UBA8366; family Aestuariispiraceae; genus Hwanghaeella. The sequence continues at coordinate 64,944 of JANQIT010000200.1, read as the reverse complement.
CTGCCGGTTGACGCCTCGCAACATGTGATGGGGCATGTTCATGTCGCCCATATCATAGATCGACTGGAACCCAGGGTGATCATTCCCCACCATTACTATATATGGGATGTCGTGCAGCGGCAGAGTACGCTTCAGACCGCCGACGCCTGGGTCGAAGCCTATCCCGAGGTGGAGCGTATCCTGACGCCAACGCGAACCTACCATGTCGCGGAAATGGAGCCACTGGAAAAAGTTGTGCACTTCTTTGGCGATAATGTCGCCTTCGACAAGGAGCGGTGGCTGAAGGATGCCGGGCGCTAGAGTTGGTTTGGAAGGGCGTGACGCTCTGGCAGCGCCGCGCGATTTCTTCCAGCCCTAACCGTCGGCGGAATCGAAACCGTATAGAACCGCCGGGTTGTCGACGAGGATTGCCTGCCTAACGGTCGGGTCGGGCGCGTAATCGCCGAGTGCGTTCAGTAAATCTCCGGTATTCGGCATCGTTTTCATCTGCGCCACATGCGGCCAGTCCGTACCCCAAACCATGTGCGCGGGGCAATCGTCGATCAGGGCTTGGGCGAAGGGTATGGCGTCCCTAAAATCTGGAAACGCTTTGGAAATCCGGTAGTTACCCGATAGCTTTATCCAGCATAGACCGTCCCGAACCAACTCCCGCAGCATTGCAAAACCTGGATCCGGTAATCCGCGTTCGACGGGCATGTGTCCCATATGATCGATGACGACGGGAATGCGGGCGCGTTTGAGAATGGGCGCCAAGTCGGTCAGGTCCCTGCTGACATCGATGAGCAGTTGTATATGCCAACCCATTTCTCGGATTCGGTCCGCCAGAGGCGTGAAAGCTCTCAGGCCGACACCGCCGCCGAAGAGGATGTTCAGCCGGACGCCGCGCATCCCGCCTGTGTGAAGAAATTCGAACTCTTTGTCCTCGATACTCTCGTCGACTACCGCGATTCCGCGGGCGTCACCGCCATATCCTTCGATGGCTCTCAGCGTCGCCCGGTTATCTGTACCGTAGATGGAGGGCGTAACAATCACCGCCCTCTCCAGGCCAAGCGCTGCATGCATCGCTTGGAACGCGGGTAATGGCGCAACGGCCGGATCGTAGGACCGGTTGGCTACATAGGGATAGTCGGCCGGTGGATCGATGACATGCGCGTGGCTGTCCGTTGCGCCCCGTGGGACGGAGAATTTGGGTGGGGTGAAGACGGAATCCGGTGGCAGGCTTAAGGGCAGCATGGCGAATATCCCACGGGATTGGATTTGACAAAAAAAAGCCCCGCGATCCGGGCGCTTGTTTAAAAGTCTGTGTTCATTACAGTCATTCCGCAAGGTTTTCGATATCAATGGGCTTCTCTCTCCGGGCGTCGGGGGGTATGGTCCCCAAAATAAAAATAAACGGTCACAAAAAATGAATAGAGAGGCACAGTCATGAAACGTTTGATGGGAGTGGCGCTGGCCGCCGCCTTGTCGACCACCGCAATGTCCGCGCAGGGGTTAGCGGACGACGTGGATACCAAGGAATTCGCGGTTGTCGGAACGTGGGGCAACCTGATCAACTGGAAGGATCATGAAAGCCGCATGTGGCAGAAGATCCTGCCAGAAGCATCCGGCGGTAAGCTGACGGCAAATGCCAAGCCCTATACAGAGCTTGGACTTTCCGGCTACGAGGTCGTGAAACTGCTCAAGCTGGGCACCTATGACGCGGTTCATGCGTTGACCACTTACACCAGCCAGGACAGCCCGGCGCTTGAAGGTATCGACCTGGCCGGCGTGTTCCAGGACTTTGGCACCTACCGCAAGGCGCTCAAAGCGTATGAGCCGATCATCCGCCGCGAGTTGCGGGCGAAGTATAACGCCGAACTCGTTATGCTCTACACCTTCCCCAGCCAGCAGCTGTGGTGCAAGTTGGACGCTGCGGACGACGGCAGCCTGAACAGCCTGTCCGGCAAGAAAATCCGGGCTTACTCCACATCGCTCGGCGATTTTATCGAGGGGTTGGACGCCTCTCCCGTGACACTGGCTTTTGCTGAGGTGGTTCCGGCCCTGCAGAAGGGTGTCGCCGATTGCGGAATTACCGGGACCGGCCCGGCCTACAATGCGAAATGGTGGCAGGTCGTTACCCACAACATTCAGGTGCGCCTCGGCTACGCAGCGACCTTCATGGCGGTGAACGGCGATACCTGGGATTCGCTTTCCGATGCGACCAAGGCCCTGATCCGCGAGAACGCGGCGAAGGTTGAGAACGAAATCTGGGCGTCGATCGAAGAAACCGACGCGGTTGCGCTGAAGTGTAATGCGGCCGGTCCGTGCCCGTGGGGCGAGCCCGGCGGCATGACGCCGATTGAGCCGTCGGCTGAAGATCAGGCGAAGTTGAAGAATATCGTCGAAAACTTCGTGCTGAAGCGCTTCGCGGACCGGTGCGGCAAGGCCTGTGCCGAAGAATGGAACGCGACAATGGGTGAGATCACGGGGCTTAAAGCACCGATCTGATAGGCCATTGGCGTTCGGTAAAGTCACCGAAAGATGTCGGGTCCCCTCTTATCCACAATTTGGAGCGAGGGGACCCGCTTGTTTCCTGCAAACGGTAGGACTTAGGGTTTCTTGAAAGCGTTCGTAACAGTTCACGGCATTCTTGAGCGTCTCGCGCTGTGGGCGGTGTGGGTCGGCGGCGCGGCCTTGCTGCTGGCCGCGATCATGGTGACGATAGACGTACTGTCCCGGAAATACTTGTCCGTGACCATGTCAGGGTCTGACGAGATCACTGGGTATGTGTTCGCGGGTTCTACGACATGGGCCTATGCCTACTGCCTTCTGCATCGCTCCAATATCCGGATCGACGCGTTGTACAATATTCTGCCGCTGCCGGTTCGGGCCGTGTTGGATATCGTCGGCTTGCTGCTGCTTCAGCTCTACATGGGATATTTGACCAGCAAGGCGGTCGATGTGTTTGCCGACTCCTGGGTCAATGACTCGGTTTCGGTCACCACGCTGCTGACGCCTCTGTGGATTCCCCAATTGATCTGGCTGGCCGGACTGGTCTTCTTCAACATCACGCTGGTCTTCCTGATCGTCTATGCAATCCTCTCCTTCTTTGTGGGCGGCGCCCCTGCTGTACAGCGGCTGACCGGCACGCTCAGCGTTCAGGAGGAGATCGCCGAAGAAACCGCAGGCGTGAAAGAAATGAGTAAATAGATGGCGGGTTGGATTGTTGTCGCCCTGATGGTGCTTGTGGTTGCCGCCGTGCCCGTGGCGGCCGTGTTGGGCATTCTTTCCATGGGGCTGGACCAAATCTATATGAACGGTCGTCTGTCCCGCGCGATGGGTGAGTTTGTCTGGGACAAGCAGAAGGAATTTATCCTTGTCGCGATCCCGATGTTCATCTTGTTGGGGGAAATCATGCTGCGCGCAGGCGTTGCGCGGCGGATGTATAACGCGGTGGCCCAGTGGCTGAGCTGGCTGCCCGGCGGGTTGATGCACGCGAATATCGGTTCTTGTGCGATTTTCGCCGCTTCATCGGGATCGTCGGTTGCTACGGCGGCGACAGTCGGTACCGTCGCCTACCCTGAAATCCAGAAATATCGTTATCATGAGGGCCTGTTCCTGGGTTCTCTGGCGGCCGGTGGGACCCTGGGGATTCTGATCCCGCCGTCCATCAACCTGATCATTTACGGCCTGATCACCGACACGTCGGTACCGGAACTCTATATGGCGGGAATTATCCCCGGCCTTATTCTTTCCGGCCTGTTCATCCTGATCATTGTCGTCGCTTGCATGTTTCGGCCCGAATGGTCGGGTGACAAGCCCGCCACGAGTTGGGCGGATCGTATCCGCGTGCTGCCGGACCTGCTGCCACCGATCCTGCTGTTCGGCGTGGTTGTCGGATCGATCTATGCAGGTATCGCAACACCGACAGAGGCCGCGTCCATCGGCGTCGTCTTCGCGCTTATCCTGGCGGCGTGGAAGCGCAGTCTCTCCTTTAAGATGCTCCGCGAAGCTTTCGAAGGGACGATGCGCACTACGGCAATGATCATGCTGATCATTCTGGCTGCGGTGTTTCTGAATTTCATTCTGGGCTTTATCGGCGTCACCCAAGCGCTTATCCAGTTCATTTCCGACCTGGGGTGGACGCCGCTGCAGACCATGATCGCCCTGGTCATATTTTACCTGATACTGGGGATGTTCATGGAGACCCTCTCCATGCTGTTGACGACGGTTCCCGTTGTTTTCCCGTTGATCATCTCGCTTGGCTATGACCCGGTCTGGTTCGGGATTCTTATCACGGTTCTGATGGAGACCGCGCTGATCACGCCGCCAATCGGCGTGAACCTGTATGTGGTTCAGGGGATTCGGCTTCGCGGCGGCCGGTTTAACGACGTCGCCTGGGGGGCGTTGCCCTTTGTGCTGATGATGATTGCCATGGTGGCGCTGTTGATCGCGTTTCCGCAGATCGCGCTTTATCTGCCGCAGCAGGTCTACTGATCCTTAGACAGCGTTTAACCGTTACCGCCGACGTGTGCGCGCCGGGGGCTTTGACCGGACCTGCCTAACCTGAGCGAGGTATAGTTATGCCGCGAGTACGAACCGTTCCTGCAAGCGAAGTCGACGGCAAGGCGAGGGATGTCTATGACCGCGCCGGTATATACGGACCTTTCGACAGTCTGGTCGGCGTGATGGCGAACCGTCCGCCCGTTCTGGAACACACATTCGGTCTGCTGCTGGACCTGAAAGCCGAAGGTGTGCTGCCGGCCCGATATCTGGAGTTGGCGCTGGTCACCGTCTCCAAGCTGAATGAGTGCACTTTCTGCGTTTCGAGCCATACTCCGCGACTCAACGCTTCCGGTATCAGCCAAAGCGCTGCGCAAAACATCCTCGATTATGAAACGATTGAGGAGTTCGACGCGGTCGACAAACTGGTGATCGAGTATGCGATTGCGGTTACAAACGATCCCCATCGCGTGCGGGACAGCATGTTCGACCGGCTGCGCGAACATTTTGACGACGCGCAGATTGTCGAGCTGACTTGGCGTGCCGCCCTTTGCGGCGCCTTCAACAGGTTCAACGATGTCTTGCAGACCGAAGTCGCCGACGGGGTTGAAGTCCTCGACCAAGCAGCCGCAGGCTGAGGCCCTGGCTTTTACGCCGGCCTGAACCTTCGGCCAGCCGGGACATCGTCCGATTTAGAAAACCAGACGGGCGCCCGTTACAAACAGAAACGCGGCAAAAACACGCCGTAGCGTGAGTTTCGGCAAGGCGTGGGCAATCCGCGCGCCCAGCGGCGCGGTCACGATCGACACGCATGAGATCAGCAGCGCCGCCGGCAGGTTTACATATCCGACCGAACCAGGCGGGAGCCCCTCAGCCGTCCAACCGCCCCAGACAAAAAATCCAACGGCGCTGAGGGCTATGGCGACGCCGAAGGAGGATGCGGTTCCCACGGATTTATGGATCGGCATGCTGAAAAGCGACAGAACAGGCACCGTCAAAGTGCCGCCGCCTATACCCATCAAGGCGGAGAAAACGCCAATGGATGCTGCAAGTAGAGCGGAAGGCGCGTGTCCGTTCGGCAAAGACTCCGAAATGGACACCGCCCGTGCACGGACCATCAGCAGGGCGACGGCAAAGGCCACACCGCCGAAGATCCAGCCCAGCACGGCGCCGTTCAACAACGTTGCCAGAAAACCGCCCGCTGCGGAACCGATAATGATCCAGGGCAGCCATCTGCGCAGGAGTACCAAGTCCACGACGCCTTTGCGGTAATGAGCTCTGGCGGAGGAGATAGACGTAAAGACAATGCTTGCCAGCGAGGTAGCGACCGCACTGTGCATCGCAACGGCTGGACCGATCCCGAAGACGGGTATGAGCCAGAAAAGGACCGGCACAATAACGATACCCCCACCGACACCCAACATCCCTGCCAGTAACCCAGCGACTGCGCCGGTCATCAATAGCAGGGGAACGGCGACGATAAAGAAATCAGCATCGATAGGCATGGTGCGACCGGATTGTTGTTTGACGTTAGTGAAAGCGTTCCAGCGGTGTATTCGGCGCGGTCCGTCCTGTACAGGCGAATTCGCCAAAAATGCCGGTCTCTGTACTTGTGCTGGCCAGGAACAAGTTTGCCTAAGTCCGGCAAAACCTCCCTTTGTGAAGCCAAGAATAAAGGACGGCGGTGGGGTTCGGGCTGTTAAGGTCGCATGCTGAGGGTACATTGGACAGGCAACGGAATAGGTAAGATCTGAAACCGTTGCCGCCGCTGCTGGCGATGTCGAAGGCTGGCTGGAGAGGAAACTCTCGCCCCGATCATGCAGGTGAAACAGTCGTATTATGGACTTACTTGGGTATCCGCGACGCCGAAAGAAGAGGGACTGTGGTTCCGGGCATCCGGCTTGAGTTGACGTTTCTCTTCGTCTTCTACGGGCGGGCTAGGTCCGTTCTGGTGGACGGTACCGGACGGATGCGGTTTGCAGACGCCAGGATGCATCTTCGGGCAGGGAGTTGGACGCGCCGCCGGGGCGCGAGTCCTCCTCTGCCGCTGAGGCGATGTCGACATAGCTGGCCGTCGTTCCCGTTAGTTTTACTGTGAACCTGTACTCGGACCAGAAAGCATCCTGTTCCAAGAGTGCGACACGCGCTTCCGAAAAGGTCGCCGGGACCGGCGCCTGTTCCAGGCAGTAGAGCCGCTTTTGCGGGTCTTCATAGACGTGTATGTATATCGTAGGGTATTCCATTTTGGATAAAATAATTATCTAACTTGACGAAGTCAACAAGCGGATCTGCAGCTTTTTATTAGCTTTTTGGCGTTTCCGCCGAGATTGGTGCAGAATCGGTCCCTATCGCAGGAGCGAAAGTTGGGATGCAAATGTCTTCAACTGATGCGTTGAAGCGCGTCCACTGCCTAGAACCCCAACAGTTCGGGCAAGCTTAAGATGCGGTGAATGGCAACGATTTCTGCGGTCTTAAAGCTCATCGTCCGGTCGGGATTGTATTGTCTGGCGGTTACCGTGTTTGCTGTGCGGCGGACCAGAGTTTTGATGAACACTTCTATTTCCGAATGTTCGTCCCGCTGTAACTGGATAATCACATCGTCGCCCGAATTTACCGGCCGCCGCGGGTGACAAATCACCAGTTCGCCGTTCTGAAACCGCGGCCACATGGAATCCCCGACAACATACAGGCCGTAGACTTCCTTGGCGCCGGAGACACCCGGGGGACGCCTTACATAGTCTACGACTCCGCCTTCGAACTGCATGGCGCCGACGTCACCGTTCGCCCCTGCGGCCGTACCTTGAACAGGCAAATCCCTCGTCAGGTCGCGGAAGTTCGGGACCGCGGCGTCAGCGGCGCGCGCTTCCTGTTCGACTGACTGTATGGAAGTGTTGGGTAAGGGGTCCGCCGGTATGTCGGGACTCCCAATTCCATCCCTCAGCCACGCCAGCGAGACGTTTAGAACCTCTGCAATTCGGGGAAGGATGCTGGAAAACCCACGCGGTTGATCGACCCGTCCCTGAAGCCAGGCATCCAGGCGCTTGCTTGGCACGCCAATCGCCTGAGCCAACGCTGCATTCGACATCTGTCGCGCTTCGAGAGCGCTTTTTACCCGTTCCGACCAGTGCATGGGGCGGAGAGTGACAAAAGTCACCGGCTTGGGGGAGCAAAAAATTTTAGTTGAAAGGCTAAAATAAATATCCTATTTTTAGCGCATGAACAAAAGGCAACCACAGATTTGCGAAAGCTCACCCTCTAACCGGCGGCATTCCGGCGGGCGTCCCCGGCGCGGGGAAGGATTGCAAGCCGATACGGCTGGCGCTGTCCAACCTGCACAAAAGTCACGTCGAGAAGCGTCGCAAAGTGTCGAAAATTCGAATGTGCCGGAATTGGGGCCGCCTCCCGCAACGTGTCAGTGGCCGATCGGCGACGGCCCAGGGCAAAGCTATCGCTTTTGCGGCAAGCCGGTTCGGGCGGGGACGCCGTATTGCCCGGCGCATTGCGCCATAGCTTATCGAAAACCAAAGCCAGAGGAGGCACGCATCTTGTTGGATCTGCTCCAGGATGGAGGACGAACCCGATGACGGGGGATGTGACGACACACGACCTTGTGGAGGTCGAAGACCTGCTGAACCGGGGATACACGGTGACCGCGATGCGGGCCGGTGGCTACCTTTGCCGACAGGCCCTTCCCCTGACGGCGCAGGAAGCCGATTGTCTGAGCCGGATTTCGGCGTTCTTCGAAGAGCAGGGAAGTATGCCGACGGTAAGAGAAATTGCTGCGTCGATGGGGGCTCGGTCCCTGGCCTCGATCCATCGTCTGATCCAGCGGCTTGAATTGAAGGGAAGGTTGGCGCGTATCCCAAATCAAAAGCGCGGCCTTGTTTTACTGGGCGATCCCGATGATCCCGGCGAGCCCGATAGACCGGAAGACACAGCGCCGGAGAATCGAACTTCGCCGGCGCCTGCAAATGCTCCCCTTGACAGTACGGAGCACACGGTAGGGGAACGGGGACGCCAGCCGTTAGGCTTGGGGTGGATTTCCTGATGACCAAGCCTGTCGATCCGCTGTCGGCGCCGGATGCGCCGAACCCAGATGGGGCATCCACTCAGACCCGCGATCGTGACGCCCCGATTGAAAGCGAAGAAATCATCAAGGGCCTTGCCGGAATCGCGATGGACGAGACCGCGCCTGTAACCGCGCGGGTCAGTGCGTACAGCTTGTTGGGAAAGCACCTTGGTTTGTTCGCGGGAATTGGTGGCGAGGCCCACTCCGATCTCGCAGCCCTTATGCGGGAGATAGCGGATAGGAACAAGGATCGCGCCGGCGCTTTGCCCGGCCCCCGAAAGCAAGAGGAAAAAGACGCCGATGCCCGGTAAGCAGATCCACTTGGAAGATCCGGACTGGCGCCTGTCCAATCTATATCGAATACAGGACAAGAAGGGCCGGGATGTAACGTTCCAACCGAACGCCGCCCAACGTGCGTTGCTGTCGGAGATGCACAGCTTCAATCTGATCCTCAAGGCGAGGCAATTGGGTTTCACGACATTGATCGGTGTCTGGGCCCTGGATCAGTGTCTATTCCGTGACAATGTGCGCGCCGGCATTATCGCGCATACGGTCGAGGATGCGGAAGAGATCTTTCGCACCAAGGTGAAGTTCCCGTTTGAGCGTTTACCCGCCAGCTTGCGGCGGATCGTCAAAGCCCGTCACGATTCCGCGCGGCAACTGACATTTCCAAACGGATCGTCTCTGCGTGTGGGAACCAGCATGCGGTCCGGTACGTTGAATATCCTTCATATTTCGGAATATGGGAAAATCTGTGCGCGTTATCCGGAAAAGGCGCGGGAGATACGGACCGGTGCGCTGAATGCCGTCGAACAAGGGCAGACGGTCTTTATTGAATCCACTGCCGAGGGGAGGGAAGGCGACTTCTACGCACTCTACCGGTCCGCGAAAGCAAAGGCCGATGCACAGATGCCGCTCTCTCCAATGGACTTCAAACTACACTTCTTCCCGTGGTGGCGGGACCCGGATTATCGGTTGCGGGCGGAAGAGTTGGAGCCGGAGCCGGCGCCTTTCAAAACCTATTTCTTGGGTTTGGAGCGGGATCATGGCGTTAAATTGGATGACGCTCAGCGCGCCTGGTACGTTAAGAAGGCGGAGATTCAAGGCGACGACATGAAGCGGGAATATCCCAGTCTTCCCGAAGAAGCCTTTGAAAGTGCGCTGCAGGGCGCCTATTTCGCGCCACAGATCGCCCGCGCCCGTAAGGAAGGGCGCATCCTGAACATCCCACACGAGCCCGGTATAGAGGTGAATACGTTCTGGGATTTGGGCATGGATGACAGCACGGCCATCTGGTTCCACCAGCGTGTGGGGTTGGAAAACCGGTTTATCCATTACTATGAGAACTCGGGCGAAGCCTTACCTCACTATGTCGGCTATCTGCGCTCCTTGGGTTACGAGATTTGGGGAGAACACTATCTGCCGCACGATGTCATGGTGCGTTCCCTGGGGGACGGGAAGACGCGCAAGCAGGTGCTCCAAGAAAACGGACTGAGTCCGGTCAAGGTCGTGCCGCGCCCGGCCAATCTTGGAGAGGCGATAGAAATGGTCCGGCAGTCGTTGTCGAGCTGCTGGTTCGATCTTGGCGGGTGTGCGTCCGGCCTTAACGCGTTGGAAATATACCGCCGTGAATGGGACGGCAAACTGGGCGTTTACAAGAGCCAGCCATTGCACGACGCCGCCAGCCACGGCGCTGATGCCTTCCGGCTGTTCGCCACAGGGTACCGTGCCAGAAGCGCCGCCGCCATACGACCGGTCTTCGCCAAGACGGCATTCCGCAAGGGAAAGAGATCATGATGTCCACGAGAGTTCTATCGCAGCCGTCTTCCGAGCCCGGCACCGAGGGCGCGACCGCCCGAGTGGAGGCTGCGGCCCGCACGATACGCATACTGTGGCTTGCTACCGGACGGCAACCGTGGTTGGTCGTCTTCCGAAATCCGTACGATTGGGAAAACCGATACAGCCCTGAAAAACCAAAATCATGGCGTCATCGGCTGCTGCATTGGATCTTGGAGCGGCAACCCGATGGTTTTCGTCATGTTGTTCTGATAGCGCCGATGGGGGAGAAACCCGATGGCCGTAGAATGTGGCTGAGGATCGACCCTCAATCGACCGGCGTCCAGGTTGCCGCCGTCTTGGATGGCGGGCTTGATGAAGACTTGTCCGCCGGCCGGGTTCTGGTGGCGACGGAAGATCGGCCGGTTTCGGAACCGCGTTTCTGGGGCGCGCATTGTTGCGCAAACCATGTTGCTGCGATCCTGAAGCGGCGCATGGGCGGTCTGTGGGTTACGCCAAAGGCTCTTCATGACCGGTTGCTGTCCGATGGTGCCTGTATGCTATACGACATCTGCGACGCTGAGGAGCCGGACAGGCGGTGTGCGGATGTCTGAGGGGGGCCGTCTGAAGGATCAGAAGGAGAATGCCGCGCGGCGGCAGGCGCGTTATCGGACCCGCCAGATTCTAGGTATTCGGCTGGTGCAGGCCGAGGTCGATCTTGAGCTTGTGGAAGAGCTGATCACCGCCGGCCATCTATCCGCGCCTGTTTCGGAAAACGCGCAATCGGTCGCCGAAGCGCTTGTTGCGGCAGCCCGACGCGGCTGCAGCCGGTCCGGACTATCCGCTTCCCGTAATCAGGACCCCTGAAGCGGCTTGCCTCGTGCGAACAGGTGGCGACTTGCAGCGGCGGCTATTCCGCCCGCAAGAAGCAGCAGCAACCATCCGTGCGGGTCCGGGAAGGCGAGATGGGTCAATCCGCTAAAAGCCAACCACCCCAGAGGTATGAGTAACAACATTACGATGGTGGTATGCCGTTGCTGCGTCAGCAGAATTCCTGCGGTCACAATTGCGGTGGCGTCGGGTGCGATACCGAACACATCGGTGGATGACAACGGCCTGTCCCAGGCCAAGGGAGTCAACGGGTGTAGCAGCAGGCCGTACACGGCGAAGCCAATCCCAGCGACGCCGTCCGCGTCCGGAGTTCGCGCATCCGACCCACCTGCGACGACACCGTAAAGAGCCAAAGCCGCGCCCTGCGCGAAAAACGCCCCCGCGATGTAGGGGGCGGTCCAGTTGATCGGCGCGTATTCCTGCCAGAAGAACCGCCAACCGACAAAACACCATAGCAAGGTGAGCAGCAGGAACGGTGCAGCCCGTAGCCGGCCATGCGCTTGCCTTGCGGGGATGACAAGCATCGCGCCAATCGCCACGGTCGCGACGTGTAAGGGCCATAGAAGCTCGTTACCCGCCGCCATCATTCGCCAGTATGTGCGTGGCGAAAAGAGCAGGAAATCGCTAAGACTATAGCTGAGCCATTCCGCCATCAAAGGGCGCGGACTGCCGCGGCAATCCGCTCCCGCGCCGCTGTGTCGAGAATGGGGCCCAGGGCTGCGCGCTTGTTCTCTAGCACATGTTCAACGTTTGTGGTGGCCGGGATCGCCGTGGTTACCGCTGGATGAGCGAGGATGAACTTCAATAGAACCTGAGCCCAGCTTTCTGCGCCAATGTCGCTTGCCCAGGCGGGAAGGGGCTCCCTTTCCAGGGCGGTCGTGAGGGCCCCGCGGCGAAAAGGCCGGTTCACGATAACCGCGATGCCGCGTTCACGCGCCAGAGGAAGCAGCCGCTGTTCTGCTTCGCGATCCAGGACATTGTAAGTCAGCTGTACGAAGTCGATCGGATGTTCGGCCATGATTTCCGCCAATTCGTCGTGGCGGCGGCCATGCGATGTTGTAACTCCAATATAACGTAGCTCCCCGCGGGCCTTCATCTCGACAAGGCGCGGTAGGTGGGTGTGCCAGGAAACCAGATTGTGCACCTGCAACAGATCAAATCTCTCAACGCCCCAATGCCGCCGTGTGGTTTCGATCTGCCCGGTGCCATCGTTGTCCCGTGTCCAGACCTTGTCGGCGGAAAACAGCCTTTCGGTTGCACCGATTTTCCGAAGGGCATTGCCGATAACTTCTTGGGCCGATCCGTACATCGGCGAGGAGTCGATCATGCCGCCGCCCGCTTCCAGGAAAGCGGCGATGACCGCTGTACTCTCACGGCGCAGAACGGGATTGTTTCCGACATTGAAGGTGATCCAACTTCCAAGGCCGACGGCGGGAATCTGCTCGTCAGAGGATGGAATCCTCCGCAGCCCGGGTGACGCCGTCCCGTTAGCCGCAGAGGCGATAGGCAGCAATCCCAGGGTCGGCAGACCGAGTAAGCCTTGGAGGATTGCCCTGCGGTGCGGGGTTCTCGTCACGGTTTTGCAGGTCCTGTTTCCGGGTAACCTGATCCCATAGCTATCGCGCCCATCACTCTGCCGCAATAGTTGCCATCCTTCCGCGTGGGGCCGGTTTTAATGGGCGTAAAGGCTAGCTCTTTGATTTAGCTCACAAACGAGCCGTGGGTAACGCCTGGGCGAATAGTGATGTTAAGAAGCCGTTAAGTATGGAGACGTTAAGTACACCGTTGGTCTTTTGCCTGAGATCGCGTGAACCAAGACAGCTATTCAAAGTAAGCGGTGGGTGCCATGCGTCAGGTCGTGGAGAGTCGGGGGAGTTGTTATGCGTCTATCCAAACAGATTTTGCTGATTGCCGTCATTCCGGTGTTGACTGCGTTGTTGATCGAAGGCGCGATTTCCGCCTACGACGCGAAAAGGACTCTCCAAAGTCAGGCGGAGGCCAAACTGAAGGCCGTCGACGATATCCGGCGAGAGCAGTTTGCGGACTATCTTGACTCTATCCGAACCGACCTAACGCTCTACGCGACGTCGTTGACGACGAAGGCGGCGTTGAAGGAGTTTTCCGAGAGTTGGGATGCGTTGGGCGGGAACCAGTTGGAGACCCTGCAACGCCTTTATATTACCGAGAATCCCAATCCAACCGGCGAAAAGGAAAAGTTGGACGCCGCACCCGACGGGTCCGCCTATTCCGAAGCGCATGCCCGTTATCATCCCGACTACCGCGAGCTCCAGCAAGGACGCGGGTACTACGATGTTTTCATCTTCAATAAGGGCGGCGACCTGATCTATTCCGTGTTTAAGGAGTTGGATTACGCCACCAACATGAACACTGGGCAGTGGAAGGATACGGATCTAGCGAATGCCTTTCGCGCAGCAGTTGGGAAATCCGACCCAAGCGACCATAGCTACTTCGATTTCCGGCCCTATGGGCCCAGCTACGACGCCCCGGCAAGCTTCATTTCCGCCCCCATTGTGGTTGATAGAAACACGGAAGGCGTCTTGGTGTTCCAGATGCCTGTGGACCGTCTCAACGCGATTCTGTCCAGTCAAATCGGGCTTGGGGCTACTGGCGAGACCGTGGTTGTCGGTCAGGATTTTCGTGCGCGAAATGACACAGCATTGAATTCGGATGCGATCCTGACCCGTCAATTCGAAAACGACGCCACCAAAGCGGCCTTACGAGGGGAAAGCGGGTTTGCCACCGTGGAACTGGAGGGCGGTTCCTATCTGGCGCACTATTCCCCCATCGAGTTCCTTGGAGCCCGGTATGCTTTTACCGCAATTGAGCAGGAGGGCGAGATCTTTGAACCGGTTTCGGAACTGGTTCTGTATTTGGCGTTTGAAGCCCTGATCATCGGGGTGCTTGTAAGCGCTGCGGGATGGTACTTTGGGCGACGGTTGGCCCGTCCGATTGAACAAGTCACTAAAATTCAAACCGAACTGGCGGCCGGCAAACTTGACTCCTGGGTTCCCGATATTGAAAGCCCGGCGGAAGTCGGAGAGTTGTGCAAAGCGATGTACAAGTTCAAGCAGGAAACAAGGGAAGCGGAGCGATATCGGGCCGAACAGGAGCAGTTCCGCATCGATACCCATCAGAAGCAACGTGACGTGCTGTTGGGGCTGGCTGACGGGTTTGAAGGCACGGTGGCTGGGGTGATCGAAACGCTGTCTTCATCCTCGACGGAGCTATCCGCGACGACCAACGAAGTCAGTGACATCGCGAACCGCACGGCGGGTAAAACCGCCACGGTCCGCGACGCCGCTGTCGATGCCGGCCAGGACATCGCGTCGGTTACCGACAGCGTTACCGAAGTGAACAATGCCGTGGAAGAAGTGGCGTCCAAGGTCGGGGGTACGTCCAAACTGACGAATGAGGCTGCCCGTCTGGCCGCCGACGCGGGTAAGAACGTCGCTTCCCTGAACGAAGCCAGCGCCAAGATCAGCCAGATTGTCGACCTGATCGCCGATATTGCGGAACAAACCAACCTGCTGGCCCTGAACGCGACCATTGAGGCGGCGCGCGCGGGAGAGGCGGGGAAAGGCTTTGCGGTGGTTGCAAACGAGGTCAAGTCCTTGGCCAACCAAACCCATAACGCGACCGCCGAGATCGGCGGGCAGGTTGCCGGCATGCTGTCGGAAATTGAAGCGTCGACCAAAGCCGTGAACTCAATTACGCAAGCGGTGGATCAGACGAACGCTACGATGACATCCATCGCCGGGGCCGTTGAGGAGCAGGCCGCAACGACCGGCGAAGTGGCGCGTGCCGCTCAGGCGGCCAAAGAAAAGCTGGACCGGGTCATCGCAGAGATTGAGACGGTGGCGCAGGATGCAACATCTACCGGCGGCGCGACAGAAGAACTGCAAAGCGCCACGGAGGAGCTTTCCCGGAACAGCAATGTTCTTATGAAGGAAACTGAGAATTTCATCCAAAAAATCCGGGAGGATGAAGGGGAGCCGTTGGAGCAGTCGGCCTAGACGGCGAAGGGGTGAAGCGTCTGTTGTTTCATAACGGGCGGGGACCTTAAATCGCCCCGTGAATTTTCGCGAGTATGGGCAGAAGATAGCTCCGGAAGACCTCTGGATTTTCTATCATGGGAAAGTGACCGACGCCCTTCATGATCACGGCTTCGGCGCCGGGAATGCGTTCCACGGCGGCGAGCGTATCTTCCGGCCGGCAGGAATAATCGTATTCTCCCGTCATCAGATAGACAGGGCAAGGTTGGGCCTCCTGCTCTTCGGCATCCTTGGTGTAGTCCGAGTCGGTCCTGAAGAAGTGCATGTCACCCTTGAAGACCCCGGTGCCGCTTTGATGGTAGTGCCACAGCGTTTCCCATCGGCTGGGGGTGGGGCTCTGCGGAGCAATCAGCCCTGAAACCAGGGCTGCGCAAAAGTCCCCATTTTTAAAGTCGGGATGATCGATCCAACTATTGTCGTACCATGGGGACGGTCGGTCGGACCCTTCCAGGCCGATCACGGCGTGCAGCCGGTCAGCTTGTTGGTATGCCATGCGTATGACAACGCGGCCGCCCATCGAGCATCCCATGACAACCGGGTTCTCCAGGTTCAGCGCGTCAATGAAGGCCATGATCGCGGCCACGTAGAAATCGCTTGTCAAAGCATAGTCTTCATCTTCCCAGCCGATGGGCGGATTAGATTTGCCATGCCAAGGCAGATCGAAGGCCAGGACGCGGAACCGATCCGTCACGGTCGGATCGCACATGAGGTGCCGGTATTGGCTGGAATGAGCGCCCGCAGTATGCAGGCATACAAGGGGGATGCCCGACCCGGATTCCTCAAAGTAAAGCCTGCATTCGCGACCCTCTATTCCTACCGTCATGTAACGACCGATGATTGGTTCCAAATCAATCATTGTAGTGCCGGCCTTCATGCGGGTATCGAAGGAGGGACAGCGCCGCCTTAACATACCGGAAGTGGGTGAGAAGATAGGTAACATCCCCTTCCACACTGCCGTGACCATAGCGGGGAAAGGCCAGGATATCGTGAAAACCCGGCGGCGGAAAAGGTTCGGCGAACTTGGCCCAGACCGGTTTCTCCGCCCGAATGGCGAACCGCCAAGGCCGCATGAGAAAGGACCCGTTTTCCATGGCGATGATCCGGCCGCGATCCACATTTACATGGATTTCTTCCTCTCCATAGCCGATCAGAAACCGTTCGCTGAAGGTTTCGCCCAGGCGGAGCACGGTCTGCGTTGCGTTGACGCGGTCTGCGAACGTTTCGAACATGCCGGAAGCCTATAGCAGGGAAATGCTTGGCGCTACCCCGACCGCTCATGGCGGCAACGACCGAGATTTCGCCATCCACGGACAGATCGCACATGTTCCGGAATCTCCGTCTAGAATGGGGAAAGGGCGACCGGTAGTCGTCGGCGTAGGTCCGGCTTTGCGTTCAACAGGACCGACGGGATGTTTGGGCTGCGGTCGTGGATCCCTTCCCAAATTGCGCGACCTGGACAGGTGGATGAACTCTTGGCACAGTCCTGTCCAGGTAGTGTCAAATATGTCGAGACAGACGCTATCATCGGAAAGGATCGGTAGAATGCTGGGACGCATGATCGCGGTCGGTTTGCTTATGGCCTTTGCCGTAGGATGCCAGACGGCGGGCCAACCCAGCGGTAGCCCACCGCAGACGAAGACTGTTGCGACCGAACCGATGAGTGGCCCTGCTGAGCCGGTGAAGAAAGTACAACAAGCAAGTACCCCGGTCGATGAACCTGCGATCCAACAGCAGGCGGAAAGCAAGGCGGACCCACCCCAGGAACCGCTACCTGTCGAGGCGCGTGGTGGAGCCGAACTTGTGTTCCTTGATTTTTCAGGTTTCGACGAAGATCTGTTCCGCGAAATGTCTGAAGATGAAGAGCGGATCGTGGTCGATGTTCCGGCAGCCTTCAGTTTGAATGACGTGCCGGACCGGCTGGATAAGTGGTTTGCGAGAATCAAGAATACCGGCGGATATGTGCAGGCGCGGGAGGCGGCGCGAGAGGATGCGCAATTGACCAGAGGGGTCGTGGGGGCGCTGATCGATTTGGCTGTCGCGGCTTATGAGGCGCAGGAAGCTGAAGAACTTCTGGAGCCTGCCAGGCGCTATAACGTGTTGATCGAATACGACAAACAGAGCGGCGATGCGGACCAGGTTGTTTTCTATCGGCGCTAGAGCGTGGATCTGCTTCTGTGCCGTGCTGTCATTTCCAACCGACGGCATGACGCAGCGCGGTACCGGACTGTTGCAGGAAGAACCGGTTCCGTTCGAGGTCTTCCGCGACATGCCGAAGTACCGCGACTATCTACCGGCGCGCGCCGATCTTTCCGATTTTTTTCCACAAGCCGGTAATCAGGGAAGTCAGGGATCCTGTACCGCGTGGGCCACAGCCTACGGCCTGCGCAGCTTCTATGCCAACGTGGTCTCTCAGAAGGTTCACTCCACCGCCCTAAGCCCGTCTTTTGTCTACAACCAGTTGAAGACAAACCCGCAGGATTGCACGGAGCCGCTTCGCATTTCGGACGCACTGAAGTTCCTGCAGAAAAGAGGGACGGTGCCGATCGATGATTTTCCCTACCGTGAGGCATCCTGCACGGAACGGCCGTCGCAAGCCGTTCAGACCGTTGCGGGGCAGTTCAGGATCGACGATTGGCGCAGGATCAACCATCTGCGGCTGGACGACATCAAGGGAGAGCTGGCGCAAGGCAGTCCGGTCGTGATCGGTATGGGCGCTGCGAAAAGCTTCGAAAACCTGCCGGCTGACGCAGTGTATGAAGATGTGGTGAGCGGCGAGCGCGCCCTTACCCATGCGGTGGTTCTTGTTGGATATGATGAGCGGAAGGCGGCCTTCCGCGCCTTCAACAGTTGGGGCGCGGATTGGGGCGACAATGGGTATGGCTGGGTTTCCTACCGATCCCTCGCAGCGGATCTTGACTCGGCCTTTGTCGCAGCGGTAGGCGACTATTCTCTGGACAGTTTGATCGCGGCGCGACTGGCGGTGTCGGAGAACGCGAAGAAGCTGGAACAGACCGCGATGCCGGTTCAAACAGCCGTGCCGGCGCCTTTGGGGGCGGGGAACTGGAAATTGGCCCTGGCGAATTTCGCGAATGCGTTGGAGTGCGCCAACCTGTCGATGTCGATTGAAGCCGGCAAGCTTACGTCGCTGGGCGGGTATGTCTCGACTGAGCAGGATCTGTTCGCCCTTACCGACTTGTTGGCGGGCCATACCGAAACCGGCGACGCGACCGTTTCGGTGAAAATCCGCCCATGGCCGCAATGCGAAGCGCTGACGACCTTTGCGCGGACATTTTCCCGACCGCAAGGGTTAAAGGTTGAAGCCGTGAACGAAGAGGGCGGTCAGACGGATGCGTTGACGGATGGTGAATTGATGGGGATCCGGATCAGAACGCCCGATTTTCCATCCTATTTGTACGTAACCTATCTGCAGTCCGGGGGCGATGCGGTGCATTTGGTCGGCTGGCAAGGGCGTGGTAAGCGCTACGAAGCGAATACTAATGTGACATTCGGGTTGGACCCGGCGCAACCCCGCTTCCGTATCGGTCCCCCCTATGGGCGGGAGATGATTGTCGCCGTCGCCTCGCATGTTCCCCTATTCGAGCGTGGATATGATATCCTGGAAGAAGAGCGCACCTATCTGACACGGTTCCGGCAACGGATGCTGGATATTGGCAGCAAGAAGATCACCGGCCATTTCGCCGCCCGCACCGCCTATATCGAAACCTCCGCGCGACAGAACCAGGAGTGAGGCATCGGTATGAACGTGAACGGATATGTCTTTAGAATTCTCTGTTGTGCCGCACTTGTGCCCGCGTCCATTTCCCTTGCCGACGCAGCAGCCGCACAAGCCACCGAGGAGGGACTTCGGGTAGAGGAAGTCATTCGTTCCCTCAAACCCATATCTCCGCCACCCGGAGTCCGAACGAGAGGTTTGCCGGGGCGCGGCGTTAGCGTCGAAATGCCCTCATCTACGCCGCCGCCGGACGGTGGAGGCGAAGACGCGAAGCCTCCCAGCATCGATTTAAGTATTGAGTTCGACCTCAACTCACACACCCTGACAGCGAAGGGGCAAGCTGCATTGGATGTTCTGGGGGAGGCGCTGAAATCGCGCGATCTGCAGGACTACCGTTTTCTTATTGCAGGGCATACGGATGCGACGGGAGGGGAAGAATATAACCTGATGCTCTCGGACCTTCGTGCGCGGGCGGTGAAGGATTTTCTGACGGATCGGCACAAGATCGGTGGGGAACGTCTTCTGACCAAAGGGTTCGGCGAAAGCCGGTTGCTCGATCCCGAGCGGCCCGATGCGGCGCTAAACCGCCGGGTCCAGGTCACCAACCTTGGAGAGAACTGATTCCGCTACTCCGGGAAATCGCCGCGCTGTCAGCTGTTGTGTTCTTCGCAGGTTGCGTGACGGAAAGCGGTAGCGGCCCCGGAAACACCGGGACGAAAGCGCCGCCAGCGGATGTTGCGTCGATCCAGGCAGAGCCGGTCGAACCACACTCCTCCAAGCCGGAACTTCTTGTCTATTCCGATAGTCTGACCTTCGATCTACGTCTCTCCCAGGCATTGAGAAACGCGGACAGCAGATTTGTCCTGATGACGCCCGAAGGGGTCAATCTGAATGCCATCCCCGACGACCTGGATAAATGGTTATCCCGGATTCGCGACAAAGGCGGCGCGGTCAAGGCCGCTGCATTGGACGAAGACGGTCAAAGTAAACGCGCCTGGCTGGGCGCCCTTATAGATGTCATTCTGTTTTTTGTCGGGCTGGCCAAGGACGAGATAGTCTTTTCGGCGGTGGACGATTTCGATGCGGTGATGTTCTACGACAAAGTGACGGGCGATGTGAGAGAGATCGTTTTCACCCGCCGGGAGAGTTCGTAACGCGGTGCGGGGCTCCGCCTAGGGTTTTCTGACCCAGGCGCCCTTGTCGTTCTGCACGAACTCCCCAGGCGCCGTTTCCGCGATGAATTTTTTGCCGGCGACCAGCTCGACCACCGACAGCGGTGCGCCTCTGGATTCAGCGATTGTCGTGAATCGGGAATGCCGGTCCTCGTTAGCCTTCAGAACGATTTCTTGAACGTCTGCCGGCGTATTCGTACTGACCGAACCCAAATAGCCGTCGATCCGTTCGCCGATCCATCCGGCCCGCTTGGCGAGCGGGATGGCCGGTTCCACGGAAATGGTTCCGACATCGTTCTCCACCTTCACCCGGACTTCCTGGCTGATCGTGATGTCGACCTTCAAATGGATCGGTTTGTCGGGCGCTTCGACTTTTACCGTCGGCGTGCAGGATGCGGCGAAGCAAAGAGCCATCAACAAGGCGGTTGCGGATCTGCGGTACATCTTCCTCCCCTGGACCGAACCTTTTACCTGTGTGCAAACGAAGTGCCGATGCATTACTCGAACTGACCGAAGCGCTGCATACGGTCTATGATTTGATCCGGTACGCGGTACGCGGCCAATCCATCATTCATCATGGTTCCCAACGGACCTGTCAGGTTCAAATCCAAGACCACCGGAACGCCATCGTAATAGTCCGGGTTCCGACCCTCCAAGTGCAATGCGATGGCTGCGCCGCCGCGCAGCCCGCCTTCCACATCGAGCCGGAGTACCGAGTATTGCAGATTGGAGAGCGCATCGTCCACCACACTGGGTTCCCCTGTAACTTCCGTCTTTGGACTGTAGCGAATGACTCCGCTGTCTGAGGCAAGAAACCCGCCCTTGACGGCCGGGCCGTCGTCGGCGAAGTAAAGTGGGATACTCCCATTCAATATCCCATACCCCGTGATGCCGGCATCGGGCAGCAGCTTTGTCAGCTCTCCGATCTGGATTCCGTCCAGTCGCAAGTCGAGCCGTTTGGGCGGTTCATCCAAGGAGACGGCGATTGGGTCGATGCCGACCGTTCCACCGGCCCAGTCGAAACCCAGCCGATGCAAGGCGAGTTCATCGACATTTCGAGCATCGAATTCCGCGATGCCGTCGGTTAAAGGGAAACCGACATCCACGACCCCAATGGAGAGGAGTTGCCGTGGTGCGGTACGGAGCGGCGCAAAGGAATGGAGGTCTATCACCGCGTTCACGGCTTTCGCGGCTACTTGCTCCGTGCTCACGCCCATATTCTCCACCAGTATCTGCCCGCGTTGCCGGGCGATTTTCCCGCCGGTAAGGCAGGCGCTCCCGCTCAACCCAATCTGAGCCGCGTTCAGAATACCGGCGGCGGGAAGTGGCGATCTTCCGGTCAAATCGGCGCGCATGCCGCGGATCAGCAGATCCGCCTTTCCGCATCCCGTGCCGTCGGACCAATCACCGGACAACGCCGCAAGCAGTTGGCCGGAGGCGGATCTGACATGCGGTTTCAGGAAAGGGGCGACACCGATGAGGCGCGTATCGCGCTCGTTGAAGCGAAAGGGGAGGAGGCGAGCCGTAGCGCGGCCTGTGCCGTCTGCAAGATTGGATTCTGCGTTCCACTCCAGCGTGAGGAGATCGGTTGCGATTGTTGCGACTCCTTGCGCCTCGATCCGGCCTGTCTGGGAGAGGGTTGCGTCGGTACTCAGGTCGATAGGGCCGAAGCGATTGGGTCGCGCAAGATCGCGCAAGCCGGAACGGCCCTCTACGGCCATGTCGCCATCCGCTTCGGATTTAGAAGCGCGGATCTCTATGCTGGTAAACTCCACCGGCGCGGTCGGGACCAGCACGGTGTCAAGCGACAGTGCAGCCTTAAATCGATTCAGGCCGTCTTGGTTCCCACTCGCACTGATCGTCAGACTGTTGCTGCCGGCATCGACCTTCAGGCGATGTTCCCCCGGCAGATCGACAAGGATAGGACCCTCCCGGTGCCGGAGACCCGCCTCCAGGGTGACGGCGCGGTCGCCGTTTTCCAATGGGCCGGCTTGTGCGCGAAAGGGGGTCAGACAGAAGCGGGCTTGCGGGGCTTGGAAAACCGTCTCTCCATATACCGCTCTTTGAAATCCGATGGCCGGGCAGGGCCCGCCTTCCAGTCTTGCCCTCCCGTTTTCCACAAGCCAGGTTATGGGTAATTTAAGGTGGCCGCCGGAAAGCGAAAATTGCGAGCCGGGTCGCGCGTCAATCCGTGTCGACAGTAACAGGGACCCTTCCGACGCTTCGATGGCGCCGCCGCCGTCCAGGGAGATTGAGAGATTGGAAAGGTCGAAACCCTGCACGGAAGCGGCGGGTGTGCGAAGATCGACGGAGTCCAGATAAACGCGTTTGATGCCGTCTTCGCCATTCAATTCCGCTCTGGCGGAAATAGTCCCGTCTATGGCCGGTAAGCCGCCGCCTTCGACCGTAAGCAGCCCTGCCAACCGGACATCGGCATCCGTGCCGGCATGTTGGACGGACAGGAACGGAGGGCCGGTTTCGGAGACAGTCAGGATGACGGGACCTGTCGGCCCGTCTTGACGGACGACGCCGCGCAGTGCGTTCCAAGCTGCGGAATCCGTGGGGGCCAGATGGAGCGTGGCCGGGTCCACCAAGGACAAGCTCAGCGATCCATCCGCGCTTGGCGACAGTGACAGAGAGGAGGAAAGGGAAAGGCGTCCGGGAAAGAGCGGGCTTTCCAGCCCGGATCCCCGCAGGCTGATATGTATGTCCGGCGCGGATTGCAACAGATTTGCCAGGTCCTCGGCCTGTGCGATCCGCTGTAGCCGGTCCAGGGGCGCGTCCGCCAAAATCCTGGCGTGGGCTTCCCCCGCGGCGAAGCGTATCGGCAGGATGCCTTCCGGGAATTTCGATGCGTCGGCGGCGGCGAAGGAGGCGTCGAGAGCAACGGTTTGTCCCGCCGGTTCCGCCGAAAGATCCGCGGTGGTCTGGATCTCGGCGGACAAGCCGGTATCGACATCCCGTACGGTAAGATCCGTCAGGAGAAATCCTTGACTGTATGTCAGCGTCAAACCGGCATGCGGCGTCAGACCGAATGGAAGTTCGTCGAGAGAGATGTCGAGAACTCCGGTTACCTCCGCGGCGCTTGGGTTTTGGAGCGGAAGGGTTGCCGAGAGATCGCCCGACAGAGCGCGCCCAGTAACCCCGTGGTGGTTGAAGGCGCCGTCTTCCAAATCCATTTCCGCGGCAAGAAGACCCGTTGAATCAATTGTGGCGGTAACCGCGGCGGTGAAGTCGAGATCGTCATTCGCCGCGTCAATCCGCGCCGGTCCGATCGTCAGCCCGCCATCGGGCTGGCGGGAGACGCCGCCGTCCACCGTCAATATCAGCCGGATTGCATCGCCTTCGAGGATTTCGATGGTGGCGTCACGCAAGATGAGTTGGCGGAAGGGCCAATCCAGAGGCTTGTTCGTGGCCATACCTGTCCCGCCTGCACGGTCCGCGAAAAAGAAAGCATCAAGTTCGCCGAACGATATGCCGGCGGGTGTAACGCGCGCGGTCAGGCGCAACCCATCGATTGAAAGAGCGCCCACCTCTGCGTCGAAAAGCTCTTGCCAGGTGAAGACGGCGGAAAGGCGGGGGATTTCCAACGCATCGCCGCCCACCCGGATTCCTTCCAGTGTAACGTCGTTAAGCGTGATCCGGCTGACCGTGAAATCGATCCGTGGCAGGCCGGCCTTGCGCAACACGTCACTCGCCGTTTCGACAAGGAAACCGGGGCCCTCCCACGCGACATAAGCGCCGGCGGCCACTAGAAAGGCGAGGAATGTAAGCCCGACCCGTTTGATCACTGTGCGCTCCGTCCCTGGGATCAACCGATGCGACCATCGACTTCCAGTCTGTAACGAAGATCTGCCGAGGTACAGAATTTGATCGCCTTTGCGTGCATGGAACGGCCGTGGGGGACGGGTGACGGCAGCCTGCAAAAGAGCGGTCGTGGCGATTTGTTGCCGCAGCGGGGCGTTATCAAATTTACTGATTCAAGTTCGGTAGGGGCAGTCCCGTATCACCCAACTGACCACCGGAATGAGGCCGACCGGCGCGCGGCGCGCAACGCAAGCATTGTATCGCGATATTTTAGAATTTGCCGGCTTTGCCGAGTCCCTCGAACAGTTTGTCCACGTCCGCGGTCAGGGCCAGCAGCATCGCCTGTTCCAGACAACCGCTTTCGGTCAGCCAGGCGGCCATATGCATTCGGGTCGGCAAGGTGGCGGGAGTTTCCACCAATTGCAGGTCATCGCGCCGGTCGGCGGCCACGGTCAGGTCGTAGGTTTCCCCGTCGCGGCGCGGCAGATCCAGGGGCCAGGACAGGGTCGCCGCGCCGGCCGGCCAGGCTAGTTCCACCGATCCGGTGCGATGGGCGAAAGTCACTGTAACCCGGGTGTCGCTTGCGGCGCGCCAAAGAGAGAGGGCGTTCCCGTCTTGAAAGCAATAGGCGGGGCCGGTCCCGACCTGATAGGACCAGGGGTCGGGCACCGCGCCGCCGAAGCTTCTGGTGCGGCGGATATCGTCGCCGGAGAGGCCCGACGACCGGGCCAGGCGGGACAACGTTTCGATCAGCTTGCGCTGTGCGCCGGTCCCGGCCCTGGGTAGTTCGATCCCACCCTGAACCGGCCCCGCGATCTCCACCTTCGCGCCGTCGGCGGTCGCCAGAATTACGAAACTATCGGCCGGAACGAAGAGAGGCGCGCCTGCATCCAAAATCTCCCCAGGGGTCAGGTCCACCGCGCCTGCTGCATCCAAGACGACGGCATCCCCCGCGCCGGCGGAACCGCCGGACAGAAGTAAGGTGGCACAGAATGCACTGATCGTCAGTCGACGCATTTCTCAATGATCCTTAAGGCTTTCGACCCGACTGTATAACAGGCTCATCGCCATGCATACCCGCTGCCTGCTGGATATTTCGGTCGTTTCCCTGAAATACACAATAAAGGTGTTATGCGTTACGTTATCTCGATCCTCCTTTTTCCCTAGACTCTCGAAATCGAAAACGAACCCGAGGGGCCTCTTCAATGGGCGGATCATCCCCGAAACCCGATACCTCCGAGTTGGAGCGTCAGCGTGCGGAAAACGAACGGCTGAAGGAAGATATCAAGAAGAAGAACCGCGCCCGGCTGCGCAACAGGAAGGGCGCGCGGGCATTGCTTGCATTCGCGGGCGAGCAGGGGGTTGTCGACCGCCGCAGCGGCGGGTCCAAGCTGGGGGCCGGCTGATGGACGGGGATCAACGGGAAACCCTGCGCCGCGCGTCCAAAGCGTTCGAGCGGACCCAGCAATGGCACGGCGTATTGCATGACGCCTATCAATACGCCTTGCCGAACCATGACGGATTCAACGGTCGCATGCCGGGCGATCAGCGGGATGTAGAAGTCTATGACGCAACCGCGCCGGAAGCCGTCCGCGAACGGAAGGCGAGGTTGCATGGACAGCTCTTCCCGGCATTCCGGGAATGGGTCGATTTCGATATTGACCGCAACGCCGTTCCGGCAATTCCGGGATTGGACGCCTGGCCGGAATATCTGGAGATGGTGCGCCACAGGTTCCACCGCGCGGTGGAAGCCAGTAACTTCCATATCGAAGTGCCGCCCGCCCTGGCGGACAGCCTGATTTCGACAGGCGCCCTGACGGTTCATGAGGGGACGCCGGACGACCCTCTGCGGTTCGAGGCGCTGCCGGCCTATCAACTGGGTTATGAAGAAGGACCGGACGGCGTCATCCGCACGGTATTCCGCAAATGGTCGATACCGGGCCGCACGCTGACCCTGCGTTGGCCCGACGCGGATCTGCCCGGCAATGCCGAACGCGCCATCGCCAAGGATCCTGAAACGGACATTCACCTTGTCGAAGCCTTCCTCTGGGACTACGAGCACGAGCGTCTGGAGTATGAAGTGTGGCTGTCGGAAGGGGCGACGCCTTCGCTTGCCGACACGCGCATCGTGTCCCGCCAATACGCCAGTTCCCCGATCATCGTATTCCGCATGGACAAAGCCGTCGGCGAGATCATGGGGCGCGGCCCGGTGCTATCTGTCCTCGGCAACATCAAGACCGCGAACGCCGTGGTCAAACTGGTTCTGCAGAATGCGGAAACAGCCATCGTCGGCATGTGGCAAACCGCCGACAACTCCGTCATCAACACGGAGAACTTGGAACTGGGACCCGGCGTCATCATTCCGCGCAGCCTGGATGCGGATGGCCTGGAACCTTTGCGGCCGGCCGGGGATTTCAACGTTAGCGCCTTGATCCTCTCAGAACTGAGAGAAGGCATCCGGCACGCTATTCTGGGGCCGTCGCTTCCGCCGCAGGACTCCCGCGTGCGCACCGCGTTCGAGATCGACGTGCGGGCCGCGCATCAGCAAGCGGTGGAGGTGCCGGAGTCCCTGCGCCTGCTCTCCGAACTGTCCGGGCCGCTGATCCGGCGCATCCTGGACATTCTGCAACATCCTTCCTTGGCGGGAAGTCCCTATTACATCCCGCCATTCTCCCTGGGCGGGGGCGCGGCGCTGCGGCCGGTCCCTGTCTCGCCCCTCGTCAAGTTACAGGAAGAAGCGGACGCGGCCTCCACCATTCAAAGTTACGCGACCGCCGCCCAACTCTTCCCGGACTTGATCGAGGTGGCGGTGGACCGCCGCAAGGTGTTGAACGCCTATCTGGCCGATTCCCGGATACCGGAATCCGTTCGCCGTCAGGAAGAGGAACAGGTCCTGATGCTGCAACAGCAGGCGCAGCAACAGGCCCAGCAACAACAGCTTCAGGCGCTGGCCCAGATGGCCGCCGGCACCGCTTCCGCCGGGGTGGAACCAGGCGGGGAAACCGGTTTGGACGAGCAGTCCGCCGGTCCGGCGTTGGCGTGACGCCATGAAGCCGACCCGCATTCCCCCGGCGGAAGACTACCGCCTTCTTAGAAGCCAGTTTTTCCGTTGCTTTACCGACGCCCCGGGACGGGCGGTTCTGGACCATCTGCGCCGCAAAACCATGGAGGTCCGGTTGCCGCCGGATGCACCGGAAGCGGCCCTGCGGGACCTGGAAGGGCAACGGCGGCTGGTCGCCTATATCGAAACGATGATGAAAGAGAGCAAATCGCATGACGGACAGTGACGGACACAACACCGGACCCGTTCAGGATGGCCAGACATCGGAAAGCCTGATTTCCATGGGCCGTACCCAGGGTGACGGACAATACGGTCGCGACGAACTCGGCGGGCAGGGTGACCCGCGCATGGTTGCTCACAAAGGCGAACGGTTTCAGGTGCCTGACAATTTGTGGGACCCGGCATTGAATGACGGGGTTGGCGGCATCAACGGCGCGGCCGCCGTGAAGATGGCCATGGACCTCAGAAAACAGATTTCAGACAAGGCGGCGCACGGAGGCGAGGTTCCAAACGCCTATACCCTGACCGTACCCGAGAAACTGGACGGTGAACTGGAAGCCAGCACCGAACATCCGCTTTTCGCCCCGGTCAGTGAATGGGCCAAGGCCAAGGGGTTGAGCCAAAGCGACTTCGACGAACTCACGGAAGTTTTCTATACATATGAGGCCGCCCGTCAGGGCCGCCGGGATGAAGATCAGATCGGCATGCTGACCGAGGCGTTGGGCGATGACGCCGAACGAAACCTGGCGGATCTGGGGCGTTGGGTCGATGGGCTTCTGGGGGAGGATATCGCCCAGCGCACCGGCATCGCAGACACGTTGGAATCGATTGCATCGTCCGCCAACGGGGTGCTGTTCCTGAAGGCGTTGAAAGATCGCATCGGCGTGATGGGCGTCCCCACGAATCGCGCCGGCGGCGCGGGCGCGGCAGCGGTTAGCCGCGGGTCCCTACAGGCATTGCAGGGCAGCCAGGCCTATAGGGATGCGGGGCACCCGGACCATGCGGAGACGGTGCGCCGGGTGCGCGACGGGTTCCGGTCGCTGTACGGGGACTAGGCGATGTTGAGGCCTCAACGGCGGTCGCTGATCGACTTTCAGCGGCCGCCGATCGATGCGGCGTCGATGGAACGGATCGGTCTGATGCGGGAGCGCATGGACCGGAACGCCGCCTTCCGCACACGGGAACGCGCCCGCTTGGCGCGGGAACAGGAAGCGGCGGAGATCCTGCGCCTGCAGTGGAACGAGGAAGCGCTGCGCCGGACGCGCGGCGACACCGACCCGCTATTGCTGGAACTCGCCGACCTTGGCTTCATTCCCGACCCGGATGAGATCGATGCTGAGTTCGGGGCGCTGTTCGGCGGTCAGAAACGGCCGGAAGAGGCGGATGACGGGGAACACGCCTTTGTAGAGCGTCTTGAAGATATCCTGGATCCAGCCGGATCTCGGTCCTTGGAATTGCAGTTGGAAGACCTCCTGGAGAAAGATCCAGAAACCCGACAGTTACTTCAGTTGGCTTCGGGAGAACTGTCACCAGAAATCTTCGGCGGAAGCGGTGCCGACCGATTGTTCGGTGATGGCGGAACGGATCGCTTGGTCGGTGGCTTCGGTCGTGACCTGAATTTACACGAACAAACGGGATATCACTGGTGGTTGTTGGCGGCGGCGGGACGTGTACTTTGGGAAGCTGCGAAAAGATTCGCTAGAAAGCTCGGGCCTAAGAAGGACCCGGACAAAGATCAACAGAACCCGAGCAATCAGACACCCACTGGTCCGCGCAGGCCGGATAGGCCGGACGGTTTGGACAATGAGGAGCCGGGTGACGCGGACACCGAGCCGCTGGTGCCTTGGGATCGTGGGGAAACAAAACCACAAGAAAATAGCTCAACGCCGTCTCGACAAAGGCTAGACGCGTTCGCGGAGAGGGTCGGTGCATCGCCTGAACGGTCCATACAGGCAAGCGATGCAAATAGAGAAACCGAAGAGGGTTTAAGGGAGTCGGGCAAGCTGACGGAACTTGACGAGTTTCAGCCTGCACATGATCCGGATGGTACCGTGTACGAGATGGAAACCAATACGGACTTCAATCGATTTGTGCGGCTGGTTCGAGAGGATCAGAAGAATGCGCCTGCTGGCGAATTCCTAATTCCGAAGGAAGAGTATGATACTATAACCGCATCACCGGGCGGACTGGAAAAGCTCATGGATATGTACGCCATTCCCGAGCAGAAGACACACATAAGCGAAGTAACGCTGCCGCCGGGTGTTGAAGTGCGCATTAGCAATGCGGCTGGGAACGATTTTGGTAGCGGAGGTGGGATTCAGGTTGAGATCATGGATGATCTTAGCAGAAAGTGGTTTGATGATGCACGCCCTGTCGGCGACTAACCGTGAGGAGTTTACAAACAATGATAGCGGAGAGAATTAGCAGTCATGAAGTAAAAATTGGCAATAGAACTCTCACTTTTACACAGTCGGTCTATACGATACTTGAAACAGATGGCGTAGTAGTGCTCGAACTACTGACCGACGATTTCCAAGCAGGCGATGACAACGTCGGGCGAAATGTTCTTGGTTACGACAATCAGGGTAACCGGCTCTGGATAGTCGAAGACCATGAGTTGAAGATTGGTCGGAAAGGTAAGAAGGTGCCGCAATCCTTCCTCGGCATTTACATCAGCCAAGATGGGCGCAAGCTGAAAGGCGTAACGCCGTCGGTGATATTCACGATCGATCCAAAGACCGGAAAGCTGTCCGAGCCTGAACTGAATCGTTAGCAATTTGCGTCAGGCCGTGGATCTGGATCAATAGACTAGCGGCCTCTAGAAAGAGGAATCTACCTACACATAGCGCTATCGCCGATACCTTCGAATCTATTGTATCGTCGGCGAACGGGGCGCTGTTCCTGAAGGCTCTGAAGGATCGGAACGGCGTCGCCGGTATGCCGACGAAGCGGGCAGGAGGTGCCGGTGGTGCGGCTATGTCGCCCGGCCATCTGCAGACCTTGCAGAACAGCCCCGCCTAAATGGGCCCCGGACACTTGGACCAATCAGAGACTGTGTACCGGGTGCGCGACGGGTTCTGGTCACTGTCTGGGATTAGGCGATGCATCGCCCCCGACGGGTATCCCTTATCGACGTTCAGCGTTCGCCGGTAGATGCGGCGCCGATGGATCGGACCGCCAGGTTCTGGGAGGTGAAACGCGCCCGTCTGGTGCGGACTCGACAAGATCGGCAGCGTAATTGCAAACGTGGTTGACGCCCCGGGACGATTTATTCGAGATGCCCTTCTACCGGGCTCCGATGTGCTGGAAATACCGGACCCGGATTTCCCGGATACAGGTCTCTACCGGGTGAATTTACATGATAACAGTGTAACGGTGATCGACTACGATACGCGTGGAGAGCCAGTGGTGCGTGGAACACGCCATCCCGGCACGACGTTGGAAAGCAGCGAAGATGGATCGATAGTCCTTCAACCAATTGACTCATCTGGAATCGAAAGTGGACCAAGTGTAGACAGCCCGCATCCGCCCTTGCCGCCAGAAGTGCAGCTTTCAGAAACAGCTAAAGCGGAATCTTCAGGCGATGAGACGCCAGCCAAAGAAGAACAGAAGAAGCCGAAGAAAGGCAAAGCTGCGTCCGACAGCAGCAAGAACGAAAAACACGGCGATGGTGGACGAGCGAAAAGTAAAGCCGACAAGCAAATCGAAGAGCTTCTCGAAATCCTCAAAAGCACTATCTCGAAGAGGGAAAAGAAAAAATTGAGAGTCAAAATTGAGAACATTCGACAGGATGCGGAAAGGAAGAAAAAAGGAACAGAACACTCTGTGAAGCAAAAGAGATAGGTGGAAAATATGCCGACGAGTAAGAACAGGTATGCTCTCATTCCAGAGGTTTCACTTGGGTCACTGAAGTTTGGCCAACGCATTGATGCTCTGGTGGATGAGAAGATTTTGGTTGAAATCGAAACGTCCTATGACTTTCCGGATGACGAGAGAGGAGAGTTTCGGGTTTACGCCTACTCAGATGATCCAGATGGCGATGACGTCAGAATTTTACCGGATGAAGATGGTGCCACCATTGGGACGTTTTGCTGTAGGGAGAGCATTATGGTCGATGGACGCGAGTTAATCGGATTGTCGTTACAAGAATTACGGCAAGAACTCAAAATGGAAGCGGATCAGATCGAAGAAGATTTTGAGGTTTACGACGGGGA
Organism: Hwanghaeella sp.; assembly: GCA_028282025.1. Classification (GTDB taxonomy): domain Bacteria; phylum Pseudomonadota; class Alphaproteobacteria; order UBA8366; family Aestuariispiraceae; genus Hwanghaeella. Next base: position 33,666 of record JANQIT010000200.1, on the reverse strand, counting down.
TATCCAAACAATCGCCGATTTTGATGGTCTCGGTGTGCAAGCTTGGCTACGTGACGACAAGGTCGTCACCGTGTGCGCGTCGGTCTACGAAGACTAGCGAGGTGTGGAAATAGAGACAGCCTGTATAGTTCGGGAAATGCCTGACAATTGTCGTCGCCCTCTTGTTGGTGGGTTAAGGAGCATTCCTACTTCAGTGCCTTAAAGATGGAAAATTCCGATCTGCAATGGCTCGGGTCCTGGGGGGAGGTCACTTGTCGCCGGAAGTGCCACTTTCAGAAGTAAGGTGCGATAACGAACGCACTGCGTCTTGCGAGGGTGTGGTCGAGTCCGAAAAATGCCGAGAGTAGGAAAGAAGCGAACAGAATTAGGAAGTAGATCAGAAATACACAAGGTGATGCGCACAGTAAGCGGCGAGGTTAGGCACACTCGCGTAGACCCCGTCGTTCAAGACGAGAGAAGGCGTAAATTCATGAAAGATCCTCAAGAACGGTTCGTCCTTGTTCCAGGAAAATCTCTAGGTGCGTTGAAGATAGGCGAGGAGCTGGCCCCGCTGATAGAGAAGGGACGCATTACTAAATTCTCCTATGACAATGCCATATTGAACCCTGTAAAATCAAAGGACGGTAAATTCGTCTATCCTGACGACCCTGACGGTGAATCGTTGATTATTTATGCGGATGATGACAACAGGGTTATTGAGGATTTTCGCTGTTCAAAGAGCCTGATCTACGATGACCAAGAGTTAATCGGGGTTCCTTATCGAGTAATCTTGGAGACACTTGGCACAGAACCGGATGAGCTAGAGACTGATTTCGAGGTCTTCGACGGCGACCTTCAAACTATTGCGGAGTTCGATAGCTACGGTCTTCAGGTTTGGGTTCGAGATGGTGTTGTGGTGACCATTTTTGTGTCGGAGATTTTTGGAGATGACTAATCTTTCAATGTAGCGATCCTCTGTGTGGATCCAGACTGTACTGAGACGGTAGAGGCTGTTGAAAAAGTCACCTTGAGAGCGCTTCGCCGCTATGATTCTGTTAGCCGTTCGACAAGCGTTACGGAGGTTGACGATGATGGGGCTGCATGAGCCGGGGCAGACGCAGCTCTGTTATGATTTTTGCCTTGAGGACCAGATTCCGGCTGACCACATTCTGCGCAAGCTCAACGATCATGTGGACCTATCCTGATTTCGCGAGGGTCTGAAGACCTTCTACAGCAGCTTGGGACGTCCTGCGGACAAGCTGAAAATGCCGGCACGTGGAAAGGGTACGAGACCAGGTTCGTTCAGTAGCGATCAACTGAAGGAAATCGGAATAGATGGACTGCCGAGTGCAGCCAACGGACTGGAGGTAAATTATATGATCTATTCCAGTCTTGAGGCCTTAAAGGCGCGCGGGCCGTTCATGCAATTGAGGTAGATAACATGTACAGAAACTATTCTCTCTATGCGGTAAAGGGAAAACCGATTGAGGACGTCGCGAGTCAGTTATACGCGGCGATTGACGAGCCCTACCGCGAACATACCTCACTGTCTTGGGGCGACTACTACAGATCTTCGAACCGCGGAAAGGTCGATGTCAGTGTTTACCCGAACGAAGACGAAGAGGACTATCCGCATGAAGAGAGGTATGCGGAATACCCTATCCTTGTGTCGGTGTACGATGCAGAGGATTTTGAGCGCTACGACAGACTGATCTTGCAAGAGCTGGGTGTCTCAGCGGAGCTGATCGTGCGAAAAGTTTACGACGAGGAGAAGTGACGGTTACGCAGAAACGCCGCGATATGGGACCTTAACGGAGCATTCCAGACGTTTGGATGTGTTCGGGAAGGAGCTGCAACGGCTGCGCTCAACCACGTTCGGGATTGAAACTTTGTGGAGATTACCCTTTGCATTCTGATCGCAGCCAACGGACTGGAGGTAATCTATATGATCTATTCCAGTCTTGAGGCGTTAAAGGCGCGCGGCTCGTTCATGCAATTGAGGTAGATGACATGTACAGAAACTATTCTCTCTATGCGGTAAAGGGAAAACCGATTGAGGACGTCGCGAGTCAACTTTACGCGACGATTGACGAGCCCTACCGCGAACATACCTCACTGTCTTGGGGCGACTACTACAGATCTTCGAACCGCGGAAAGGTCGATGTCAGTGTTTACCCTAACGCAGATGAAGAGGACTATCCGCATGAAGAGAGGTATGCGGAATACCCTATCCTCGTGTCGGTGTACAATGCTGAGGATTTTGAGCGCTATGACAGCCTTCTCCTGGATGGGCTGGGTGTCTCAGCACTGCTGATCGACCGAGAAGTGGTCGAAGAGGAAACGTGACGGCTACGCAGAAACGCCGCGATATGGGACCTTAACGGAGCATTCCAGACGTTTGGATGCGTCCGTGAACTTCGATGCTTTCATCGTATCTGCACCTCTTCTCAGCCAGGAACATATTGTGGAAAACTCGCCGCATCGACGGCGGAAGATTGGGTGGCAGAGCAATTCACCAAAGGACTCCGCGCTAAGTTGGAAGAAACTCGAGGCTCAGGTCAATGTGGTTATCGTGAAGCCGGACGGCGTCTTCGTTTCCATTCTCAAAGGAGGCGTCAAAAATCGATCAGTCCAGCAAGCTCTCGAAGGAGAAGAGAGATGAAGCCCGACGAGATTGACCTTCAGCGATAGGCCAACAAAGCAATTGGACTTACCTTACAAAAAGCGGAAGCCAAGGTTTTCCGTCGCGGTCACGAAGAACATGACAGTCACCCATTAAGCATCCGGCTCCAGTTTTACGGCCTTGTAGGAAGAATAGTCGCGGCATCTGACGGTTTTTCAGTGCGCGTTGACGAAATGCCGCTTCAGAATGTCACTATGAATGATGATGGCGAAATCCGCGCCAAGGACATATCGCAGTCGGAAATTTGGGTGAAATGCGTGGGAAGAAAAGTGGTTAAGGCCGCACTGTTAAAAGCTACCGAGGATCCGATGCCGATGGGTTTACGGCTTGAGTTCGAATCGACGCATGGCGTTGAAATTGTGAATCTAGGAGACGAGTTGTGAATATTCGAGTCGTTGCTAAGTTCAGTTCGCGAACGGGAAAGCGTTGATTACATTCCCCTTCGGTAACGGGACATGAGGTTAGAAACGATGAGTTGCCTAGACTTGGCATGCTTCCTTTACGTGAACACGGATACATATCCAGACGAAATGTATCTGGGAAAACGTAGGATCGCATTGAGAATCGCAGAGGCAATCGGTGGAAAATTTGAGCGGTTTTCGTCAGCGTCTTCCGAGTATGTCGATCTAGATGTTCTGAAGAACGACTTCTACGACCCGGGTCTCTGCACGAATGCTGGAGACTGTATGTGCTTTCCGTTCATTGTCGAAATAGAGGCTCAAGATGGCGTCGATTTCAGCCAGTTTTTACGAGCAGTTGTAGACATAATTTTGATCTTCGAAAGAGAAGGCGGCCGTGTTGTGGCAGCTTGTGATTTTGAAGATGATGTGAACAGCATGGTTGCTCGGGAGCTCGGGAAAGAGCGATCAGAGTGAAAACAAAAGTAAGGCTGCTGAATACGGTGAATTGAAATACAAATAATGCATAGAATTGCACAATGCCCTAAGTAGTTGAATGCCACGGTGCCGAGGAGGTGAAAATCCGTGGTGGTGAGTGACGAACCGATGCCAACCCTGGGCGCATGCCCAAAGAAGTCGGGGTTAGGGTGGAATAGTGTCATGAAAACAAGAGTAGAGTTATTGGGTTGGCAGCCGGGCCTAGTGACGCTTCGTCTGGTGAAACTCATTTGACGTGAAACCGACATGACCCTCGGTGCGGCAAAGAAAGCTGCAGAAGACATTGGTGCTGATGGCCCGATAATCATTGAAGTTCCAGAATCGCGAGCACGGGAGTTCGTGAAGGAAGCGAATTCCTTAGGTGCGATGTGCCGGCTGGTCTAGACCGGCGTAAAGTCGTGGAGAGGAAGGATCACTTAAACGCAGGTGTATTGCCGTCGGGTGTTGAAGTGCGTACCGACGGCGCGGCTGGAATCAACTTTGGCAATCGAGGCGGGACTCAAGCGGCGATCATGAATTGACCTAAGAAGGAATAATTTTAATTAAAACAGACCCTTAGGTAGGTTTGGGAAATTGGATAGTTTGAGATGCAAGATGGAGAACGTGCTCAAACGTCAGTGAATTTAGCGGGGCGGAACATCTCATTTGATCAGAGGATTGCGGAAGTGATCGAGTTCGAGGGTGTTACTGCAATTCGCCTAAAAACTGCGGACTTTGAGTATGGCGATGAGAAGGTCGGGCGAAATGTTCTTGGTTACGACAATCAGGGTAACCGGCTCTGGATAATCGAAGACCATGAGTTGAAGATTGGTCGGAAAGGTAAGAAGGTGCCGCAATCCTTCCACGGCATTTACATCAGCCAAGATGGGCGCAAGCTGAAAGGCGTAACGCCATCGGTGATATTCACGATCGATCCGAAGACCGGAAAGCTGTCCGAGCCTGAACTGAACCGTTAGCAATTAGCGCCGAGCTGTGGATCCGGACTGATAGACTAGCGGCCTCTAGAAAGACGAATCCACCTACACATAGCGCTACTGCCGATAGGTTGTGGTCTATCCGGTCGTCTGCGAACGGTGTGCCGTTCCTAAAAGCGTTGAAGGACCGGTTGGGCCGGACGGTTTGGACAATGAGGAACCGAGCAATGAGTCCGTCGAGCCGTTGGTGCCCTGAGATTATTGAGGTCCAGATTCAAAGAGAGGTAGTGAGGGCTCTTCCGAACTGAAGTCTGGTGATGAGACACTAGACCTGGATGCAACAGAGCGTGGTGTAAAGGTCCTTGGGGAAGAAGGCCGCGATTTTGAGCTCGAAGTTCAGAGAAAGAATGGCGAGATAAGTATTCTCACGGGTTTTTCGATAGAAGATGATCTGTTGGTATTGGACGGTTTATCTATAGACATATTCAGTCCAGGCGTAAGTAGCATGCCGGAGCTACGCAAATTTCCGCTAGAGTTGGGTGCGCAGTGTGGAGTTAGCGTCTTTGTCATAGGGGGTGAACGTTCGACTGTGATAAACCCAGGTAGAACTCTTCGCGAAATTGTAGTCAAGGAAGAGTAGCCATGACAGCAAAAGTCCAATTCAGCGGTTGGAGACCAGGGCTGATAACGATCCGCCTTGTCAAATTGATCCGCCAGGAAACAGGTATGTCATTGAGTGAAGGTAAGAGGACAGCGGAGGCAATTCTTGCGCGTGAGCCTGTTGTCATTGAAGTTCCTCGCGAACGGGCGCAGAGTTTTGTAGACGAATCTAAAGGTCTTGGAGCCAACTGCAGGATCGTAGAAAACTAAGCGGAATGGCATATTTTTGCTTTTTGCTTCGATGATCTTAGGTCCGCTATCGAATGCCGACGATTCAGTGTTAACGCACTTCCCTGCGTAGCCTAGCGATCCAATCGAAAAATCTGTTTGTAAGGGGCCGAAGCCCCCGGATGTACAGAGACGGTAATTACCTGACAGTCGCCGCTCCCTTGGGGTTAGTTTAAGCGGCTTTCTTGGTTGTTTCCTCCTTTTTTGTTTTTTTGTTTTGGCAGGCCGTTGATGAAGACGGTCTTGGGCGTCCTAACCTTCATGTTGCGGCCCTGGTGCGGACGTTTCGTGTTGTAGGTTTCGAGATAGGCGTCCAGGTCGTCCTGCATCTCCGCCACGCTCTCGTAGAACTTGGTCCTTCCCATGACGCGGAAGTGCTCGTCGAGCAGGGTTCGGTGCAGGCGTTCGACGAAGCCGTTGGACTGCGGCCGTCGCACCTTTGTGGTGCGGTGCTCGATCTCTTCGAGTTGCAGGAAGAGTTCATACGGGTGCCGGTCGGGCCGGCCGCAATACTCCCGCCCGTTATCGCTGAGCACTGTTTCGATCTTCGCGCCGTGGGCTTCGAAGGTGGGGATCACGTCGTTGTTCATGACGTGGACGGCGGTGACCGGCAGCTTGGAGGTGTAAAGCCTTCCCCAGGCGTAGCGTGAGAAGCAGTCGATGACGGTCTGCAGATAGACCTTGCCGATCCCCTTCAGCGTGCCGACGAAGAAGGTATCGACGGCCACCAGGTCCCCGGTGTGCCGGGTTTCGATATGGCGTTCGCGGAACTCCGGGCTGAACCGCTCGAGCAACCGGATCTGTTCCGGTGTCAGGTCGATCTTCTTACTCGAGACGTGCTTTTCCAGGCGCAGCAGCCGCTGATGCCGGGTGAGTAGGTCGTGCCGCGACCAGACCCCGCGCACCCCGCCGGACGAGACCTGAACGCCCTGCAGGGTAAGCTCGTGGGCGACCCGCAATGGTCCGTGGCTGGGATGGGCGAGCGCGTGGTCGAGGATCGCCTGCTCAACCTCTTCCGGCACCCGGTTCGGGTGCGGTCCTCTGGCGCCGGGCAGCCGGTCGATCAGCCCCTGAGCGCCGTAGGTCTGAAAGTTCCGCCGGATCTCGTAAAACTGCTGACGGCTGTAGCCCATCAGCTTGCAGGCTTTGGAAACATTGTCGAGGTCGCTCGCAAGTTAGAGCAATGAGAGCTTCCGCCGTGCTACCTTTTCCTTCGTGGTCATGTCTTGCTCCTGAGTGAGTTGGATTGTTTGTGGTGAACAAATCCTAACCCCATACAGGAGCGGCATGGCCACACCCGACCCGATACATGAAGGAGGGTCGGACGCGGCCTTTAAATGTCAGGTGAATACTCTCTCAGCTCACCCTGGACCATGCGGAGACCGCGCGCCGGGTGCGCGGCGGGTTCTTATCGCTGTACGGGGGCCAGGCAATGCTTCGCCCCGATAAGTATTCCTTGTCGACTTTCAGCGCCCGCCATTCGATGCGGCGTCGATGGACCGCGCCCGCCTGGCGCGGAAACGGGAAGCGGCGGGATTCTGCACCTACAGCGGAACGAGGAAGCGTTGCGCCGGACGTACAGCGGCACCGCCCCGCTATTGCTGGAACTCTCCGACCTAAGCTCCACTGCCCATCCGGAAAGGGTTGATCATCGTTTCCTCACGCGAATTTAAATCAAGAAAACGGTAAAAGGTAAGCGGTGTTTTTGTGACGCGTTACGTTACTTCACCTCGGCCGTGTTTATAATAGCGCTTGACCGGCATATCACTGGCCAGACCCGGCGACACCCTTGGCCATAGCGGTTGAACCGCCCAGCGGCATATCACGGCACAGACCCGCTGCGTATCCGACCCGCCCGCACCGGCGTTGACGGTGCAGAATCGGAAACGACGAGGGATACCCGATGTCAGAAAATATACCTGCCTGGTTCGACCAGGAGTTTCAGTCCGATGTGCATCTGGCCTATCAACGTGAAGGCTCGAAGCTTCGGAATACGGTCCGCACCAAGACGGACGTAAAAGGCGAACGCACCCACTTCAATACCGCCGGCAAGGTCACGACGGGCACCAAGGCCCGTGGCGCCGATGTTCCGGTAATTACCTCTTCCCGGGGGCGTGTGCCTTGCGATCTGATTTCGTCCTATGGCGGAGATTATGTCGGCGATCTGGACGAATTGATCAGTAGCGCTGACGAAAAAATGGTTATCGCCAAAAACTTCGCCCATGCGCATGGACGGGATACGGATGATCTCATCCTTAGCAGAGCGCTTGATTCTGCTATCTATCCCGTTGGTGATTTTACAGTCGGTCTAACCAAAGGCTTGATTCAACGGGCGGTCGAAGCCTTGAACGCTGCGGACGTGCCGGACGATGGTAAGCGCACAGCGGTCGTGACCCCACATGCCTGGGAAGAACTTCTGAACATTCCGGAATTTGCCGACAAGGATTACATCGGCGAGACGGAAGCGCCGTGGCTACAGGGTTCCGAAGCCAAGAAGTGGCGCAATATTCTGTGGATGCAGCATACCGCGCTGCCCTCCACGACGGGGCAAGCAACTTGTGTGATCTATCACCAGTCCGCCATCGGCCATGCCATCGCCACGGAACTGCGATCCACCTGGTCTTGGGAAAACACCAAGTCCGAATGGTTCCTGAACACCCGGATCCTTCAGGGTACTTGCCTGATCGATCCCAAGGGGGCGGTTCGGATTCAAGTCAAACACGATACGCCGCTGGGATAGAAGGAGCAGTAGGACATGGCTTTTGACAATACACACCTGTCGGCAATGGCCCATGGCGATGGTCAAACCTGGTGGCAATACAAGTCCACCGCGGACAATCGTCTGACGATCGCCGGCGCCAATTACTTCAACACCGCTTCGGGCATGTTGGCGGCCAATGACTTGATTTACGTCATCGCGGCCGACGCAGTCGGGTTCATGGCGGTTACGGCCAACGACGGCACGACCGTTACGGTGAGCGACGGCGCCGTCTAGGCGCTTGATGGGGATGTGCGGGGGCGGCGGCGCCGCCCCCCGAACCCGACACAGGAGCAAACATGAACAAGTTCCAGATTTGCAGCCAAGCCCTGGTGTCGCTAGCGGCCGTGCCAATTTCTTCATTCGAGGAGGGGTCGGCGGAGTCGCTTATTGCCGGAACACGGTACACCAGCGTTAGAGACGGGCTGTTGTCCGCGCATCCTTGGAGTTTTGCGAAAGGGCAGGCGCCGCTTCCTAAGCTGGCCGCAATCCCTTCTGCGGACTTTGCGTTCGCGTATCAACTCCCGGCCGACTTCCTACGCGCACTGTCCGTGGGCGGGAGCGAGGCGCGCACCGGCGCAGGGGTAGAGTACAGAATTTTCGAGCGGACTTTGCATACGGATGAAGATGGGGTCTTGCTGACCTATATTTTCCGGCCAGATGAAAGCGCTTTTCCTCCCTATTTTGCGGAGGTCCTTATCGCAAAGCTGGCGGCGGAATTCGCCCTTCCGTTGACGGAAAATACATCCCGGACGGAAGCGCTTGCGCGGATGGCGGAGCTTTCCATTCAGCGCGCCAAGACCATCGATGCACAGCAACAGACACCGCGCCGCATTCGGTCGGGATATCTTTTGGAGGTTCGGGGCTGATGGCTGCGCGCGCTGCAACGCAACAGGCGAGTTTCGCCTCCGGCATGCTGGATCGGGATCTGGCCGCCCGCCAGGACGTGAATGCCTATTATGCCGGTGGTTTGGAAATCCGGAACATGCACGGTTTGCCGTTGGGAGGCCAAACCATGCGGCAGGGCTTTGGCTTTGTCGCGGAGATTAGCGACGCGGTTGCCGACGGCGTGCTGGGGGTTCTTCTGCGAGAGTTCGAATTCTCAAGCGAACAAAAGTATCTCTTGGTTTTCACCCATAGGGCCATCCGGGTTTTCCGTAATGGAGAGCTGCAGACAGAGGTAGCGTCGCCGTTCAACGGGCGGGATCTTGCCGAACTGCGCATGACGCAATCGCTGGATACCCTCATCCTGACGCACCCGGATTATCAATACCGGAAACTTGTCCGGCGGGGAGCCCATGACAGATGGTCTCTTGATACGGTTGAGATTACCAATCCGCCCAGTCATGAGTTTGGCCGCTACTTTCCAGGCTTTTTTGTCACGCCGGCCGCAACGACTGGCGCCTCGGTGGATTTGATGAGTGACGAGGACTGGTTTCTCGCCGGTGATATCGGTGCGACGATCAAGGGGAATGGCGGGGTGGCAACCGTCACCGCTGTGGTTTCAGCCAAACAGGCAAAGATAAACATCTCGACGGCGTTTCAAGACACCACGCCGATTGCCGGCTGGTCATTCGATATGTCCAGCGCGTCGCAGAAAGCCGAGGAGGTATGGTCGGACCGGCGTGGCTGGCCGGCGTCGGTCTATTTCTTTGAAGGGCGTCTCTATTTCGGGGGATCTCAATCGAGGCCACAGACGGAGTGGGGATCGGTTACCAACGACTTTTTCAACTTCGAGGAAAAATCCGCTACCGACGGAGAGCCATTGGACGACAGCGCCGTTGAATTCTCCATGGATGGAGACCGGGTCAGCAAAATACAGCAGCAGTATGCGCTGGACGATTTTTTTCTTTTTACCAGTGGTGGGGTTTTCGTAGGCCGAGAGTCGCCTGTTACGCCGAAGAATTTCTATTTCCAGCGCCACACCGAAGTGCCCGCTGCAGCCGTGCGCCCGCAGGAAATGGATGGGTCGGTTGTTTTCGTTTCCGACTCCTTCCTCGACGAGGATGGAATCCACCATCATCAGACTGTGCAGGAATTGGTGCCGGCGGGATCCGACGAGGGCGGACTTACGATCTACCAGGCGCAGGATTTGGCCCTTCTCGCGGGATCGTTGATGCGCGAGCCCGTGGACATGGCGGCCCGCCGCGGGGGGTTCGGTAATTCCGCCCATCACCTTTTCGTCGTCAACAGTGACGGCACAATGGCGGTCCTGAATACGCGGAAATCTCAATCCGTAACGGGGTGGACGCTTTGGGATACGGAAGGGGAGATGCTGCGTGTCGCCGTTGTCGGGCGCTCCACCTACCTGCTGGTCAAACGGACGATTGGCGGGGCGGAGCGGTATTTTATCGAACGGTTGAAGCTTGGGCACGATCTGGACTGTTCATTGTCGAAGTCCACGCAGATAGCAACCGACATGTGGAGCGGGTTCGATCATCTTGAGGGGCACACGGTTCGTGTATTGGGGCCTGGCGGTTCCGACCTTGGCCCACAGACTGTGACGAACGGCGCGATCAGGACGCCTTATGAAGTCACATCGGTGGAGGTGGGGCTGCCGTTCCAGTGGGCCGTGGAGACGATGCCGATTGAAGCGCAACTGACAGATGGCACGTTGATCGGGAACGCGCACCGTATCGTCCGTGCAACGGTTCGCTTTTCCGATACGCGCGGCCCGGTAACCGTTAACGGCCGGACCATTGTCTTCACGGAATTCGGCGAAACCGCTTTGGACTCGCCCCCACCGTCTTTCACCGGGTTACGCACCTTGCGGTTCTTGGGGTGGCGCGGCGGGCAATTCCGCCGGGATAGCGGCGCCACGGTTCGCATTACGGGAAACAGCGCTGCACGCGCGACCATTCTATCGGTTACTTCGGAGATAGCAGCATGAGCGGAGATACTTTCAAGCGGATTATACCCCTTATCGCCGTCGGCACGTTGGGTGCCGTGTCCGGTGGTGCTGGGTTCGCAGCGGCTCCGGCCCTGGCCGGTTCTGCTGCCGCAGCTTCTACTTTAACGCCCGCCAATTTGGCGCTGGGTGCTCTTCAAGGTCTACAAACGGCGAACCAGCTTATCGGTGGCGCGCGAGAGGCACGGACACAACAAGCGGCGTTGAATCTTCAGCGTGCGGAGGGGCGTTTGCAGGAAAGCGAACGGGCCTTGGAGAACGAAACCTTGTTGCAAAAGGCGTTGGCGCAGCGGGCGAACCAGTCCGGACGGACCGGCGCCAATCCGAATTCAGGAAGCGCCGGCCACATTAATCGTTCCGCTATTGCGGCGGCGGATCTCGCGGGAAGGCGGTTGAGAACCAATGCAACCTCCCAGGATCTTGCCTTGCAACTTGAAAGCCGGCGGGTCCGGGACCGTTGGCGCACAAATGCGCTGAGTAGTGTCTTGGGATTAGGGATGAAGACTATCGACCGTTTCCGGACGCAGTGAAGATCTGATTAAAGAGGGGTCGACCTATGACAAGCGAACATATCCGTATCGGGGACATTCTACCGGTTATTCAGTACGTGGCGAATGGAAGCCAAGTGGATTTCACTTTTCCTTTTCCAATCTTCCAGGCGTCGGATCTTAAAGTCTATTTCGACGACAACACCGAGGCGGAAGCTAGCGGGTTCACGGTCAACGGAACTGGGGAGACCGACGGCGGTAGTGTCTCTTTTTCGACGGCTCCGGCGGCGCAGAGGAAAGTTACTCTTACTCGGGAGTTACCCATTGAGCGCACGACCGACTTCCAGGAAGGGGAGTTCCGCGCCAAGGTCCTCAATGATGAGTTCGACAAAATTATCGCGCGTATGCAGGAACTGGACCTGGCTTCATCGACTGCAATGCGCTTGGCGAAGACGGATAGCAGTGATCTTTCCAAGGGGATGGTGCTTCCTGACCGAGATACGCGTGCCGGGAATTTTCTTTCATTTGATCAGGACGGGACACCCGTTGCGTCGGCGGGTGTTGCTCCAGGTGATGTGACTGTTTCCGCTTTCTGGGGATCGCTGATTGACGATTCTGACAGCACGGCTTTGAACGCCTTAGTCGCCGCGGCTCTTTTGGCCGGCGATCAGAATTGGACCGGCTCGCAGCGCAGCCCGTTCGTTGCGGCCAACGATGCTGTGCTGGATTTCAATGCCGGTCAAAACTTTCTGATCACGCCGGCGGCCAGCGCAGGTGCAATGTCCATCACCTTCGACAACCTAGCGGACGGCCAAGGCGGCAATATCGTGATCGATAATGCATCTGGAAACGCAAACGGGTTTTCCTGGCCCAGCACCGCAGATTTCGGCAATCAGGGGCCCCCAACGGTGGAGGCCGAGAGGACCGTGTTCGCCTATATGATTCAGGGCGCCACCGTCGATGTGAGGCGCATCTGATGAGCGGGCCGCTTAAGCATCTGCAGGGTGGGTTCGGGCCGTCCGTGCCCGAATTGAGGTCCGGTCTTTTCAACGGGACGGACGAATATCTGACCCGTACGCCTGGCGCGGCTGGCAACCGGACACGGTTCGTCTTGGGTTGTTGGGTTAACCTTGTCCCGGACGGTACCAACCATAGTCTGTTCTCTGCCGATACGAACACCAGCAACCGCTTCGTTCTGCGTTGGGAAGGCGACGATATCACCGCTTTCAGCTACATCGGCGGAGCGTTTCAATTTTTGTATACGACTCGGACAGTCTTTCGCGATTCCGGCTGGTATCACGTCGTCTTCGACTATGAAAACGGGGTCGGTGAGATTTGGGTCAACGGCGAGAAGGTGCCGTTGGTAACCAGGAATGACGCCGCCGTGGGCCATCAGCCGCTTTGGAACAGTAGCGGCGTCGAACATCGGATCGGCGACTCCGTGTCTCAGCCTCAATTGGCGAACGGCTTTATCTCTCAGGCGCTCTGTTTGGATGGTCGGTCGATCCAGAACGGAGATGTGCAGATTACCGAGTTGGGTCGGGTCCATAGCCAGGGCAATGCACAATGGTGGACGGCGCGTGCCGATGCCGACCTGATCGAGCTCGCCGATACCGCCGGTGGTCAGTCCTTTGTGATGGACTTTAACGCCATTGGAACCGACGCCAGCGCCAACAGGAAGAATTTCCTCGCCGTGAACATGGACACCACCAACTTATCGCTTCACAGTCCGGCCAACCCCCATGCGCTGCTGAACCCGTTGGATCAGTCGATTGCCGGTCAAAGCAACATCATCGACGGCGGCACGGCGCATTATGTCTCGGTGTCTACATTCGCCGGAGCACGGGTATCGCAGCCGCTGACCGGTAAGATGTACGCCGAAGCGCGCGTGCGTGGGGACAGTGTGCTTGGTTTCGGTATCAACGCTGCCGAACAGATCAACACCAGCATGAGCAATTTCGGCGGGGCCACCAGCGCGAACCCGGCTTTCGAGTACATCGTCAATGGATTTGGCACCTACCACAACGGCGCGACCGTCCATGCCGATGCCGTGGCCTTCGCAGACGGCGATATCTTTCAGGTCGCATACGATGCCGATACGGGCAACCTTTGGATTGGGCGGGATGATGCTTGGTATGGCGGCGGCGATCCGGGTGCGGGAGTGTCCCCAACCTTCAGCGACCTGGATACATCCCTGACGTGGTTCATTGTTCTGTCGGGCGGCGTCGGTAGCGCAAACCGGGTGACGCTGAAGATCGCGGAACGCGATTGGACCTACGCCGCACCGACCGATTTTTTGCCCGTCACGCACGCCAACAAGCCGCAGCCCGCAAATCAGGGGGCGGACTATTTCAACGCGTTGCTCTACACCGCAGATGGCGCGGATATGCAGATCACCGGGGCCGGGTTTCAACCGGACGCGGCATGGCTGAAGCGGCGGGACGCAGTTGGCAGTCATCGGTTTGTCGACAACGTACGCGGTGTCGAAAAAGCATTGTTCACCGACACGACAGCGGTTGAAGCAGTCGAACCGGACGGGCTGGAAGCGTTTCTGGTGGACGGGTTCCAACTCGGCATGGATCCGAACTACAACACCAATACGCACCAGTATACCGCATGGCTGTTCCGAGAGGGGCCACATTTCAAGATCGTTCGATACACCGGGGATAGTGTCGCCGGTCGCACGGTTGCGCATAGTCTACCTGGTGCGCCTGAACTCCTGATTGTCAAAGCACGTACCGATGCAGTGGGCTGGCGGGTTTGGCACCAAGCGCTGGCGAGTACACAGTATCTTGACCTCGGCACGACCGCCGCCGCTGCAACAGCCGCCAGTCTCTGGAATTCCACGGTCCCGGATGCAACAAATTTCACGCTGGGGAATGCGTCGGCCACGAATAACCTGAATTCCGAGTTTGTCGCCTATGTGTTCCGATCGGTACCGGGTCTTTGCAAGGTTGGCAGCTATACCGGTAACGCCAATGCGGATGGTCCCTATATCCATTGCGGCTTCCGGCCCCGTTGGGTGATGGTCAAGCGTATCGGCGCTGTCAGCAACTGGTTGATCTTCGACACGGCGCGGAACGCTGCGGACGCTAGCGGGTTTTCCATGGTTTTCTATGCCAACACTAATGATGTGGACGCCGCGACAGGAAACTGGCTCCGCTTCTACGCCGACGGTTTCAAGATCCGTGATGGGGAGTTCCAACTTAACGCCAACGGCGATACGTTCATCTTCATAGCCCTGGCGGACGCCGTCAGCGGCGGATCGTTGCCGTCTCTACCCGCCGGGTATCCGGTCGACCTGGACGCGGTTACCGCCGATGTGCCGCCCAGTATCACAACGGACCCAACCTTGAGCGGAACGGTACAGATCGGCCAGACATTGACCGCGACGCCCGGCGCGCAGGACGGAACCGAACCGATTACGACTGCCTATGAGTTTCGCCACGCTGATAACACGATCATCCAGGCGGGCAGTTCGACCGTGACTTACACTATTCAAACCAGCGATTACGGCGAACAGATCAAGGTAGTACAGACCGCGACAGGTACAGGTACGCCGGCTGCGCGGGAAAGCGCGCTTACAGTCGCGGTACCGGCCAGCGCTCCCGGCTTCGGTAGCGGTCAGCCATTGGCCACCAGCGGCAATAAGGCCGGTGATACGGTCACGATCACCAGCGCGCCCGCCGGCAGTTTCACCGGCTTCCCGGCCCCGACGCATGTCCAATACGACATCTATCGTGTCGGGACCCCGGATGTGCTGATCCAGGCGGATATTGCGCCAGGCATCTACACTCTGCCCAGCGATGAAATCGGCAACCAGTATTTCATTCGGCAGACGATCAGCAACCCGGCTGATTCGGTGACGGCGGACAGTCCCGACTATGGGCCTGTCACCGAAGCAGACAGCTCGCCCGTCAATACCGTTGCCCCGGCCATTACACCGGCCAGCATTGAGGCCGGGAACGTCTTGACCTGCAGCCAAGGCACTTGGACCGGCTCACCGACCCCGACATTCAGCTATCAGTGGCGCAACGGTGGTGTGAATATCGGTGGTGCGGCGGCTAGCACGTACACGACGCGGAACCCGGATGATGTGGGTGGTACGATTGGCTGCGCCGTCACCGCCGATAACGGGGTTGGGTCGCCGGTTCAGGTGGAAGCTTTCAATGACGTTATGCCAACTCTACCCGGCGGTGCTTGGATCCCTACCAACCTGGGAGCGAAGCTGGAAGGGTGGTGGGATGCTAGCCAAGAAAGTGCCACCACAGCGCTGGCTACTTTTTCGGATCGCAGTGCAAACGGTCGAGACTTAGTACAAAACGCTGCCGCCGGGCGGCCTAGCATCGTAGCGGCTCATCAGAACGGACTAAATGCAGTTCTGTTCGATGGAAACCATGACTGGATGTTAACCTCTGTCACCTTTTCAACTCCTAACTTCATGCTTTTCATGGTTGCTCAACATGATGCTGTTCAACCTGAAGAAGGCGGCATGTACTCCCGTGGGACCGTTGTTCCCAAAGCGTGGTATAGTCCTTCGTCGAAGCACATTGTTTTTGCCCATCATTTTTCGGCTTTAGTTCCGGTAAGTCACACACCGGGGAATGTCTTTCTTTCAACGCACGTTGCACAAGCAGGGATATCCTATACGACTTTGGACGGTGTCGATGGGGCGTCTTCCACCGAACCCTACGACACCTCGGCACTTCCCTTTGCCATCGGGTCACGTCGGACCGATTGGCAGGAGAAATCTATGAAGGGTCACATCATGGAGGTCGTGTATTGCTCTAGCCTAACGGATGATGAAATTGCCGATGTAGAGGGATATCTCGCGCACAAATGGGGTATTCAAGGTACCGCACTGCCTGTAGGGCATCCACACAAGGGTAGCTCGCCATGAGGTATCCCGTCACTGTTGCCTAAGCCGAGTGCTTGGATTGGCTACCCAGGATCGACCGTGCCAACGGTTGGCCGGATGGCGTGGGAACGGAGACATGGGCGCGCCCGCAACCGTTCACCAGCAGACGCTTTGCCGTAGCCCATCCGTGGGGGCGGGTGATTTCCCCGTTCGGCATTCCCGCCCCCGTTGACCTGACAGAAGACGATTTTATCAAACCGGAGAACCCGTGATGCAGCATGCCTATGTGAGAGATGGCCGGATTGTCGCCACGTCCAAGCGCGCGATCCTGAATTCAATTGTTGAGGACGGCGGCCCGCGGCACGACCGGTCGTGGTTCGATCGCACCGGTACGGCGGGGAAGAGAGCAATCGGCGTTTATGAGGTGATCGATCAATTGCCGGATTCGGTACCTAGCCTAGTTGATGTTGTTGCCTTGAGCTTGGTGTACGATCACCACGACGATGCCGTTATCCAATCCTATGCCTTGCAAGAGTTAGAGATTGATTTGGCGCGCGGAACGATGAAAGAGCGTATTACAACGACGCATCGAGATCTGATCCGAAACGGCCGTGTGGAATTTGCCGGCAGTACACTATCTACGCACAACGATGCTTACAGCGAGCTGGAGAAGGCCGCGGCCCGTGCCGAGAGAGCGCCGTTCAAAGCGGTAACCCGCGCCGGTGATCTAATCGCTCTTGACCTACCGACGGCCCGGGATGCTCTTGCCGCCGTTGACGCCTATCGGAACGCCTGTGTGGATCAAGAGGCGCTCCTCTATTCCTTGGTGGATCAAGCTACAAGCGTCTCAGAGCTTCGGTCGATTGATATCCAATCGGGATGGCCGGGATGACGGCGGAAGACAGGAGTCGCGCATTGGAGCTTTCGGCGCAGGCGCTCGCCCGGATCGATGCTCACGAAAAAGACTGCTTCGAGACACGACAGGAAATCAAAGCGAGCATGATCCGCCTGCATCAGCGTCTCGACAAGATCGTTTGGGCGATCCTCGCGGTTTTGGCCATGGTTGCCTGGAGTCTTCTTCGCCAGAAAATAGGATTATAGGAACCAAAAACATGCTTCGCTATATTCTAGCGATAACCTTCATTGTTATCCCCCTGTCTTCCGGCAAGGCCCAATCGATGTGTGGAGTGCGGGAAGATATTGTCGCCAAACTCCAATTCAATTTTCAGGAACGGCGCAAGGCGATAGCGATTGGGGCGGACGGCGCTGTGATCGAGCTTTTTGTTTCACCGACCGGATCGTGGTCTGTCGTAGCGCGCGCTCCGACCTCGTCCACGGCCTGTATGGTTGCAAGCGGCGAAAGCTGGACCGACGACCCCGCTTGGGAGGAAGTTCAGGATGACGGAATCTTAAAAAACCGGTTAGGTGAAGACATGCAACTCTTATATCTTTACCCAAGGTCGGTTCAATGATTCTACCAGTCGTAATGGGCCTTATTCAGGCTGCGCCTGCATTGATCGGGCTTTTCGATGGTGGCGATGAGAGTACTGTCGGCAAGGTCGCCAGGGTCGCCGCCGATGTCGCCAAGAACGTTACCGGATCGAGCGACGAGGGCGCCGCATTGCAGGCGTTGCAGGCCAACCCGGAATTGATGCTTGAGTATCAGAGGCAAACCGCCCAACGGGCGATTTCGCTCTACCAGGAGGAAACGAAGCGCCTTCAGGCGATCAATGAAACAATTCGGACAGAAAGTACGAGTAGCGATCCTTATGTTCGACGTATGCGTCCAACGATGGGCTATGCATTGATTCTGTCTTGGACGATGATCATGGCGGCTATCGTTTTTGTGATTGTGACGGACGCTGGTGCGGCGTCGTCGGTCATTGTCGCGATCGCGGATTTGTCGATGATGTGGTCGGTCGCTTTGTCCGTTTTGGGGCTCTATGTGTACAAGCGCAGTGAGGACAAAAAACCGCCAAGCGAGCAGGGATATAGCGCTTTGGCCGGTCTTTTGAGGAAAGTGACCGGTAGACCGTAAGTACGCTGGAGACATACCTGCGCTTTGTGCGCCCTTTTTTAAGGGACGGCTACGCCGTGATGGATGACGAATAAATGGGGGAGTGCGTTGAGTTACAAGTTGTTTTACGCGCCGGGTAGCGCCGCGATGGGCACGCGGGTGATGCTTGAAGAGATCGGCGTATCCTATGAGCTTGTCCATACGACGGTGGCGATGGATCAGCCGCGTTCGCCGGAACACTTGGCTCTGAACCCAAATGGTTGGGTGCCGGTTTTGCTGTATGGTGGGCAGTCAATGTACGAATGTGCTGCGATTACCGTGTTCCTGGGCGATCGCTATCCGGAGTCAGGGTTGGCTCCGGCTGTCGAAGCGCCGGAACGTGGTTTGTTTCTGCAAACGCTCGTCTATTTTTCAAGCTCCATTCAAAACGCATTTCAGTTGAGTTACTACCCCGACCGTTTTGCAGATACACGGGAGGAAGAAGGCAGCGCCCAACGGCGCGGCAACCGCCGGCTGCGCGAGACATGGCGCGTCGCCGACGCCCAGATCGGCAATGGCGAATGGGTCCTTGGCGACCGGTTCAGCGCCGCGGATATCTATCTCTTCATGCTGACCACTTGGTTGGACCCGTCGCGCGGCCACCCATCCGTCGACGAATTTCCCAATGTCGCGCGAATTGCAGGCGAAGTCGGGCAGCGTCCGTCCGTACGACGCGTCTATGGCGGTTGAAGTGTTTGAGCTCTGGTGGACCATTCCATTGTCCCGGTGCAAAGGGGGCGTCGCCGTCGATAGTCCTTCCACAATGTGACAATTCGCCCAAGGCTTGGGGCAGTCTGAAAATCCGCAAGGTCCGTATTGTTCTAAGAGTCTCACGCTTAGAATAGGAGGGAGATGATGCTCAAGGATAGGATTTTTGCCGTCTTATGTTTTTCCTTTCTGTTCATAACTTCTGCGACGAGCGTTGAGGCTAAGGACGCCCTTTCTTGCGAGTGCCAATGTGCACCGGGAGATTTCGATCTTCTCAGCGAATAACTTACGGATACCGGCGATATCTCGTTAACCCTACGCATTTGGTGTAGAATCAGGAGCTAGGCAATTTCTAATCGCGATTGGACGACAAGCATGACGGCACGTTTTCGCTCGGCTGGCCGTAAAGTCGTGTCAGCAATTCTCCTTGGTGTGGGCGGCCTTCTTGTTGCTGGATGTGCTGCTCAAACCGAGACAGGTCCGCTGATTGCGCCGGCCGCATGCGCTGAGGCCGGACGGTGGCTCGACCCCGCCACGAAACAAGTCCTGGATGCCCCCGCTGTTTTTGCAGGGTTGGCGGAAAAGGATGTCGTTTTGCTTGGCGAGAGCCACACCGAGCGAGACCATCATCTGTGGCAATCGCAGACGATAGCGGGTCTGAAGGCTCTGCGATCGAACCTTGTCCTTGGGTTCGAGATGTTTCCGCGTTCTGTCCAACCTGCGCTCGATGCGTGGTCGGCGGGTGAAGTCTCGCGGGAAGAGTTTCTGAAACAGAGCCGCTGGTCGGAAGTGTGGGGTTACAATTCCGAACTCTATATGCCGATGTTCGAACAGGCCCGGGTGAACCGATCCCGAATGATCGCTCTGAATGTCGATAGAGGATTGATTTCGCAAGTCGGCCGCGACGGATGGGATGCCGTTGCCGAACAAGAGAGGGAAGGGCTCACGGATCCGGCCCCGGCGAGCGCTACTTATCGGGAGTCTCTCGCCAGGGTGTTCCTGGCCAAGACACGGCATGGCGCAGTTACCGGGGCAGGCGGGGCGGCAAGCGCCGCAGGAGCGAATGAGGGCGAGCCCGACATGGAGAAGATCTTGTCGTCGGAACGGTTCGAGAATTTCGTACAGGCGCAGATTATTTGGGACAGAGCGATGGCCGAGGGATTGGCGGCTGCGGCAAAGGCCGATCCATCCGCTCTGGTCGTTGGGGTCATGGGGCGTGGACATGTAGAATTCGGCTACGGCGTTCCGCATCAGCTTGCCGATCTTGGAATCGAAAATGTCGCCATCCTTATTCCTGTGGATGCCGGAGAGGAGTGCAACAACATCGAGCCGGCGTTGGCGGATGCGGTATTCACTGTCGACCCCGCACGCATAGAGTCTGCTGAACGGCCGAAGCCCCGGCTGGGCGTGCTTATTGAGGCGGTGGAGGCCGGGGTCCGCGTCCTTCGAATTACAGAGAACAGTGTGGCTGAAGCAGCGAATCTGATTGTCGGCGACATCATTGTCACAGCTGCCGGCATTCCGGTTCGGGAGAACAGGGAACTGGTGGAGGTGATCCAGCGTCAGGCCCCGGGAACATGGCTGCCGCTTGACGTGCGGCGTGGCGACGATGTGATCTCCATCATCGCTAAGTTCCCATCGCTGTTGAGAGAAGCGCAATGAGCGCCCGCCAGCTGCTAGGTTTTTTGGCGATCCTGGTTTGGTTGGTTGCCAGCGCCCCCGCGTCGGCGGAAAGCCATCTTCCTCACCATGATGCGGACGTCGTGTTCGATCCCGTGACCCGGTATTTGGAGGTGATCGACCGCGTGACCGTCGCGCCCGCAACCGAAATCTCCATTGCGCTGGCGGGGTGGATGAAGATCGACAGTGTCGAGGGCGATAGCGCCGCTCTATCCGTTAGCCGTGCCGGAAGGTCCTGGCGGGTGACGAGCCCGAACGGCCCGGTTCAGACTTTCACGATACGGGCAAGCGGCACGGTTCCGGCGATGCCGCCACCGGACCAGCGGCGCGGCGTCCGCGGCGCGCTCGCTGACCCGGAAGAAGGCAGTTTCCTGCCATCTTATGCCGTCTGGTTGCCCAACACGGGTGCCGATTTGGTGACCTATCGGCTCCGGGTGCGGATTGCCGGACCCCAGCGCGCCGTTGCGACGGGCCGGATCGTCTCCGAAACCGTTACTGCTTCCGACTTTCGGGGCGTATTCGCCGCAGACTACGGGACGGAACCGCCCTCGCTATTCGTCGGCCCCTACAGCATCGATGAAAAGGTGGTGGACGGTATCCGTATCCGAACCTATTTCCACGAAGAGATCGTCGGGTCGGCAGAGCACTACATTTCCCAGTCGGCTGCCTATATCCGGCTGTTCGAGGATATCATCGGGCCTTATCCTTTCGATGATTTTCATATCGTGTCCGCCCCGCTGCCCGTCGGTCTCGGTTTTCCGAACATGACCTATATAGGACGAACCATCGTGCCGCTTCCCTTCATGCGCGGGCGATCCCTGGCTCATGAGGTTCTGCACAACTGGTGGGGTAACGGCGTCGCCGTCGACTATGCGGACGGAAACTGGTCAGAGGGATTGACCACATATTTCGCGGATTACGGCCTGGCCGTGCAGCGGGGACCCGATGCGGCGCGGGAAATGCGGCTTGGCTGGTTGCGCGATTTCGCGGCCTTGCCGGTCTCCGACGACAAGCCCGTCTCGTCCTTTATCTCTAAATCCCATCAGGCGTCGCAAATCATCGGGTACAACAAGCTCGCCCATGTCTTCCATATGTTGCGCGACGAGATTGGGGACGCCGCCTTCGACGAAGCAATCCGCGACTTCTGGAGAGAGTACCGGATGAAGACGGCGGGTTGGCCCGACATTCGACGAACTTTCGAAAAGGCTGCCCGGCGTGACCTGACCTGGTTTTTCGATCAATGGATTGAGCGGACCGGCGCACCGCAGATCGAAATCGCTGACGCCGAGGCGAAGAAACGAGACGGCGGTTATGCGGTCTCGTTGTCCGTGCGCCAAACCGGGGAAGCCTATCAACTGTCGATCCCTGTCGTCCTCGAAACGATGAAGGGAACCGTGCATCGAAAACTACGGGTTTCGGATACGGCGGAAACCGCAATCTTCGAATTGGACAGCGCGCCTCTGCGCATTCACGTCGACCCGGACTTCGACCTATTCCGTCGTTTGCTACCCGGCGAAAGTCCACCGATCATGCGCGACATCACCCTGGCGGAACGGGTCGACGCCATTTTGCTTACCACGGGGGATGAGGCATTCCGGGATGCCGCCACGGCACTGGTAAACCGTTTGTCACGCAATGCCGCGATATCGGAAGAAAAGCCACGGGCGGGACCGGCCATAGTTATCGGCTCCGAGGGAGATATCGGGCGTTATGTCCAGGATGCACAAGGCGTGACTGTCCCCGGGATCGCAACCAGCGGGTCCGCTTCTGCCTGGACATACAGAGGTCCCGATGGACATCCGGTTTTGTTCATCCGCGCTGTGGATGCGTCGGCTTTGAGTGCTTTGATACGTCCTCTGCCGCATTATGGCAGCCGAAGTTACGTTACTTTCGAGGGCCGGCGCGCCCGCGACAAAGGCGTCTGGAAAACGGACAATAGCCCATTGTCGCGGGATTTCGCCAAGACTGCTGACTGACAGTGCGATCAATCGCCTTGGTCACTCTGGTATTTTTAGGACACAGATGATAATGCGTTGCATTATCATATTCCTTCCTTCACTAAGAGGTTCGGTCGGACGTCATTTTTCCCAAAGCTGCCAAGGTAGGGCGGGCGGAAAATCATCGAAATGGATAAGAAGCGTCCTTTGGTCCCAGTATGGCCTAAGCCAGATTCAAAGCGGCAATTCCAGAAACCCAAGAGCTCGGGCGATTTTCCTCCAGGATTAATGCATCTCTATGATCGATATTGGTCGGATTTGTGCGCATACCTTCGCGCCTCTTTTGGAAAAGGCCCGCCGGAGCCGGAGGATATAGCGCAACTGGCGTTTGTCCAAATTGCCTCTCGTGGGAACTACGCAACGATTGACAACCCGAGAGCCTTTTTATGGCGGACGGCGCGCAACATTGCCGTATCCGAAGGGCGTACACGCCAGATGCGGCAGAAATACGACCCCGAGGTGAACCAAGTATTTGGGCACTCACCAGTCGACAGCGGTTCGCCGGAAAACACCCTTATCGCGCGTGAACAAATTGCGCTAATTCGAGATGCACTTTCGGAAATGTCTGCGACAAGAAGGACTGTTTTTCTTCTGCATCGACTGGATGGTTTGAGTTATGCTGAAATATCCCGACGTGTGGGATTGTCCCCAACCGCAATCAAGAATCACGTCGCCCGTGCAATGGCAGCGATCGACGTGGCCCTGATGAGCCTGGGCGAGTAGGGTTTCATGCCGTGACGGACGAACCGAAGTCAGAAGATGATCGCAAGATCGTTTTGTCCGCCCATCAATGGCTCGCGGAGGTTCACGAAGGCGGTATGGACCCCGAACTTCAGGCGGGGCTAAAGGAGTGGTTGGCCGCTGACCCTCGCCACAAGTGGGCTTACCGGCGAGCGGCCGGCTTGTGGGAAAGCGTTGAAACGCTACGCGCCGAGGATCTATTGCCGACGGCGCCGGTCCTGACCAAGAGGCGTAGATGGAGCTGGTGGGCTGCTGGTGTGACCGCAGTATCCACATCGATAGCCGTGTTTTTTTGGGCCCCACGACTTGAGCACTACGTCGATCCTCAGCTTGAACTATACGAAACATCGATTGGCGAACGGTCGACCTTTGCATTGTCTGACGGGACGCGTTTGCACCTGGATGCCGCCTCCCGTGTAATGATGAGATTTGATCCAGCTGAACGAAGCCTCACCTTGCGGCAGGGCGCGGTCTTTCTGGACGTGGAATCCGATCCTGATCGGCCGTTTAGGGTTCATGCCGAAGGGGCGCAGGTTACTGTCACCGGAACCAAGTTCAGTGTCGTACTTGCAAACAGTTCTGCCCACGTTGCCGTTCTGGAAGGGCGGGTCGCAGTCGGTGCGACAGACCAGCAGAAACTTGGAAAAGAGCATGAAGTTTCGATGGCGCTCTCAGCCGGTCAGGCTGTGACCGTTGGTCCCAGTGGGGCGATGGGAGATCTGGTTACGGTCGAGCCGCGCCAAATCGCCGGATGGCGAAATGGACGAGTTTACTATGTGGAAGCACCGATCAGTAAATTCGTGGCAGAAGCAAATCGGAGTTTGTGGACTTGGATTGTGATTGCTGACCAGCAAGCTGCCGAACAAAGAATCACCGCGGCGCTTGATACAGAGGACTTGGGGGCGCTGTTGCAGGAGTTGCCGAAGATTGCTCCTGTCGAGGTGCTGCAACCGATACCGGGCGTCGCGGTAATTCGGTCGTCTGACTAACCATTTGCTTCAAATTTTGGCGGGTTGGGAGATTTCCATACCCAAAGGGTGACGATTTGGAACCCTGAAGCGTCTTCCTCCAGATTGCGAATGTGACGCATTGTCAATTCGGTGCTTGGTCTTGGGGGTAAAATGAGAAACAGTTTAGTGTACGGTGTTGTCTGTCAGGCTTTTACCATTGGCTTGCTATCCTTTGTTTGTATGACAACGGCATTGGCGCAGATCCCGGAGGAATTCACTCTCGACATTCCTGCGCAACCATTGAACAGCGCTTTGATCGATCTGGCAGAAAAAACCGGTGCTACGATCCTGGCACCGGGCCACTTGGAGAGCGCGAAGAGCGTGCCTTCTCTATCCGGAACCTTTACAATCGAGCGCGCAATATCGATTCTCATTCGAGAAACAAACCTGACGTTTGAACGGAATGAACGTGGGGCTTATGTCTTATCCAGCTCTCCGGATCGCTCCAGCGCCCCGAAACGGATCCAACTGGACACCATGGTCGTGCAAGGTCAGAAGATTGGCCGAACCCTGCGCGATACACCGGCCAGTACCACTGTCATCAGCGGCATTGCCGCCGATACACCGCTAACGCCAAATAACCGGGCGAGTGTTCAGGGAATTCCCAATGTCTTTGCGGAAGAGGGCTTCTCCGTTCCTTCAATTCGAGGAATAGACGGTTCTGCCGGAGCTGTCGGCGCAGCGTCTTTCACCACAGGCGCACAGGCGCGCGTCAACACGCTGGTAGATGGCGTTGCACGGCCAATAACCATCAGCGATACGCCAACCCTTAACAGCACCTGGGATCTTTCGAGCATCGAAGTGGCGAGAGGGCCACAGTCGACTATATCGGGCCGAAACTCTCTGGGTGGGGCAATACGCATCCAGACAAACGACCCTGTCTTCGAGTACGAGGCGGCAGCAAGAGGAACGTACTTTAACCGGAATGGTACGGTCGGTGGCGCGTTGATGCTGAACGCTCCCATCGTTGAAGAGCAGGTTGCTTTTCGTTTCACCGCGGAAGCATCGAAGGGCGAGACGTTCGTAGATGTCCGAAGCCCGTTCGTCTCTCAAGAAATCGCCGACCGTGTCGAAGAGCAGCGACAGCGCCGATACCGGGGAAAATTGCTTGTTGAGCCGGACAAGATCGACGGCCTGTCCGTTCTGGTGACCGCTGATCACTCACGGCGGGAAGATCTGTTCGGCACTGACGTTTCCGATACTTCTTCGCTGGTGAACGCCGATTTCGGAAACAGCAACTCCCTGGATATCAGCGAAACGACCGTTGTCTCGGGCAAAGTTGCCTATGATATTTCGAACCTTGTTGAGGTGGAGGCTAACGTCTCATTTTTGAAGAATGACTTTTTCATTCCGTTTAACGGTGCCTTTCCCCTGCAGATCCCGATCGGCACCGAGACCCTGTCATCCGAAGGTTTGGTTCGCGTCGGCAGGATCGGCCCGCTGCGGAAAGGTGTTCTGGGCGTAGCCTACGAAGATACCTCGGACGACGGTGTCAATGAACTACCCGGACTGCCCTTAGTCATGAGGGGACAGATTGAGAATATCGCGGTGTTTGGAGAGGTCGAGGTTGGACTCCTGGAGTCACTGGTCTTGATTGCAGGCGGCCGGTATGAAGTGGATGAACGTAGCCGTCAGATCGCTTTCGGTGGTAACAGTAACTCCATCGAAACAGAGGATTCCGTCTTTATTCCGAAAATTGGGATTAGGTATGAGCTGAATGATCGAATCGTAACCGGTTACACCTATTCAGAAGGATTTCGGCATGGCGGAGTAGATTTCGATCTTTTCAATCCCAGCGGCGCCATCTCTATCTTCGGTCCGGAAGCGCTGCGGCAGCATGAGGTTTACGCCCGTAGCAATTTCTTGAATGACCGTCTCAAGATTAATGCCAGCACGTTTTACTACACGTTTGAAGACGCGATAACGCTTGGAGCTGACCCGAATGGTACTGGTCTTGCGGGCAATCTGCCCGAAGCGATTGGGTATGGCTTTGAACTGGATGCTGAATTCGATCTGACAGATTCTCTGACTGTATCGGGCGGAGTTGGACTTCTTGAAACCGAAATTACGGATGCGGGATTCAGACGGGTCGTCGAAGGAAGCGAACTGCCGCAAGCGCCGGACGTAACAGCGCAAATTGCGGCGCGCTATTACTTCGATAATGGTTTGGATATGTTGGCGAGCGCTCGTTATGTCGGTCACGGGATCGATTTCGTAGGGGCTGGAAATACTGAATTCGGTAGCTATACGGTCGTTGACTTCGCGCTCGGCTATGAGGCCGAGGTTAACAACCTTCGCAGCATCAGATTCGATTTCTTCGTTCAGAATCTAGGCGACAAGCGGTACATAACTGGCGGTGGGGCAGGGGCGGCTACGGTATCCATTGGTCGCCCAAGAACGGTTGGTTTGTCTGCTACAGCTCGATTCTAAATCGCTCTGCGGTGTGCTTGATATCTTTAGGAGGACTGTCTGCCTGGCTTTTGCCCGATCCTGCTGGAATTGGATGTTCAGAGTTCTGCCGACTTTATAGGCATCGCGGTCGCGGATTTCTAACATCCAATCCTTGGCCGGTTCGGTTAGGGCACGGTGAAGCTCGGTCAAAATAAGCTGGCTTCCGCGGATTGTTTTTCGTGTCGGCGCAAGTCCGCTGCGACACAATCAGCGCTCCGAAAACGCCCGCGTCAGAGCTACATAGACCGGGGTGGTGAGGTATTGCAGAAGCGATTGGTCGGAGATCGCGATGTCGGATTGCACGGTCATGCCGGGCACGATCGGATGTTCAACGCCATCGGCGACGATGGCGGTCTGCCCCAGCCGCAGGCGGCCCTTGAAATAGGTGCCGCCGGTCTCGTCGGCGTAGGTCGTTGGGGACACTTGGACCAGTTCGGCCGGCAGGACGCCATAGCGGCGGACGTCGAAGCCGCTGACCGTGACCCGGGCGTCCTGGCCGACCTGTAAATAGCCGATATCTTTCGGCTGGATGCGCGCCTCGATCACCACTTCCTCGTCCAGCGGAACAATGGTCATCAAGACATCCGCGGGTTCAACGACTGCGCCCGGCGTGTTGACCTGCATTCTGTGCACGACGCCCTCAATCGGCGAGACGACATTCAAACGGGTCACACGGTCGTTTAACCGTTCCAGGTTCTCGCGAACCTCCGCCAACTCGGCCAGAACGGTAGACAACTCTTCCATCGACGCCCCCCGTTCGTTCAGATCCAGTTCTACGATCTGGTTACGGGTTTCCTCAATCGAGATGCGAGCTTGTTCGGCGGAGGCGCGCGCCTCGGCCAAAGATCCTTGAACCTTGGCCAGTTCAAGCTGCGCGGCGATCAGGTTGACCCGCGATCCGGTGCCGCGGTCGAACAGGGTCTGGCGCATGTCCGCGGCCTCGCCCATGAGTTTCTCTTGAACTTTGAGGCTCGCGGACTGGTCCTGGAAGATTTTCACCGTTCGTTTGCGCTGCTCTATCTGGCTCTTCAGCACCGCTTTGCGGCCTTCTATCCGCTCGCGGGCCGCGCTAAGGGAGAATTCGGCTTCGGCGACAAGATCCGGATACTCGTCCCGCAGGTCGTCATAGAGCGCTTCGCCACCGTCGATGAAGGCGCGCAGCCGGCGTTCCCGGATCAACAAGGCCGCCTCGCGGGCCCGGATCTGGTCCAACTCCGCCTGGCGCTGGGTCGGGTCGAAGCGCAGCAGGACGTCGCCGGCTTCTACCATGTCGCCGTCCCCAACGGCGATCTCCCCGATGATGCCGCCTTCCAGATGCTGCACAACCCGTTCGTCGCCGGTCGGGATGACTTCGCCTTCCGCGACGGCGACGGCGGTGATCTTGACCTGAGAGGACCAGTATCCCGCACCCGCGAGCAGACAGAGGGTCAGCAGAGCCGTCCAAAGGGCGAACCGGGACGGCGCGACCTGCTCCAGCGTTTCCTCGCGCGTCAGATAGGCTAGATCCTGCCGGTGCCGGGACTGCGGATGTCGGTCGGCCATGTTTCGATCCTCTAAGATGCGGCCGGGGCCTGAAGGGCCGCGGCGTTTCTGGCTTGCAGATTGGCGAGTGCGCGGTCGGGCTGGTCCAGGTCTACGACCTGACCTTGATTCAGAACCATCAACCGGTCGCATAGAAGCATATGGCTGGGGCGCTGCGATATCATGATCACGGTGCGCTCCCCACGCAGCACCTCCAGCGCGCGCAGGAAATAGCGCTCATCTTCTTCGTCAAGCGCTGCCGTCGGTTCGTCCAGAATGTATATTGGCGCGTCGATCAGGAAGGCCCGAGCCAAGGCGAGTTGGCGCAGCCATGCCTGTGGAACGTGCGACTGCAACCCGTCGCGAAACCGGGTGTCGAACCCGTCGGGCAGGCTTTCGATCTTATGCAGAATGCCCGCCATCCGGCACGCTTGGCGCACCCGGTCCATGGAGGCGGTCGGATCGGCCAGAATGATGTTGTCGTAGACCGTCCCCGGGAAGGCGTGGTTACGTTGCGGCATATAGCTGATTCCCTGCCGCATCGTGATCGGCAGCAACTGACGCAGATCCACACCGTCCAGGGTCACCGACCCCGCTTGCGCATGGTAAAGTCCCAGGATCAATTTCGCGACGGTGGACTTACCCGCCCCGCTGTCCCCGGCAATGCCGAAAACCTCGCCGCGCCGCACATCGAACGAGACGCCCAGCAGGGCCGGGTTCGCGTCCTGGGTATAGCGGAATGACACGCGGTTGAATTGAAGCGAGCCCGAAAAGCTGATCGGCGCCGGCGGTGACTGCCCCGGATGCTGCTCGCGCGTGAAGCCGATCAGGTCGATCAACTGTTGAAGGGATTGCCGGATCAAATGCAGGCGATTGGCCAAGCCGAAGAGCGTTTGGATCGGAGTCAGGACCCGCCATACCAGCATCATCGTGGCGATCAGCGCGCCCAGCGTCATTTGATTGTCTAGAACTCTCATCACGCAGATGCCGAGCGTCGCGATCCCGGCGATCAGCATCAGGCTTTGCGACAGGGCTTGGGCGGTGGCGTGCAGCCGGTTGACGTCGTAGTTGGCCCATGTCGCGTCTGCGGAGAGTTTCCTGAACCTGTCGAGCCAGGTTTGTTCGCCCGCCTGTTGTTTGATTGAGCGCATGGCCGCCATCAACTCGGCCAGGAACGTGTAGCGTTCCGACCGCGTCCGGCCGACCGATTTGGCGCGGTTCCGCAGTTCGGGCAGCACGATCACCGCGATCAGCAGATAGACCGCCGCAAGGCCGATTGGCAGCAGGAACACCGGCCCCGCGATCGCCATCAGCGCAATGATGAACAACAGGGTGAAAGGAACATCCAGTACCAGGGAGGCGAGCGGGCCTGCGAAAATTTCCCGGAAGGAATCGAAATCCCGAATTCGGGTGACCTGGCCGCCGACCGGCGCGCGTTCGGTAAAGCGCGGAGACAGATGCAGGATCTGTTCGAAGACCCGCATGCCGACCTGATAGTCCAGTTTGGCCCCGATATACGCCTGTCCCGCGGCGCGGATTATCCGCAGGACAATTTCGAACGCAACTGCCGCCGCAACCCCCATCGCCAAGGGATAGAGTGTCTCCAGCGATTCCTTGGCGATCACCTGATCGTAAATCGCCATGATGGTCAGCGGCGCCACAATAGACAGAAGGTTCACAAGAAAGGCGATGATGAAGGCCGCGGTAATGACAGGACGGAACTCGCCGATCAGCAATTTCAGCCAATCGCGGGATGCATCCCTGCCCGCTGTTTCCTGCAGCGGGATATCTTCCTGAAGATAAAATGTGCCTGCGGGGAGCGACCTCACCCGGCTTGGGCCGACGTCGGAACTGGGGTCCTCTATCGTAAAGCCATCCTTATCCCGGTCCAGCACGACGATCGGTGCGGAGCTGTTGGACGGTTGAAGCAAGCAGGGCAGCATGCTCGGTTGCAGCCGCTTCGCTTTGGTCTTTACCGGAATGGTGCGAACGTTCAGCCGCGCCAGGACGTTG
The DNA here is from genome assembly GCA_028282025.1 of Hwanghaeella sp. Lineage (GTDB taxonomy): Bacteria > Pseudomonadota > Alphaproteobacteria > UBA8366 > Aestuariispiraceae > Hwanghaeella. The sequence continues at coordinate 3,117 of JANQIT010000200.1, read as the reverse complement.
CGCATGTCTTCGAACGAAAGCGGCGCGCGCCCATGCGGAAGCGCATCGACAAGCAACCGGGCGGAGCCGGACCACCCCTTGGCCTTAAGGAATGCGGTCAGCAGGGCCGGTATCGGCGTGGCATGGAAACTGTCGCCCAACCGATGTCCCAAGGCGTCCCGCCAACTGTCGTAGCGTTCCTCAAGGCTAGCGTGATCGAAGCTCAGCGTGTTGCTCATACCCGCACCTCCGAGGTCGGAAGCGCCTGTTGGCGGTTGGCGTCCGGGCGGGATATCTCTTTCTGCCGGCGGTAATCCTCCGTCACGTCCTGGACCCGTCCGCGGTCTACAGCCAGTACGATGTCGGCCAGCGCGATCAGCGACGGGCGGCTGGTGATCATCACGACGGTTGTGGCCCCACGCAGGGCTTGAAGCACGTTTCGGAACCGCAAGTCGGTTTGCAGGTCGAAGGCGGAATTCGCTTCGTCGAGCAGCAGCAGGTCCGGACTGTTCGACAGGATGCGGGCCAGTGATATCTGCTGCTGAACGTTGCCGGGCAGCAGGTCGCTGGCCGTGTCGCCCAGTCTGGTGTCCAGGCCCTTGGGCATCTTGGCGATCACTTCATCCAGGCCGAGGACGTGGCTGACCTGAAGCGCTTTGCGTAAACGTTCCTCGCCTTCGAACAAGCCAAGGTTTTCCGCCAGGGTTCCTCTGTATAAAGCAACGTCCTGCCGCGCATAGCCAATGCGCTTGCGGAATTCCAGCCAATCGATATCCCGGTAAGGAACGCCATTATAATGGACGCTGCCTTCATCCGGCATCGTCAGCCCGCCCAGCATGTCCAGGAAGGAGGATTTCCCGCCGCCCAGCGGGCCGGTCACGGCCACCATCGATCCTTTCGGAATGGTCAGCGTCACATCGTCCAGAACGGGATAGTCGGGCGACCCCCTGTGAAGAGTTGCCGATTTCAGGGTGATGTCCCCAACTTCGGCGGGGCAGACCAGAGTCATCGGCGAACGGTCGCTTTCCTGGTCGATACGCAACAGGGCGCTAAGGCGGCTTTCGGCGATGGCCAGATTACGGGACTGAATCCAGATGCCGATCATACGCATCATCGGCTGAACCGCCCGGCCCGCCAGCAGGATGCAGGCGACCAGAGCGCCGCCGGTCAGCGATCCGCCAACGACCAGGATGCTGCCAAGGCCCGCGGTCGCCACCATGGCGACGTTCCCCAGCGTCGTTGTCATCGACTGACCTACCGACGATAGGAACGCCACCCGTTCGACGGCCTTGGCCAGCGGCCCCAGATAGGCTTGATACTGACGAACCATCTGGGCTTCCAGCCCCAGCCCCTTGACCGTATGAATCCCATAAAGGGTCTGGAAGATGAAATTGTAGCGTTCGTCATCCAAGGCGGCACGCCGGCGAATGGCGCTGTTCAGCAACCGCCCAAGGGTCAAGGCGAACACGGTCGCGAACACTGCAATGGCCAGGGGTGCAAAAACAAGGTCGCCGCCGATAAGATAGATCAACGCCAGAAAGACCAGAACGAAGGGCAGATCGGACAAAGCGATCAGGCCCTGGCCGGAATTGAAATCCCGCAGTTGTTCGATCGCCGCGATACGTTCCAGATGTTCGCTGGCCGAAGATTGTTCGAATGCATCGATTTCCGCACCGACCAGCCTGTCGACGGCGCGCCGGGAGGAGGCGTGTTCGAACCGGGCGGCGGCCCAGGATGTCACGCGGCTTCTGACCAGGCGCAGCAGGCCGTCGATCACCACCACGACCGCGATTCCCGTCATCAGAAGCGCGAATGTATCCAAAGACCCTTCGGGTATGACCCGGTCGTACATTTGTAGAATGACGAGGGGAAGGGCCAGCGTCAGCGCGTTCAGTCCCAAAGACGACAGCATCACGTCATAACGCCTCAGCGCTGCTGAGATGTAGGTCCGAATGAAATGATTGGACCGTGCGTTTCGAGATTTTTCCCTTGGGGCGCCCATGGTTGCTTTCCTACCCGTGCTCTCGGGTCGCATAAAGAAAAGGCTCCGATGCACCGCTGCAAAGCGCCGCACCCAAGCTGTTACGAACCGCACCCACTAAAGCGTATACCTTTTTTTTCTCATGTATCTCAACAGCCCCGGTTGCCAAAACATAGGCGTTAACCTCGTACCGCGCCCTGTCCGCGCACAGATGTGATTGTTGTCACTGTTAGTATTAGGCTTTTATATAAAATATGAAACAAATGTACGGTGGGGTACGTACAGTTGAATAGGCAAATGTATGACTACCACCGACGCGACCGCCGGTAACCGGGCTCTTGTTGAACTCTTCGACTTCGGTGCTTCCGAAGGCGACGAGGCCGTTCAGCCGGACATCTCTCTGACACCGTCGATTGAAGTTTCCGAGGAAATCGACGTCACGCATCCGAACATCCACTCCGGAACGCGGATCGATCCCCGTGTCGGTGAGCGGGAGTCCTCGGCTTCGGGCGATGCCGGCATTCAAGCGCAGACCGATCTAAGACGCTTCCGGGTCACCGTCGGCCGGGAAGCGCTGGCGGAGGCGAACGGCGCATCCGGCGACTTGCAAGGTATTATCCGCTTGGACCTCGGCACGCTCTCTGAAAACCTGCCGGAAGGAGCACGCCTGCGTTTAGGGGCAACGCCCGCGGAGGGTGGGGATGCGAATGCCGGCGATGCCGCCTCCAACAGGATCGAACCGCCAACCCTTCCCGTCGCGGAAGAAGTTGCGATTAGGGTTCTGAACGTTCCGGCGGAAGGGCCGCTCGAGATTGTTTTGGAGTTCGCTCCCGATGGTGATTTCGGATCTGACGCGGAAGCGGGCGCGACGCCGGTGGAGACGGTTGACGCCGGCCCGCCGGTGGAAGATGACGACCCGGGCGTCGCGCCTGACTCCGATACTTTCGTGGACCCGGAACTGCTGGCCGATCCGGAAGAGGAGGTAGGCGCCGATCTGGATGCGGCGCCGGTTTCCCTGAATACTGAAGACCCGTCCAGATCCGTCAGAGCGGCCTCAATATCGAGAGGAATGGCCGTATCCTCGGTGCCGAACGCGTCTTCAGTATTCAGGGAAACCGGCGCCGCCCTTCGCCTTGTAAGGGCGACGCTCTCCCAGC
>JANQIT010000181.1 GCA_028282025.1 Hwanghaeella sp. | reverse complement strand
TAGTTCATCACGACCAGCGCGGACCCTTCATAGTCCGCCCCGACCGTACCTTCGCGGTTATCGTCGAAATTGCCGCGCAATTCGAATTCAACGGCGCGCACCGAATATAACGGGACGAAATCGAGCTTCCTGCCCACCGTTGAATTCGAATTGCGCGGCAATTTCGACGATAACCGCGAAGGTACGGTCGGGGCGGACTATGAAGGGTCCGCGCTGGTCGTGATGAACTATAACCTGTTCAACGGGTTTCAGGACGTCAACGAGCGCCGGGAGTTCCTGTCGCGGATCGCCGAAAGCCGCCAGCGCCTGAACCGCGCGGTGCGTTTGACGGAAGAGGAAATGCGCCTCGCCTGGAACGCCCTGACCAGCGCCCGGGAGAGGGTGGAGGCGCAAAGCAACGAGGTTCAAGCCAACGGGCGCGTGGTTCAGACCTTCCGTCAGCAGTTCGATCTGGGCGGCCGCAGTCTGTTGGAGCTGCTGGACGCCGAGAACGAGCTGTTTCTTGCGCGCGGCACCCTGATCAGTTCCGAATTCGCCGAAATGTTCGCGGTGTATCGCATCCTCGCCACGGCGGGCGCGTTGCTCGCCACCGTCGACGTCGCCCCGATTGAAGAGGCGAACACGACCCTGGACCCCGTGGAACCCCTGTCCATCGATCAGGACCGTCAGCTTGAAGACGAAGATTTTCAGCGGCGCAAATCCCTGCAGGAAGTCGGCGGAACCCCAGGTGGCGCGCCGTCGTTCGGTCTCGATGAAGCGCCGGTTCTCGACCCGAATGCCTTCTCGTCTCCCGCGGCGACACTCGATCCCAACGCGGTATTGGATCCGAACGCGGTGCTGGACCCGAATGCGGTGCTGGATCCCAACGCCGTGTTAGACCCCAACGCTGTTCTGGACCCCAACGCGGTGCTGGATCCGGAATCGGTGCTTGAGAACGACGACGCGCCCGCCTTCAGCGCTCCTGAAACGCCGCCGCTGAACGAGGAATTGGATGCGGGGGCGTTGCAGCAGGAGGAGCCCGCGACTCTCGGAGCGCCGGCCAATGAACCGGAGAGTCCTTTCGCACCTGCGCCGGAGAGCCTGACCGCGCCCGCCCTGCAGGAAACCCCGCCGCCCGCGGCGATTGAAAACCGGCAGCCCGCTACGGACGAAGCACCTTCGGCGGCTGTGCCGGAATCCACGTTGGAAGCGCCGGAAACACTTGCGCCGCCTCAACCCGCCGCGCCGCCGTCGCCGGTCCAACCCGTTGAACCGCCTGCGGCGCCGGCCGAAGATCTGGATTTGAACGACGATATCTTCGACACGTCTGAAGCTGTGTTGCAGCCCGAGACAACGGGTCCCGCACAGTCGGGCGCGAGGCTTCCGGCGGCGCAACCGTCGGCTTTTACGCAAGGAAGCGTCTCTCCCGTCCCGCGCCGGTCATTGGTGCCGGATCTGCCGTGGGCTGGGGAACTCCTTACCACCGACCAATAACTCTCCCACCTTTTTCGCCTTTGGCCGGCGTCGGCAGATTCGATGCATGGATTTAATTCACAATTAATTAAAATTTTAATTAAAATTATCATAAAACTTGAGGCGATTACCCGGCTTCTACCCATATAGACGGGGTGGGTACTCTTGCCGGACGTGGAATCCGGGTATGGGACGGTGCAGAGACAGCGTCCCGGATCGTGAAAGGTGGCGTTTTCAATGGCTGTATCTGGGTCTGTTCCGGAAATCGGTACTTCAAACGGTGCGGACGAGGCGTTCGACTATATCCCGGAATCTCACGCACTGGCGGGCGAAGCGCTGGTCTTGCCGGATTTGCCGGCCGGCGAACGCCTTCAGGTCCGGGTTGAGCCCGGACGCGCACTGCGCGCGGAATTCGATATTGTCGGCGCCACGGTCGAAAAAGATGGGGCCACCATCACGATTACGTTACCGTCCGGCGCCGTCATCGAATTGCTGGGACCGGATGCGGACAGCTTCGACGTCGATCCTCCTCTTCTGCTGCAACCCGATGAGATTGTTCAGGAAGCACTGCAGCGAACAGACTTGAACATCGAGGACCGGGACGGCGTTGAATTTACGTCCGCACAAGACGGGACTGCATTGGAAGTGCCGAAGCCGGCGCCCGGTGAAACCAATGAATACGTCGTTCAGCCGGGGCAGGACGTATTGCTCGGCTTTTCCCTCGACCAGGTTGAGATTCTTCAAACCGAGTCGGACATCGTGCTGTTGTTCGACGACGGATCGCAGGTGACTTTTTCCACCCTCGTCGGAGTTGCGCTTGGCGATAATCCACCGAACTTTATCGAGCCGCAGGGCGGTATCATCTCTGCCAGCGAACTGATCGAACAGGCTGGCGACATATCCGCGCTTGCGGACACGCTGGGGAATATCGATACCGCGGCGGGCGGCGGCGACGTCGCCCCGGTAACGAACCGCGGTTTCGGCGCGCCGTTCGGCGGCGACGGCCCACAAGGGTCAGCCAATCAAGCGAGCGGCACCACGCCTGGCGGCGGTGGTGGCGGCGGCGGAGGAGCCGGTGGTGGAAGCGGCGGCGGCGGCGGTGACGGGGGCGGACCGACGCCTCCACCAACGCCAACGCCTGTTCCCCCGAACTCATTGCCGGAATTTTCGATCCAACCGCCGACCCCGCCGGGCCCGTTCGGGCAGCCGGTCCAGGAAAGCGATCTTGGGACCGCCGCCGACACCGTGTCCGGGCGGGCCGGACTGGACGGTCCCTTGGTCACCATTGATTACGGCGCGGACGGGCCGGGCGCAGACGCCCCGGAAACCCTGACCGTGGCCGATTTCGACCTTGCGCTGGAAGGGACGCCGCCGCAGGGGCTGACCTCCGGCGGTGTGGCGGTGACCTATGGTCCGTTCGATGCGGCGGCCGGTACGCTGACCGCCTTCGCCGGTGCGGACCCGGTCTTCACTGTCTCGATTTCCGCCGACGGCATATACAGTTTCGACCTGCTGGGCGGGCTTGATCAGCATCCGGGTTCGGTGGATCTGGAATTCACTGTTCTGGCCACGCCGAAGCCGGATGTCCTTGCGACACTGGTGGACAGCAACGGAGACTCCGTGGCGTTGGGCGGGGTAGAGTTGACCCGCGATATCACGGTCGCCGTTGCGGATGATGCGCCGGTCTTTCTGCCGGCTATTCCCGATCCCGGAGACATACCGGTAACCGACGAAATGACGCCGATCCCGCCCGTGCCCGATGGCACCGTGGTCGATGCGTTGCCTCCGATCCCGACTCTCCAGACGCAAAGTTTCGCGGTCGATTTCGGTGCGGACGGCGCAGCCGAGTCGGGTCCCGTGATCTTTACCGACGGCGCGCTCGCGGACTTGTTCGCCTTGGGTCTGACCTCCGGCGATCAGGGATTGAACATCGCACTGTCCGAAAACGGCACTGTAATTACAGCGACCACCGCCATATCGGAAGAAACGGTCTTTACCATCCGCCTGGCGGAAGACGGTCCGAACTACTCTTATACATTCCAACTGGAACGGGCTCTCGATCATGCGGCGGGCGACGGTGAGGACACGCTGTCCCTGCCGCTTTCCGTGCAGGCGACCGATGCGGACGGCACGGTCGCGTCCGCCTCCTTCACCGTGACGGTAACCGACGATATGCCGGACATCGTGGCGTTCGGACCGGATCTGACGTCGGAAAGGCCGGCGGCCGTCGGAGAGGCGGGGCCACTGACCGACGGAAACACCATCACGGTCGATTTCGGAGCAGACGGCGCAGGGTCGCTGGTTTTGTCCGACACCACGCAGGCTCTCAATGCGCTTGGCCTGACCTCGGGCGGCGATTCGGTTACGTTCACCTTGTCGGCTGACGGACTGACCCTGACAGGATCGGCGGCTGGTTCGGAAATCCTGTCCGTTGTGCTGAGCGGCTCCGCCGCGGAAGGTTTCTCCTATGGCGCTACGCTGAGCGGGGCGCTCGACCATGGGGCTGACGCCATCGAATTGCCGTTAAGTTTCACCGCCACGGACGGCGACGGGTCGCAAGATACCGCATCGACGAGCGTGACGATACAAGACGGCGTTCCAGTGGCGAATGACGAGGTTACCTTGTCGATTGAAGAGGGGACCGGCACCCTCGGTACCGCGAACGGAAACGCAAACCTGCTTGCAAACGACAATCTCGGCTTGGACGGGGGCGGTATTACAAGCTTCGCCTATACCGATGCCAATGGCGCCCCTGCGACGGCGGCGGCGGGATCGACGGTAAGTACGCAGTTCGGCAGCCTGACGGTGAATGCGGACGGCACCTGGAGCTATACCGCTGTTGCCGCGCCGAACAACACGTCCGATGCCGAAGAGCGCTTCACCTATACCGTGACGGACGCAGACGGCGATACGGCCACGGCGGGACAGTCGATCCTGATCAGCGATGGCGTCGCCCCCGCCGTGACGTTCGGCCCCGGAAACGCGCGGGTCAGTTTCTTCATCGTCGACGAGGACGATCTGCCCGAAGGAACCGATGGCGGCCAATCCGCCACTGTCGGCGAGGAGATCAACGTGGTTGTGGGACCGGATGGCCTGGCCAGCGTGACCATCGACCCGGCCTCCGTCTCTCTACTCAATCTTCGCGCGCCCACCTCTGAAGGGGAGCCGGTAACGTTCAGTTTGGCAGCGGACGGCCTGTCCGTAACGGGCGCGACACCAGACGGCGATCCGGTCGTGTCCATCGCCGTTAGCGGTACGCCCCAGGACGGGTTTCGCTACGATGTCACCCTGACGGCCCCGTTCGATCAGACGCCGGGATTCGGGCAGAACAATACCCTGCCTCTCCAGGTCCGTTTCATCGCGACAGACGGCGATGGAACCACCGGAACGGCCAACGCTTTCTTCCTGGTCCGGGATGATGTGCCCAGCCTCGTGAACAATACGGTGGTCGAGGTTGCGGAAGGCGGCGGCGTCGCTACGACGGGCGATCTTTTGGCGAACGCGTCTCTGGGCGCGGATGACGGCATCGACCTTGCCGTCGCCGGCTTCTCCTATACGGACGATCAAGGGGCGGTGCAGCAAGGTACTTTGGGCCAATCGGTTGAAACCCAGTTCGGTACGCTAACCGTCAATGCGGACGGTACCTGGAGCTATACCGCGAACGGAACAGCCGATCAGACAAACGGTCCGGTCAGCGATAATTTCAGCTATTTCATCCTGGACGGTGACGGCGACCGCGCGACCGCGGTTCAGCAGATCAATATCCTGGACGGCGGCGCCCCGGCCCTTACGGCCGATGGCGGCGGCGACTTCGGCGGAACGGTTGCCGAAGCTGGCCTTTCCGACGGCCCGGTAGTGTTGATCCAACAGGCCACCGTCTCCTTCGGCGGCGATGGGCCGGCTGCGGAAGCGCCCGTGGTTTTCGCCCCCGATGTTCTGTCCACCCTGCAAGATCGCGGTCTCTCGGCGGGCGGACAGTCGCTCGCCTTCCAGCAGTCCGGTCAGGTGATCACCGCGTCGGCGGGTGGCGAAACCGTCTTCACGCTGGAACTGGGGGTCGTCTCGCGCGCCGACGAAAACGGCGACGCCACCTACGAATATCGCTTCACCCTGCTCAAGCCGCTGGATCATGATCCGGATGCCGGTGAAGGGGATGACATCGGCGGCATCAAGTTCCCGTTGATCGTCACGGACGCCGACGGGTCGCAATCCGGGTCTGCCGTCACCATCAACGTCTCGGACGACGCGCCGGCCTTGGCCGATGGCGCGCCGCTTTCGCTGCGGGAAGGCGGTTACACCGTCGATGGCGATCTGACGTCGGACGGGGCGCTGGGCGCGGACGGCGGAGCCGTGGTGAGCTTCACCTACACCGCCCCTGGCGGGGGGCAGGCTACCGCCGTCGCCGGTCAAACGGTCCAAACCGCTTTCGGCGCACTGACCGTAGACGCGGACGGCGTCTGGAATTTCGAGGCGGATACGGCGGTTGTCGCCGCTTTGACGGAGCCGGCGCAGGCGGGTTTCAGTATTACGGTCGAAGATGCGGACGGGGACAGGGCCAGCGCGCAACAGGCGTTGACCATCGAACGGCCCCTTGACGGTGCGGCGGTCATTACCGTCACGGCGGAAGGGGATGAGGATACCCGCATTCCGCTGACCATCGCCGTCGCGCCGCAGACCGACTCCGCGTTCCTGCAGGTCGATCAGGTGACGATCTCCAACCTTCCGGCGGATGCCGTACTGTTCGATGCGGCGGGCAATGAGATACCGGCCGATGGCGGTTCGGTCACCCTGACGCCGGATAGCCTGGCCGGGCTGACCCTTCAGCGCGGGGCCAATATCGGCGACGACATCAATAATCTGCAGGTGGCGGCCCGGGTGGCGAACACCGCCCTTGGCGTCACCACGGAAACGCAAACGACAGCGACCGTTGTGGTCAACGCCGTTGCGGACGAGCCCGAACTGCAAGTATCGGCGGCGGTAATCGGCGGCGGCGACCCCGGCAGCGACGATGTCATTACCGGTTCCGATGCGGTGGACAGCCTGTTCGGCGGCGGCGGAAGCGACCGGATCGCAGGCGGCGGCGCCAATGATCTGATCTATGGCGACCTTTTTGACGGGGATACGCAGATTGCGTTGAACATTGCGCCGTCGCTGGCGGACCGGGACGGGTCGGAAAACCTGATCGTCACCCTTGCCGGCTTGCCCTTGGACGCAACCCTGTCGAACGATGCCGGCGATGCGATTCCGGTCATCAACGGCGCGGCCATTCTGACATCGGCGCAACTGCCGGGCCTTACCTTGACCGTGGCCTCTTCGGACCCGGCCTTCACGTTGGAGGTCGCGGCCCAAAGCCGGGATACGGATGCCGACACGGGTGCGTTGGACAGCTCCGGGGTGGTGCGCGCCACGCTGGATATCGATCCCGCTTCCAACGCGGAAGCGGGCGACGATGTGCTCGAAGGCGGCGCCGGGTCGGACACGCTGTTCGGCAATGACGGGGACGACCGGCTGATCGGCGACGCCCCGCGGCAATTGGGCGACAACCTGCTGGTCAACGGCAATCTGGAAAGCGGCGGTCAGGGCGCGCACCGGGCGGGCGGCGATCTGCCGGGATGGGATATCCTGTCCAAACGGGCGCAGGTTCTCGACGCGGACCGCTTCGGGGTCGAGGAAGATGGCCACGATCAGGTCATCGATTCCGAGCAGAAGGGCTTCCTGAACATAGAGCAGGCCGTCGAAGGCTTGCAGGCCGGCCAGCGCTTGAACCTGTCGCTGGATCTGACGGGACGTTCCGGCAGCCGGTTCAATCCGGATGACGGTATTCGCGTGCTTTGGAACGGCGAGGAAGTCGCGGCTTTGAACGGGCCGCGCGATTGGGAAACCTTTATCTTCGACATCGTCGCCGGGTCCGGCGACGGGACCGACACGATACGGTTCCAGGGCTTTGGCGACCATGATAACCGGGGCGTTCTGTTGGATAACATCGCGTTGCGCCCGGTATCTGCCGAAGGCGCCGGTGACGATGTGTTGTCCGGCGGGGCCGGCGATGACGTCATCGCGGGCGGCGCGGGACGCGACTGGGTCCACGGCGGCACGGATTCCGGCAGCACCACGACCTTTGAAACCCTGAAGGTGACCTTCCTGGAAGAACATGCCGGTTTCGACAATACGATTGGCTATTTCGTGATCGACGAAAACGGCGAACCGGCGGACGGCCGGATCTTGTGGAGCAATGTGGACGAGGTCGACCGGGGCGATGCGCGGGAAATCGTTCTCGATGGTTTCACCGCCGACCAGGTCGGATTTTTCCTGATCCCGGACGGGGCCAACCGCAATCGCGGCCTGGAGGATGACACGGATGTCACTTTCGCTCAGAACAACCAGGGCCAATGGGTGGTCGAGGTGGATGGCGCGGCGCTGAGCGGCAGAGGGTTCCCGGCCTATTTCTCCGGTCCCGCCGATCTTAATCCGGACGGGGCGGATCATGCGGAAATCACCAGTCTTGCGGAGGATGACGATGACGCTGTCGGAGGCGACGGTGCACGGGATGGCAGCGACGATACCGGCAGCATCGGCGACGGCTCTGTCCGGATCGGCTTCGAAGATCTGCGGAACCTTGGGGACGCAGACTTCAACGATGCGGTCATCCAGGTCGATCAAGGCGCCTTGATCTCCTTCGATGCCGGCGACTACCTCACCGGCGGCGATCAAGGGGGGAGCGGCGATTCCCAGAAGGATGTTTTCTTCCACGCGAAAGGCGACGGCGTCGACACCATCCGCGATTTCGAAGTGGGGGTCGATCAGTTGGTCATCAGCGGATTTGGCGCGGACGAGGCGACCTTCTTCGAACAGGGCGATGACACGATCATCAAACTCGGCGATGACGAGGCGATCAAACTTGTCGGAGTATCCGCCGGAACCTTCGCCGGCGGCGCCAATCAGGCAACCCATAACGCCGATACGGATGGGGACGGGTCGTTGGGCATGGACGAACTGGTCAGTCTTCAGGTCGACTTCTTCGATGGCGATGAGAAAGGCAATGCGCCTTCCGAGGAAGATGCGGCGGTGGTCTTCGTTGCGCCGGTGGAGCCGGGCATTCTGGATGACGGCGGAAACAACAATGACGGCGGCGCGGTCTGACCCGGCTTTACAAGACCGGAAATCTCCCCCAGTCAGAGGCGCAAATCGGCGGCGGGTCGGGAGATTGGACGATGCGATGGGTTTTCTTGGCGGCCGGTGCGACCGGCGTAACGGCGGTCGGCCTGGGGGCCGGGGCGGCGCACGGATTTTCATCGTTCCTGCCGCCTGAAAGCGTGGCCTGGATCAGAACCGGCGTCGACTACCAGATCTGGCATGCCTTGTTGTTGGCGGCGATCGCCGCGGCGGGCAGAAGCATGGCCGGGTTACGCTGGGCCGCCCTGACCGTGCTGCTGGGCGTGGTGCTGTTTTCCGGAAGCCTTTATGTGCTGGCCTTCACCGGGTGGAAAGGGATCGCCAGCGTGACTCCCTTCGGCGGGGTTCTGCTAATCGCCGGTTGGCTGTTGTTCGCGTGGACCGGCTATAGAGCAGCCGTTGCCCGCAATACTGAAGCGGCGTAGACTCCGGCGACTGTTTGCAATGGATTGAACGCATGGCCGGTTTCCGACGTTTCGATATTGGTTTCTTCCACAAGGGTGTGCTCGCGCTCGCGCTGAGCGCCGGTCTGACCGGCTGTGTGTTGTGGCAGGATGAGCAGCCGAGCCTTCTGCAATCGACGGCCGGGCCCGCGGCCACGATCCAGGCAGACCCGGTTCCGGCGGTCGAAGGGTTGGTCGCCATGTCGGGGGCGGAGGGCGCACCGGTCTGCACGCTCGTTCAACCGTCTTCGGCCGGTGAAGCCGGCCTGACGGAGGAAGAAGCCCAGGCGGGGTTCGCCTGTCTGTCCGCCGGTCTCGCCGGGACATACGGGGCCGGCGTGCATCTCCTGGCGCGGGAATTCACGGGTTGGAAACGCGTGGACCGGGTACCGTTCGAGGTTGCAGCCCTGGACAACCGGTACGCGGCGGTCTTTGCAAACCCGCGCGCCCTTTCCCAGGACCCGGAGAATACCCACCGCGACCGGGGTTACGATGTCGGCGCAACCTTGGCGGTTGTGACTTTTTCAGCCGGTCCGGACGGCGCGCTGGAACTGGGGCCGTTGGTATTCATCGAAAAGATGATGCCGGGATACACGCCGTTGAAAGGGAACTGGCGATACACGTTTGTGGGGCCGCAAGGGGATATTCAGGCGGTAACCGGCGGCGTAAACTCGGCGGACATCACGTTGTGCGCGGACTGCACCCACGAAGATGCGGACCGGCTTTATCTGTCGCTGCTTAACAACGGACAGATCCCTCTATAGGCTCCCTCTATAGGCCAGGACGGCTCGTCCGGGAGCGGCTATTCCCGGACGACCAGCACGGAACACTTGGCGTGCCGCACCACTTTGGCCGAGGTGGGGCCGAGAAGATAGTCCTGCATTTCCGGCCGGTGCGAGGCCAGAATTATAAGGTCGCAATTCGTCTTTTCCGCATAGCGCAGGATTTCGTCATAGGCCGGACCATGGCCGACAATGTGCTGCTTGGGGATGTCGCCCGGCAGGTGCTCGGCGGAGAATTCGTGCAGGGCCTTCAGCGCATGTTCCATCACTTCTTCTTCATGCCCGCTGGGGAAGAACGACCCGACGATGGATTTCCCGTAGTCGGGAACGACGGTCAGCAGATGGATTCGGGCGTTGGAGGACTTGGCGTAATGGATCGCCGTGGGAAGCGCCTTACGCCAGGATTCAGGATGCCCCAGATCGACGGGCAACAGGATTTCCGTATGCATCACCTACCCTTTCGATACGGTTAGAAGGCCGGAACGTCGGTACGGCGGCGCTGCAGGAAGATGATCAGCGCCAGAACCAGAAGGGCCGGAATGTAGAATACTTCCTTGGCGATCCGGTCCGCGGCCTTATCGACGGAAACGATGGCCCAATCGAAATCGATCTTCTGCTCCTCGGCCCAGGATCCGAAGCCGACATTATCGACGATCATGCGGTCGCCGTCCTCGATCAGTTCAATGCCTTGCGCCTGCAAACGCTCTTCGCCGCTGCCTTCGCCTTCGATGGGGATTTCGAATGTCTTGCGATCCAATTCCCCTGTGTCGAAATCCTCGAACTCGAACACGATCCGCAGCTTCTCGCCGTCCGGCGTCGTCTCAGCCGCTTGGAAAACTTGTGCGGGGGCCAGTCTTTCATAAGGCGGGGCCACATAGTCGAGCCAGAATCCCGGCCTGAAGAGCGTAAAGGCGATCACCAACAGCGCGACGATCTCCCAGACTTTGCATTTGGCGAAGAAGTAGCCTTGCGTCGCGGCTGTGAAAATCAACATGGCGATGGTGGCGACGATAAAGACGAAGACCGCTTCGCCCACCGTCACGTCGATCAGCAGCAGGTCCGTGTTGAAAATGAACAGGAAGGGCAGGGCGACGGTCCGCAGGGAATAGAAGGATGCGGTAAAGCCCGTTTTTAGCGGATCTCCGCCGGAAATCGCCGCCCCGGCGAAGGACGCCAATCCTACAGGGGGCGTCACATCCGCCATGATCCCGAAATAGAAGACGAACAGGTGAACCGCGATCAGGGGCACGATCAAACCGTTCTGCGCCCCGACATCGACCACCACGAAGGCCATCAGCGAGGATACCACGATGTAGTTGGCCGTGGTCGGCAGACCCATACCCAGGATCAGGCTGAAGATCGCCACCAGGATCAGCATGACCATCAGGCTGCCGCCGGACAGGAATTCGATGAAATCGCCCACAACGAAATGGAAGGCGGTCAGCGAGATCGTACCCACCACAATCCCGGCCGCGCCGGTCGCCACACCGATCCCGATCATATTCCGGGCACCGGCGATCATGCCGTCCCTGAATTCAAGGACGCCGCGCTTCAACTCGTCGCCGATGTCGCCGGATTGGCGGAACAGGGATTTCAGTGGGTGTTGGGTGAAGATGATGAACAGCAGGCCCATGGTCGCCCAAAAGGCCGACAGGCTGGGCGACAGCCGCTCGATGATCAGGCACCAGATCAGTGTCACGATGGGCAGCAGATAGTAATATCCCGCCATCGCGGTCGATTTCAGTTCCGGCAGCTCCGTCACCGGGGCGTTCGGGTCGTCAAGCTCCAGGTCCGGATAACCGGCGGCCACTTTCACCAGCGCCAGATAGGCGGCCACAAAAACCACGCTGACCGCATAGATCGTCGCATCGCCGAAGGCTTCCTTGGTCCAGCCCAACCCATAGTGCAGAGCGGCGGCCAGGGCGGCGACGCCCAGGAATCCGGTCAGCACGCCGATCAGTTTCTGCACGACGGTCTTTGCGACGCCGCGGCGCGGCAGACCCTGCATCCCGGACTTCAGCGCTTCCAGATGCACAATGTACAAGAGCGCGATGTAGGAGATGGTTGCCGGCAGGAAGGCGTGTTTGACGACTTCCAGATAGGTGATGCCGATGAATTCCACCATCAGGAAGGCTGCCGCCCCCATCACCGGCGGCATGATCTGTCCGTTGACGGAGGAGGCGACTTCGACGGCGCCCGCGGATTCGGGCTTGAAGCCGACGCGTTTCATCAGCGGAATGGTGAAGGTCCCGGTCGTGACGGTGTTCGCGATAGAGGAACCGGAAATCAGACCCGTCATGGCCGACGAAACCACGGCCGCCTTGGCCGGTCCGCCGCGCAAATGCCCCATCAGGGCGAAGGCAATCTTGATGAACCAGTTCCCCGCGCCGGCCTTGTCCAGCAGAGAACCGAACAAAACGAACAGGAAGACCAGCGAGGCGGAGACGTTCAGCGCGATGCCGAAAACGCCCTCCTCCGTGATCCAGAAATGGCTCATCGCCTTGGCGAAGGAAGCGCCTTTCCACTGGATGACCTCGGGGATGAAATCCTGGTCGCCGAAGAAGACGTAGGTCAGGAACATGCCGGCGACGATCAGCAGCGGAAACCCGAGGGCCCGGTAAGTCGCAATCATCAGGACCGCCAGGCCGCAGGCGCCGACCGTAATATCCATCGTGGTCGGCAGGCCGGCCCGGTTGGCCAGTTCCGCCTGGAACACGAACATGTAGAGGCAGGACCCCGCCCCGACGAGGCCGAGGATCCAATCGTACCAGGGGATCGTCCGGCGGGAGGAGGAGGCGAAGAGTGGATAGGCCATTGCCGCCAGGAACAGTGCAAAGGCCAAGTGAATTTGCCGTCCGACCGTAAGCAGGTCGGTGAAGAACTGGATGCCCGTAATATCCGTCAGGATGAAGGGCACGCTGGAGGCGAGATAGATGTGAAAGACCGACCAGATGAAGGCGACGGTCGCCAGAAAGACCCCAAGTCCGCCTTCGGGGCTGCGGGCCCCGGTATCCGTCGAGGCGACCAGATCGTCGAGATCGACGTTACCTGCGCTGCCGGATTGCGTCGCGTTCGTGTCAGACATCTAACCCCCCAACCGCACCCGGAGGCGGGAGCACCCTGCGCACCCGGCTTTTTCCGAGATTTACTTCAAGAAATTGATAAAGGACCCCGGCGGGAGGGTGGACCAGGTCCGCCCTCCCGGCCGGATGACCCGTGGACCTTACATCAGGCCCAGTTCCTTATAGGCTTTCGCCGCGCCTGGATGCAGCGGGGCCGATAGACCGTTGGTCACCATCGACTTGGCGTCGAGGTTGGCGAAGGCCGGATGCAGTTTCCGGAAATCGTCCAGGTTTTCCATGACCGCCTTGGCGACGACATAGACAACGTCTTCCGGAACGTCGGTGGAGGTCACGAAGGTCGCGCCCACGCCGAAGGTCGGAATGTCGTTCGGATTGCCGCGATACATGCCGCCGGGGATCGTCGCCGACGCATAGTACGGGTTATCGGCGATCAGCTTCTTGACCGCGTCGTTGTTGACCGAGGCGAAGACCACGTCGCAGGTGGTGGCGGCTTCGGAGTTCAGCGCGGCCGGGTTTCCGACGGCCCAGAAGAAGGCGTCGATCTTGTTGTCGCACAGGGCGGCGGGGGTCTCGGCGGACTTCAACTGAGACGCCAACCGCAGATCCGCGTTGGTTTTGCCCATGGCGCCCCATACGACGTTCCAGGTCGCTTCCGTACCGGAACCCGGGTTGCCGATATTCACGCGTTTGCCGACCAGATCATCGATGGATTTGATGCCGGAGTCGGCCCGGGCGACGACGCTGATCGGTTCCGGGTGAACCGAGAAGACCGCGCGCAGACCTTCGAAGGCGCCCTGGTCCTCGAACCGGGAGGTGCCGTTAAAGGCGTGGAATTGCCAATCCGACTGGGCGACGCCGAATTCCAGTTCGCCGGCGCGGATGGTGTTGATGTTGTAGACCGACCCGCCCGTGGATTCGACCGAGCAGCGGATGCCGTGCTCTTTCCGGCCACGGTTGACCAGGCGGCAGATCGCGCCGCCGGTCGGGTAGTAAACGCCGGTGACGCCGCCGGTCCCGATGGAAATGAAGCGCTGTTCCGCCGCATTCGCGGACATTGCGCCCATGGTCACCGCCGCGGCCGCAGCAGCACCAATCAGCCAGTATTTGCGAAGCATCTTTGAAGACTCCCTTGTTTTCAGATACTTACCATTCAGCTTCCGCCACAGCGGCGGAAACTGCCGTTTGTGCCCGGTACGAAGACCGGCGCGTTTCGGCACGGCGGCGTGCGGGTGCGCCGTCCATGCCTGAAAGGATCAGGGGCTTGGGTGCAGTGGTGGTGCGCCACCCCGCTATTCCAGTCCAACGGAATGGGTAATTCGTCCCCAAGGACCGCTCCCGCCCGCCGGGGCGATCATGTGCCGCCCGGCATGTTCTTGTAATTGATTTAAGGAAACTATGACCGCAGCTTGCTACCGCGTCAATGCCCGCAAATCGCTGGAAAATGGCCTATATTAGAACAATAAGGCGCGCGCTTCCTGCGGCGTTGCGACGGGGCGTCCGATCACGGCGGCGCCGCGCCGCACCTGAGAAACGAGAGTGGTGTTGCTCTCGGCCAACCGTCCGTCCGCAGCATAAAGATTGTTCTCGAAACCGACCCTGACATGGCCGCCCAAGGCCGCTGCTGTCATCGCGCAGGCGCTTTCCAGCCGCCCGAAGGCGCAGACAGACCAATGGACATCGTCGCCGCCCGCCGCCTCGATAAAGGGAATAACATCCGCCGGCTGCGAGACCTGCCCCTTGGTGTAGCGGCCAAGCACATAAAGCACGGAAATGCGGTCGCCCGGGACCACGCCCCGCTTGCACAGATCGCGAAGGCGGGCGACATCTTCCGCGGAATAGAGGATGTATTGCGGCTGAATAGCTTCTGCTGCCATCCAGGCCAGGAAGTCCGCGGCAGCGGGTTCGCTGGCGGCATCCGGGCAAATCTCTTTGACCGCAAGGGACACGGCCTCTGGCCGCAAATCGCGGACCATGGCCATCTGCTGGTCGGCGGTGTAGATGCCGACGGCCTCGCTGGTGACCTGGATGATCAGGCCGTCGCCGACCTCCCGCCGGACGGCGGCGGTCGCCGCGCGATAGGCGTCGGCATCCAATGTGTGTTTCTGTTCGCTGTCCCGGACATGCAGATGGATCATCGCCGCGCCGGCCTCCAGGCACTCCGCCGCCGTGCGCGCCAATTCATCCGGCGTGATCGGCAAGGCGGGGTGGTCGGCCTGCGTGCGGCGCGCCCCGTTCGGGGCGACCGCGATGGTCAGGGGGGCGGCGAAGCTGTCGCTTATCATGCGGCCAGTCCCGCTTCCGCGAACGCCGCCTGCATCGCGTCGTCCAGCTTGTCCACGATCTCGCCGATATGCGCCTCCTCAATGATGAAGGGCGGAGCCAATAGGATGTGGTTGCCCCGTTTGCCGTCTATCGTCCCGCCGCCGGGATAGCATATCAGGCCGCGCGCCATCGCCTGTTTCTTGATCTTGGCGTGGATCTGGAGTTCCGGGTCCAAGGGATCCTTGCTGCCGCGGTCGGCGACCAGTTCCAGGGCCCTGAACAGGCCGCGGCCGCGGATATCGCCGACATAGGGATGATTGCCGAACCGTGCGGTCAGGGCGTCCGCCAGCGCATCCCCCTTGCTGCGGACATTCTCCAGCAGGTTCCGTTCCTCTATTTCGGATTGGACGGCCAGGGCCGCGGCGCAGGCGGTCGGATGACCCATATAGGTGTGTCCGTGCTGGAAAAAGCCGGAGCCGTCGCGGATCGCGCCATAGATCTCCGCCGTGCAGAACATCGCGCCTATAGGCTGATAACCCGCCCCCAATCCCTTGGCCACCGCCAGAATGTCGGGGGCGATACCGTCTTGCTCACAGGCGAACAGGGTGCCGGTCCGGCCCATGCCGCACATCACCTCGTCCAGGATCAAGAGGATGCCGTGCCGGTCGCAGATCTCCCGGATCCGCTTCAGATAGCCGGGCGTGGGGGCCAGGGCGCCCGCCGTCGCGCCCACTACGGTTTCGGCGACGAAGCCGATGACCGTGTCCGCGCCAAGCTCCTGAATACGGGCCTCCAGCGCATCGGCGGTGCGTATGCCATAAGCTTCCGGCGTTTCGTCCGGGTCCTTGTAGCGATAGGGATAGCAGGGGGGCACATAGTTGCCGTCGACCAGGATCGGACCGAACTGTTCCCGCCGCCACATGTTTCCGCCGACCGCCAGCGCACCCAGGGTATTGCCGTGGTAGCTCTGCTTGCGCGCGATGAAGTGCTTCCGCTGGGTTTCTCCGCGCTCGACGAAATACTGTCGCGCCAGTTTCAGGCCGGCCTCTATGGATTCCGATCCGCTGGAGACGATGTACATATAATCCAGCCCGTCCGGCGCCTTGGCGGTAAGCGTCGCGGCCAGCGTTTCCGCCGCATCGTTGGTGAAAAATCCTGAATGCACGAAAGCGATCCGGTCCACCTGATCCTTGATCGCCTGAATTACTCTGGGATGAGAATGACCCAGGCATGAAACAGCGGCCCCGCCGGAGGCGTCGAGATAGCGCTTGCCGTCCGTGTCGACGATATAGACCCCGTCGCCGTACGACGCGACGGGCAGACTGCCTTTAGAGGTTCTGTGGAAGACATGCGTCATAATCTGCTCCCAGGCCGGTTCGGGGGGCGGCCTAGCTATCGTGGAACTTCTCGCCCTCTACGATGGCCCATCCGACGAGGCGCTTCAGGACCTTGCCCAGCGCGGCATCGTAACCCAGGACCACGGAAACAAGGTCGGTGCCCGGGGCGGGCAGCAAATAGTCGTAGGTTTTCGAGGCTACGATGGTCCGTTGCGGCATCTTGACCAGTTTGGCGTTGAACCGGATGCGGATATCCGGCGGTTCATTGTCCGCCTTGCCTTCGTATTCCGCCTGGAATTCCCGTAATTCGGTAGCCAGGATGAAATCGGCGCGCAGCCCAACCGCTTGCCGTCCGACAGAGACAATCTTGCCGGAATTCTCAAAGGACTCGATGACCAGACGCTGGATCATCTTCGGCGCCGCGTCGGTCCAGGCGGCGTTGGCGTAGTATTCCAACTCGATCTGGCTTTGCCGCAAGGCGATGCGCGACGTATTCAGGCCCGCCGCGGCGATTGGCGAGTCTATCAGAAGCTGCCAATCCACCACCGGAATGTTCTCGTCGAAGGTGCTTTTTGGCGAAAGTACGAAAATCCGCGGCGGCTCCCCTGTGCCCGGCAAGCTGAAGGAACAGCTTGCAAGCATGGCCGTCAGGATTGCCGCCAGGGCGATCCGGCCCAGCCGCCGGGTCATGGCGTTCGTGTGCGAGACCGTCATCGATGCTCCCCCAAGGACCATTACTCCGCCTGGAATCCTTGCGACTGATCGCCGAAGAAGAACCGCGCCGGGTCCCGCTCCAACTCGTTCGATATCCTGGTAAGAACTTGGATCAGGATGCGCGATTCCGCAATAAGCTGCGTGAATTCATACAGTCCGCTATTGGCGAACTCGGACAGGGAATCCTGGTTGTCGTCCAAAAGCTGCGACGCCTCGTTCGCTGCATTGCCGATATTCCGGGCGGCATAGCGCAAATCCGCAGCGATCTTGTTGAATTCATCCAGTGACAGTTTGGTCGATTCCGCCAGGGGGCCGACATGCGGCCTCAACTCGTCGACGATCCCTTCGATCTGAACCATGGTCTGGCCCGTCTGTTCCAAGACCGGGATGCCTGTGGTGACCAACCCCTCGGCCTCGACGACCAGCGAGTCGACGTCGATCAGGGTTTTTTCCGCAAGCGCGGCGATGGAATCACTGCGCCCGGCGAAGGCGCCGATCAGGATCTCGGCTTCCCGCGCGGTCGCCTTGAACTGTTCCAGGGTCGCACCGCCTTCGGACAGCAGGCGCTGGATATCGCCGGAGCTTTCCGCCAGCGCGCCGGTAAACTCGGTCAGATTACCCAGGGTCTCCTGAATGTTGCGTTGGTTGGTGGCGTTGAGAATCTCGTTGGCGCGGTCGACCAGACCGATAAAGCGCGTCAGCAGTTCCGGCGCCTTTTCGAACAGTTCTTCGATCTGCGACGGTGTCGAGGGGATGATCGGAAGTTCGTCTCCCGGTTCCGCGCGCAGGTTCGGCGCATCGTGCGTGCCGCCGGATATCTGCACGAAGGCGACGCCGGTCAGCCCCTGAAATTCCAGGCTGGCGGTCGCGTCCTGCTTGATCGGCGTTTCGACCGGGACTTCGATGGTGACACGGACCTGTTCCACATTGTCCGGATTGATTTCCATCTCCTTCACGATGCCGACGGGGATGCCGCGGTAACGCACGGGATTGCCCGTTTGCAGGCCGGTGACGGACCCGTCGAAAAGGATATGAAAGCGAGCGTTTTCGGCATCCAGTTCGAAATCCGCCAACCAGACGACGGCGCCCACCATGCCGAAGAAGAAGGCCAGGACGAAGGCGCCGACGATTGTATAACTTGCCCGGGTTTCCATCCGCGCTCCCTTCCGTCATCCGCGCCTAGGCGCGTTCCCCTTGCAGCCCTGCATGCTCTCTGGCCCCTTTCGCATCCAAGGCCGCGCGCGCCCGCGGCCCATGGAAATACTCGTGCAGCCATGGATCGTCGTCACGCATATGCTCCGCCATGGTAGCGACCCGGACCTTCTTGTCTATAAGCGCGGCGATCCGGTCGCAAATCGCCGCCAGACTGTCTAGGTCGTGTGTGACCATGAAAACGGTCAGGCCCAGGCTTTTCTGCAGGGACAGGATCAATTGATCGAACGCTGCCGCACCGATCGGGTCCAGGCCGGCGGTCGGCTCGTCGAGAAAGACGATTTCCGGGTCGAGCGCCAATGCACGGGCCAGACCGGCGCGCTTGCGCATTCCGCCGGACAGTTCCGACGGGTATTTTCCCCCCGCCTCCGGCGGCAGGCCGACCATGGCGACCTTCAGGGCCGCCAATTCGTCCATCAAGGCCGGCGGGAGGTTTGTGTGTTCCCGCATCGGCACCTGGATATTTTCCGCCACTGTCAGGGCGGAAAACAGCGCGCCGTCCTGAAACAGCACGCCGGTACGGGTGCGCAGCGCGTCCTTGGCTTGCGGCGCCAGCGACAGAACGTCGGCGCCCAGTAATTCAATCGCACCGGCGGCGGGCCGGATCAACCCGACGATGGTCCGCAGCAGGACGGATTTCCCCGTACCGGACCCGCCGACCACGCCCAGCACCTCGCCGCGCCGAACATCCAGATCCAATTGGTCGTGGATGACCTGGGTTCCGAATTGCGTGCGCAGTCCGCGAATGCGGATCACCGGGTCTTGGGTTTCTGCATTGGAGGCGTCGCTCATCCGTTCAAATCCCCAGGACCGAGAACATGACAGAAAAGACTGCGGTGGCGACGATTACCAGGAAGATCGATTCCACAACCGATGTGGTGGTTTGTTTGCCCACGCTTTCCGCGCTTTGCCGGACCTTGAATCCTTCGAAACAACCGACCACGGCGATGATGTAGGCGTGGACCGGGGCTTTCACCAGCCCGACCAGGAAGGTTTCCAGATTCACCGCGCCCTTCA
>JANQIT010000151.1 GCA_028282025.1 Hwanghaeella sp. | reverse complement strand
CCCTGGCAAAACCCGTTGTTATCCAGATCAACACGTCGCAAAACGAAAGTTCGTTTGCGGGTGTCTTTCTTCGGGAGTTCAAGAAACGCGTGGATGCGGAAATTCCCGGTGAGGTCGATATCCAAATTTTCTTCGGCAACACTCTCGGGTCGGAAGAGGATGTGCTGCAGGGCCTTAAGCTCGGCACGCATGACGCGACACTGTCAGCGTCGTGGGTCGTACAGATAAACCCACGGACGGCCATCTTCGATTTGCCATACCTCTTCGAGAACCGCGCGCAAGTGCAGAAGTTTGCCAACAGTCCGGCCGGCAAGCTGCTTGACGATGGATTCAAGGGAACGGGCGCCAAGCTGCTGGCCATCTGGGATAACGGCTTTCGCGTCATCACGAACAACGTGCGGCCGATCACAAAACCCGCAGACCTGAAGGGCCTCAAGATCCGGACGCCCAGCAACCGGCAACGCGTCAAGCTGTTTAACGACCTCGGAGCGAACGCAACGCCGCTGTCCTTCAAGGAGGTTTACTCCGGACTCGACCAAGGCGTGATCGATGGCCAGGAAAACCCTGCCCATGTCGTTTACGTAACCAAATTTCACGAAGTTCAAAAATATCTGTCGGTTTCCAACCACATCTACCTGCCGACATTCCTGCTGATCAGAGAAAGTCTGCTGGCGGGCTTGAAACCCAAGGTCCGCGAGACCGTCGAGCGCGTCGCCAAGGAGGTTGCCCCCTGGACGTTCCAATGGGGTGATGAGACCGACCGATCGGTATTGAAGAAGCTCGCTCCGCATATGGAGATCAATACGCCCGATGTCGCGGCTTTCCAGAAAGCGGCGGCCCCACTGTACAATGATAAGCTGTTCGTCGATGTCCCCGGGAAGGACATGGTGGAGGCCACACTTGCCGTGGTCAGATCCAAATAGACTGCTCGAGGTTGGGAAGGCAGGCCGGACGAGCTTCAGTCTGCCGTCCCAACAAATTTTGAAAATTTAGGCGCATCGTGAAAGTTTTCTGGGCCGCGGATCGGATTCTGATCGCAATCTTGGATGCGCTCATAATCGCGATCGCAGGCCTCATCCTCATTTTGATGAACTACGCGGTTTTTTCCCGCTTCGTCTTGAATGCATCCGTATCTTGGGGCGAGGAATTGCCGGCCCACCTCTTGGCCGTGCTCACCTTCATCGGCGCCGCTTACCTTGCCCGCACGAACGGGCATTTGTGCTTCGACGGCGTGCTCGCCCAACTGCCCGTGCCGGTTCAGCGCATCTTCCTAATCGGCATTCAGATCATGATGATCTTTTTCGCCGGTTGCCTAACCTATTACGGCGCAATCGCGGCCTGGAGTTTTTTCGGACGAGATCTGATCTCCATCGAATTGCCCGTTACCCTTTTCCGGGGCGCGATGCCCGTCGGCGGCGCCATCATCGCCTTGATCTGCTCGATCCGCCTGGTCGGCTTGTTGCTCGGACGGCTTGGCCCCGATGACTTCCAACCGCAACACGACGATTGATGAACAGCGCCTATTTGATCCTGATCCTGCTCGTTTCGCTGTTGCTCATTGGCATGCCGATCGCGTTCGTGTTGGGCGTCACGGCGGCAATCGTCATCTTTCTCGATCCTGCGGTCGTGCCGCAGATTATCGGGCTTGTCCCCTTCGCCGGAGCCAACAACTACCTCCTCGTCGCCGCGATTCTTTTCATGATCGCCGGCGAGGTGATGAACCAAGGCAGGATCGCCGAGAAGCTAATCAATTTCGCCAGCTCGCTCGTCGGGCATATCCGCGGGGGGCTGGCGCATATCAACATTCTCACCTCGCTCTTCTTTTCCGAGATTTCCGGAACCGCGACATCGGATGCCGCTGCGATCGGCTCCATCATGATTCCGCAGATGAAAAGACGCGGTTATCCGATAGGCTTCGCCGCCGCCGTAACCGCGACATCGGCGACCATGGCTATCATCGTCCCTCCAAGCCTCAACCTGATTCTCTATGCCTTTGTCGCGGAGACATCCGTCGCGCAGCTTTTTGCAGCGGGAGTCCTTCCCGGGATACTCGTGTGCTTTTTGCTGATGTTCACGGCATACCTTGTCTCGATCCGGAAGGGTTATCCGATCGAGCACAGCTTCGAATTGCGCCGGGTTTTTTCCGCG
>JANQIT010000142.1 GCA_028282025.1 Hwanghaeella sp. | reverse complement strand
TATTGCTCTTGTCGCCGAAGGACGGGGAGGATGTGCGGCCCCATGCTTCCCGGGCGGGGCATGACGGCGAACGGCTCTATCTGGACAATTGCGCCGCCTGTCACGGCGACAATCTGGAAGGGCAGGCAAACTGGCGTCAACGCCGCGCCGACGGGCGGCTGCCCGCCCCACCGCACGACCCGACGGGCCATACCTGGCATCATCCGGACGGCCAATTGTTCGCCATGACCAAATTCGGCGTCCAAGCCTTTGCGGGGGCCGGGTATCAGTCGGACATGCCGGCATTCGCGGATGTCTTGTCGGACGCGGAGATCGTCGCCATCCTGGAATTCATCAAAAGCACCTGGCCCCCGCAAATTCAGGCCGAACAACAGCGCCGAACGCAGGCCGCCGCGCGATCCTAGAGGCACGCCACCGATGCGAAAGTTCCGAACGTTCCGAAAATTCCAGTGGCCCGCCGCCCTGTTCCTTCTCTGTCTGCCCTTGGCGGCGGCTGCCCACAGCGGGGCGACCGGGATCGTCAAGGAACGGATGGACCGGATGAAGGATATCGGCCGGGCGACCAAGGTCATCGCGGGCATGTTCAAGGGCGATCAGCCTTACGACGCGGCGGCGGTGCGGGCTGCGGCCGATGCAATCGCCGAACTGGCGGGCCCCGCCATGACAGAGAAGTTTCCGGCCGGGTCGCTGGATAAACCGACCGAGGCGCTTCCCGAGATCTGGCGCGATTGGGCGCGGTTCGAACAGATGGCCGAGGACCTTCGGCGGGAGGCGGCGGCGGTCTCCGCCCTGGCGGCGAACGGTCCGGCGCAGTTCGGGGAGGGCTATCTGTTCGACACATCGTCAGACGCCCCGGCGGGGCCCGCGGCGACCCGCATGCTGGCGACCTGCAGGGCGTGTCACCAAGCGTTCCGGCAAAAGGACTGAGGCGGTTCGGAACGAACGCAATCCGCTTCAGTTGCGGAGGAGCTTTATCCCCTTTTGTTCCGCTTCACGCGGATCGCGGAAACGTGTCCTGTGCATCCCAGAGGCAGCGGGCGGGCGGAAAGGTCAATTGAACCGTCGTCCCCTTGTCCGGCGCGGAGACGATGGAAAGCGTTCCCCCATGTTCCTCGATCAGACCCTTTACGATGGGCAGGCCTAGGCCGCTGCCCTCGCGCGCGTTCAGGATACTGCCGCGCGCCTGGGTGAAGGGCTCGATGACCTTCTCCACCTCTTCCGGCGTCATGCCGATGCCCGAGTCGCGGATTTTCAACGACAGGCTGGAATCGACGTTGCGATGGGCCGAAACCTGGATCGTCCCGTTCGCCCGGGTGAATTTTACGGCGTTGGACATCAGGTTCAGCAGCATCTGATAGATGCGCCGCTGGTCGCCCCTGATCATCGGGACGCTGGTTTCCAGGTTGGACCGAACGGTGACGTGTCCGGCGCGGGCGCGCTGGCTGAGTTGCATCTTCACCTCCTCCACCAACGCATTCAGGTCGACGGGTTCCTCCGTCAAATTGATTTTGCCGGCCTCCATCCGCGCCATTTCCAGGATGTCGTTGATCAGGGCCAGAAGGTGGGTGCCGGACGAGTGCACGCCGTTCAGATACTCCGCGTATCTGTCATTGCCGATGGGACCGAAGACTTCGTTCCGAATCACGTCGGAAAAGCCGATGATGGAATTCAGGGGCGTTCGCAACTCATGGGACATCTGCGCCAGGAATTCGCCTTTCGCGGCATTGGCGTGTTCGGCGCGTTCCTTGGCGCGCCGCATTTCCGCTTCCGCCCGGGCCGTTTCGATCAACTGCTTTTCCAGTTCCTGCGTTCGTTCCGTGACCCGTTCCTCCAGTTGAACCTTGCTGAGATGCAGCAGTTCCTCGGCCTGTTTCTGTTCGGTAATGTCGGTATAGGTGGTCACGAACCCGTCGCGGACAGGCCGTCCGGTCACTTGGATATAGGTTCCGTTGTGCCGCCGCCGGACGAACTGATGCGGTTCGAACAGGATGGCGCGTTCCACCCTCTGCTGGGCCAAGACGACCGGGTCGCCGGGGCCGTATTCGCCGCGTTCGGCATTGTACAGCATGATGTCGTAGAACGCGCGGCCGGGACGAAGCAGATCTGCGGGAAGGTCCAGCAGCTCCACAAAACGCCGGTTGGCCACGACCAGCTTCAGGTCCCGGTCGAACAGGGACACGCCGTTGGCCGTGCTTTGGACGATGGTTTCCAGGATTTCGGTCTTGCGTTCCAGTTCCTGTTCCCGGGCCTGCAAGGCGATGGTGCGGTCCTGAACCCGTTCGTCCAGCCGGTCGTTTGCCTGTTCCAGGGCGTTCTGGTACCGCCGCAGTTCGGTTACATCCTCGTAGGTTGTTACGAAACCGCCCGCGGCGATGGGGTTCCCCTGTATGCGTAGGATCTTTCCGCCCGGCCGCTCCCGTTCGAAAACATGCGGCTTGAACTGTCGGGCCAGTTCGACACGTTCGTTGACCAGGGAGTCGATGTCGCCCGGACCGTACTCGCCCCGCCGGGCGTTGAATTCAAGGTGCCTGCTCAAATGGGTGCCGGGCGTCCCCAACCAGTCTGGCAGGTCCAAAAGTTTCAGGCATCGCTGATTGCAGTGCAGCAGATTCAAATCCGCATCGAAGTACGAAATGCCTTGTCCCAAATGTTCAAGTATCGATGCAAGGTGTTCGGGGGCCGCGTGTTCGGTTTCTGCTGTCATTGCGTATGTGACCAAGTAGACTCCCCCGATAGTATACCGACAGTCGTTAATTTTTGGTTTCCGCTGGACGGCCGCGTGGCTGTTCCACGGCCGAACCCCGGCGGAATTGAGGAAGGTGAATTCCCGTATCATGCGCGTCCCGGCCCCTGTTGCTTTGCTTTTGTCCGTCGCGGTCTATGTGGCCGCGCCGGATCCGCTTTCCGCGCAAGGAAGCGCATCGGCGTGCCGCCAACCGTCGCCGGTCTGCGAGGCGCGGGGCGCGGTCTTTCCCATCAGCGCCTTCGACCCGGTCGCCAGCGCCGTTCGGATCGGTGAGGATGAGTTGCTGACGACCCGGCACGCGATTGCGGACGAGCCATCGGTTCGGGTGTTCCCACCGGACGGCCCGCCGTTGGAAGCGCGCGCCGTGCCCTCCGCCTACAAGGGAGACATCGTGCTGTTGCGGGTGGAGGGGCTTCCCCCCGGCCCGATCCTCACGCCCGGGCGGATCGTCGCGGAGGCGGACCTCTACACGGTGGGCGCGGATGTTACCTACAACGCTATCCGCGCCTATCCGCCCGGCCGAACCCTTCTGCCGCCCGCCGATGGCCTGCCGCTGGCGCGGCTGCATCACACGGCCTATAGCCAGCCTGGCAATAGCGGCGGGGCGCTGGTCGACGGCGAAGGCCGGTTGGTGGGGATCGTTGCTTCCGGCGGGGATGGACGGTTCGAGGCGGTGCCGATTGCGGCGCTTAAGGATCTGCGGCAACAGAGCGGGGAGGCGTTTCGCGCGGCGAGCGATGAGATCGCCGTGGCCATCCGCACCTGTACGCTTGCCCTGGAAGATCTACGCGGGCGGCGCGGTGCGCTGTCCGCCGCGCAAACCGCCGCTGTGGCCGAAGCGTGCCGGGCGACGGGGAACCGGCAATATTTCGACAACGCCGCGCAGGCGTTCGGCATGCGCCGGGATATCGACAGGTCGGTCGCCTTGTTCGAAGCGTCCCTCGCGCAGGACCCGCACGCGCTGAATGCCCGGCTGGGTCTTGCCGTGACCTTTCATCTGGCCGGGCGCTATGAAGAGGAATTGGAGCATCTCCGTTTCCTGACCAAGCATATTCCGAACGATCCGCAGGTGATCCGGCTGTCCATCCAGGCCGGCGTCTGGGGCGGCGCGCCGGGCGTCGCCGAGGCGGCGTTCGAGCGGTTGCAAGCCACCAATCCGAACATGGTCGAGGCCGCGCGCCGCTTTCTGGACAATCCGCCGCCGCGTCCGCCGCGGCGCTGACACGGCCCGGATGAGCGGACGTGGCGCGGACGGTCGCTTACCGGCCCGGAATATCCGGCTAGCCGCCATCGTCCGACGGGTTGGGTATCCAGCCCCAGCGGACTTTCGGTGCACCGCGTTCCAGTGGGCGCGTCGCCCGGTCCTCAATCGCCTGGATCAGCATGGACGCCGACCAGTCCGGGTTGTTGTGAAGGAGGCGCGCGGCCAGGGCGGCGACACGCGGGACGGCGTAGCTCGACCCGGAGGCCGTCACCGTTGCGCCGCGGTGATCCACGGTGCTGAGCTTTTCCCCTGGGACCATCAGATCGACATTGGCCGCCCCCCAGTTCGATCCCTGCGCCAATCGCCCGAAGGGGTCCGCGGAGGTCACGACGATCATGTTCGGAAGATCCAGGGATGCGGGAAAGAGCGGGTCTGTATCGATGTCGCGGCCGTCGTTTCCGGCGGAGACGATGAACAGCATATCGGGATGGTTCCGTGCGGCGTCGGCGAACGCGTCCCACATTTCAGCCCGGACGCTGCCTAGGGGCATCATGGCGATGCGTGCGCCCTTGGCGGCGGCGTCCTCGACCACCGCGCGCATGCGGCTCATATCGGGTCGGGGATAGCGGTAAGGGATCAGCCGGACGGCGGATGTCTCAGCCAGCAGGATGTGCGCCACCGCCGTTCCGTGGCGGATCGGGAAAAAGGGCGAGCGCCCGGTATCCGCATCGAAAGGCCGTGCATCCCCGTCCCAGAAATCCTGTCCCAGCGCCCCGCCGTTTTCGTCGCGGGCCAGGCGCGATGAGATGCTTTCCAACAGATAGTTCACGCCGCTGTCGATATGCGCCACGGTGACGCCGCCGGGGTCCTTGCCGTCGGGCATCGGGGGATTGAGCGGTTCGGGCGGGCCGAGCGGCGTCAGGTCCGGCCCTAAATCGATCAGCCACAGATCCTCGCCCTTGCGGGACAATTCACGGCCGCGCAGTACGGCGCAGTCGCTGGAAAGATCGATCCTGAAGCGCGGCAGACCGTCCTGGAATTTTTCGGCCTGAATCCGCCGGGTCAGGCCGCGCAGCGCCGTCAGCGTGAGGGTCGCCGTGTCCCCGTTCCGGCCGGTATAGCGGGCGGTGCGCCGGAAACGGGTTTCAATCGACCCTTCGTCGTCCGATCCGGCAAAAGCCCAATCGGCGGTCCCCGCCGCCGTCGGTGGGTCCAGGCGCGTCTCGCAGGCCGCCGCCGCAAAGTCCCGAAAAGCCGCCAGATCGCCGCCCTGGGCCGGACCGCTCAAACCCAGGAAGACCGCAGCCGCCAACAGGGCGGGGGGGCGGGTGGAGGACCTCAAACCGCGTCCTCCTTGATCATGTCGGCCCCTTTTTCCGCGATCATGATTGTCGGGGCGTTGGTGTTGCCGGAGGTCACCCGCGGCATGACGGACGCATCCACGACGCGCAGGCCTTGCATACCGTGGACCCTCAACCGGGGATCGACGACGGCTTCCACGTCGCTTCCCATCCGGCAGGTGCTAACCGGATGATACAGGGTCGCGCCGGTGCGGCGGGCGAAGTCCAGCAACTCGTCGTCGGACCTGCAATCCGCGCCGGGCTGCAGTTCGGCGGGCTCGTACTGCTGCATCGCCTCGCTGGCGACGATGTCGCGGGCGAGGCGCATGCCGGCCACAAGCACCTCTGCGTCGACCGGATCGTGCAGGAAGTTTGGTTGGATCGACGGGGGCGCGAAGGGATCGGCGCTTCTGATGTGAATCGAACCGCGGCTGCGCGGATGCAGTTGGCAGGGGCCCAGCGTCAGGCCGGGGAAGCGGTGAAAGGTGCGCTTTTTCGGATCGTCGAAACTGGCATGCGCGATGTGATATTGCAGATCCGGCGTTTCCAGATCGGCCCGGCTTTTCAGGAACGCCGTCAGGATGCCCGCCGGCATGGTCAAAGCGCCCTTGTTCAGGAAAAGATATTTCGCGAGTTCCAGGGCGAGCCCCGGTCCGCGGGTTTTCTCGTTCAGGCTGGCGGTATTTTTCAAACGCCAGGTGAGGCGCGCGACATAGTGGTCGTGCAGATTGCTCCCGACACCCTGCAGGGCGTGACGCACCGGGACCCCATGCCGTTGCAGAACAGCCGGGTCGCCGATGCCGGAAAGCTCCAGCAATTGGGGAGACTGCACCCCACCGGCCGCTAATATGACTTCGCGCCCGGCCTTGGCGGCGAGCGTCCTGCCGTTCCGGCTGAATTCAACGCCGACGGCCTGTGTTCCTTCCAGCAGGATCCGCATGACATGCGCGTTCGTTTCCACGCGCAGATTCGGCCGGTTCCGCACCGGTTCGAGAAACGCCTTGTTCGCGCTTAGCCGGCGGCCCTTGCGCTGGGTTACCTGAAAATAGCCGATGCCGTCCTGGCGCGCCCCGTTATAGTCGGGATTGACGGGGTAACCGATTTCGACGCCGGCCCGGATAATGTCGTCCAGCACGCCATAGCGCTCGGTCACGTCGGCGACGTTCAAGGGACCCCCTTCAGCGCGGAAGGCCGGGTCGCCGTTTTCCCGGTTCTCCGACTTGCGGAAATAGGGCAACACATCCTGATACGACCAGCCGGGACACCCCATCTGCGCCCAGGTGTCGTAGTCCAGGGCCTGGCCCCGGACGTAAACCATGGCGTTGATCGAACTGGAACCGCCCAGAACTTTTCCCCGTGGCACGGGGATCGGGCGATTTGCGGTCGCTTCGTCCGGCTCGCTGTCGAACAGCCAGTTCACGGAGGGATCGACCATGGTCTTGATATAGCCTGCCGGGATGTGAATCCACGGGTTCGTGTCCTTTCCGCCGGCCTCCAGCAGTAAGACGGAAACGCCCGGCTTTTCGCTCAGCCGGTTGGCGAGAACGCAGCCCGCGGACCCCGCGCCGATGATGATGTAATCCGCTTCCATCACGATGCCTCCCGGTACAGACGGGCGAGGGTGGGGCGCTCGTCGCCGGGTATCTTCTCACCTTTCAGCAGCGTTTTCCGCAGCCTTTCCGCTATCCCAAGTACGGCTGGATCGTCCGGCGCCAGGTTCGGGGCGATGCCGGTTTCGTCAAGCCGGGCCGCGATGGCGGCGGGCGGGGCGATGGCGGGCGCGATCCGCCAGCCGTGTTTCGCCCCCACCCGTTCCGGGGCGATATCCCCGAACAGCCCGGTCGTCTGCGAAAAATTTGCCAGCACATCCCGGTACGCCCAGCCCCCGGCGACCGGCTCCGTCGGATCTATCTCGCCCCCGGTATGAATTTTCGCCATCGTGCGCGCGGCCGGCACGAAATCGGCGGTCGAGTATTTCTCCTCAATTTGGGGGTTGTTCGCGCGCATCAGATTGGCGAGATAGGCGAGGCCAGATGCATGCCCTGCGGTCGCCGCATGGGTTGTGAAGCCCAGCCAAGCCCCGTCGGCGCCCGCCAGGACAGATTCTATGACTGCGGCGTGTTCCAGTCCGTTTCCCGCATGGGGGTGGACAAGAATCCGAACCGGCGGCGGCAGATAGGTCCTGAGCCACCGGACCAGGGCGGCATGCTGGAAAGGAAAGAAAGTGCCGCGGGGATCTTCGAACATCAGGCCGTCTACCGCTAACGCCGCGACGTATTTGACGACGGCGCAGGCGTAGTCTGGCTCTTCCATGAAACAGTCCATCAGGTCGGAAAGATTGATGTAAACCCGGCCATGCGTCGCCGCTCCCTGGGCCGAGTTTTCTTGAATCCAGGCGACTGAACGCCCTAGGGTGTCGAGCGCCTGCTTCTGATCTTGGCCATTGCGAAGACGCCGGGTTCGGCTGATTTCCGTATGGAAGATCACGTTCGGTGCGCCGATCTTGACCTGCTTGATCATCGACGGGTCGGGCGTGAATGCACCGGCTGCGACCGTTCCGGGGGCGGCGAAGGTGAAGCAGGCGCTCAGATCCGTATTTTGCGTATGCAGCCAGGTCAGGAACAAATCGTCGACGGTTTCCTGCCCCGTCAGGGTGCCGACGACGCGTTCGTGAAGGCCGAGATCGCCGGTCAGGGCGAACAGGGCTTTCTTGTCCTCCAGAGTATGACCAAGCGGCGACCCCGTTACCGGTTCGCGGATAGACAGGTCAAGCAGCACGGGTTCCACCGTGCGCAGGCGGTCCAGAGCGCTTTCTATCGCGTCCTGGGCTGCGTTAAGCCGCCGGCGGTCTTCCTGGGTGATCTTCTGCATGCCGTACTCCTCCCGGGGGTGAAGAGTAGGCGGGTTGGCCCGATTGTAAATTGCCTTGAGCCGTTTAGTCCGCGCGGGTGGTTCAGCCCTTGAAAGATCGGACGCGCGCCGATCCGCCGCGAATCCCGTGGCGGGGGTCGGATCGGAACGGCGCGGTCCGTTTTCTCAAACGAATCCGGGCGGGGGCGGGACTGACCGCAAAGCCCGATCCCTGCGGCCGCCTAGTTCAGGACCGGCACGTAGAAATCGATTTCGCCGGTCATGGTTTGCGGATCGAAACGCTCGCCGTAGAACTCGAAGTCGGGGC
>JANQIT010000132.1 GCA_028282025.1 Hwanghaeella sp. | reverse complement strand
GACTTCTCATAGCGTCCCATGGTGTGCTGCGCCCCGAAAAAATGCCCACCCGGATCGACGCTCGCTATGGCGCCCACGCCAACCTCCGACGGGCTGGTGTCGATGGGCGACAGGAACCCCATCATGTGCTGCACCATTTCCACATCCAGGATGATTTTTTCGAAGGATGCGACCAGCCCGCCTTCCAGCCAGCCGATCCCGTGATAGATCAGATTGCCGTGCCCCAGCACCGCGCCCATTTGGGCGAACATCGTCTCGTAAGCGGCCTGGGCGTCCACGTCGTTGGACGCATTGCAGGCGCTGGTCCGGTGCGGAAGGTTGTAGCGCCGGGCGAATTGCGCGCCCGCCAGATTGGCTTTCGCGTTTTCCGGCGTCCCGAAGGTAGGCGCACCGGACCGCATGTCGACATTGGAGGTGAAGGCGCCATAGACCACCGGCGCGCCGGGCCTGACAAGCTGCGTCAAAGTGATGCCGAGCAGGGCTTCCGCATTCTGCTGGGTCAAGGCGGCCGCCATGGTAACCGGCGTCATCGCCCCCATCAGTGTGAAGGGCGTAACGATGGTCGCCTGATTGTGGCGCGCCAATTCCATCGCCCCGTGCGCCATCTCCAGATCCAGCTTGCGGGGTGAGTTGATGTTGATGTTGGCGATACAGCTTCGGTCCCGCTCAAGATCTTCAAGACTTTTGCCGCGGGCTATCGCCACCATGCTGATGTAATCGCGCACCCGTCCGGCGCCGATGGGAATGCCGCTGATGATCTTGTCGGTATAGGTAAGCTGGACCTTGCCCGTATCGAGATGCCGGTTGTTGGGCGGCATTTCGATAGGCGGCGCCACCTGATTGCCCATGAAATGGACGCAGTTAAAGTACTGCGCGAACTTCATCAGGGTTTTGAAATCCTCGAAGTTGCCGCCGCGCCGGCCGTTGATCCTGTCATGCACGTTGGGCGCGCCGGAGACGAAACCGAAATTGACCCGATTGCCGCCGATCTTGATGGCGTGGGCCGGGTTCCGCGGCGTCAGGGTGAATTCGGATGGCGCGGTCGACAGCGCCTGTTCGACAATCCCACGATCCAACCTGACGATGCCGGTGGACCGGTCGACATCCGCGCCGGCATTTTGGAACAGATCCAGCGTGTCCTCGCCCATCACCTCCATGCCCAGATTTTCCAGCACATCCAGTGAAGCAAGGTGAATGGTTTCAACCTGATCGGCGCTTAGCGGCTCAAGCGGCGGGTGGGGATTGTCCACGGCCCGCCAGGGCAATTGGGGAACCGCCGCCTGGCGGACGCCGCCCTCTTCAGCCGCATTCCGCCGGCGGCGGCTGCGGCGCGCTTCACGAGCCATGTTTGGAGACCTCCACTGGTTAGAACCCCAACGTGGCTTGGTCTAGGAATGCGGATGTACCGAATGCGACGCTTAATGCCGATAAAGACGGACTTAAGACGGTTCCCCCGGGCCGGACCGCTGTTTCCGCAGTTTGGATTCCCGGATGGCGATATAGGTCGCCGCCGCGAAGATCATGACGCCGCCCGCCCAGGTGAAAATGTCCGGCACTTCACCGAACACCAGGAAACCGATGCCGGCGGCCCAGATCAGCTTCAGGAAATCGAGAGGCATCACCTCGCTGGTGTCGCCGTGATGCAGCGCTTCGGTCATCGTATATTGGCCAATGGTGCCCAGCACCCCGATCGCCGCCAGCCAGGCCAACTGCTCCAACGTCGGCCATTCCCAGACGAACAAGGCCGGGATCAGCGACAAGGGCGCCATCAGGATCGCCATATAGGCGGTGATGGTCAGGCTGGATTCGGTTCTGCTGAGAACCTTGATGACGATCAGCGCCCCGGCCCACAGGACCGAGGAGACCAGCACCGAGACCATGCCGGGGTCCAGTTCGATCATGCCGGGGCGGATGATCGCCAGCGCGCCCAGGAAACCGACGAGGATCGCGGCCCAACGGCGCATCCGCACCACCTCCCCCAAGATAAAGATCGCCATGACCGTGGCGAAGATGGGTGCGCTGAATCCCAGCGCCGACACGGCGGCGAGCGGCGAAACCGACAGGCCGTAGAAATAGGCGAACATCGCGCCCGTATTGATCACGGCGCGGAAGCTCAACAGCCCCAGCCGTTTTGTTCGCAACGGCGACAGCCCATAGCGCAGGAACAAGGGCGCCAGGGCGACAATGCCGAACAGGTTCCGGAAGAACGCCACCTCGAAAACATGGATTTCCTGCGTGATGTAGCGAACGAGCGCATGCATGGCCGCAAAGGCGACAGTCGACACCACCATCCAAATGACGGCGCGCATGGAACTGCTCTGCGCTTTCCATAGCGCTCCCATAGTCTGCCTTTCCGGTTCGGGGTTTCCGGCGCGAAACACGCTTGTTCGTAAACTAACGCATCAGGCCGATTTGGCGAGCCACGCCGCTGCATGGCTGCTATGTTCCGCCCATCGCCGCACAGCAAAACACGCCGGAACGCCGCAGGAATGCATGCATCCCGACGGTTCCGGCAACCCGGCGCGCGCCTCTGAGTCCGGCCCCAGCCTTAGTTCGGAATCGCCAGCGGCGCTTCCACAGGACCGGCCAGTTCCTCCAGTTTGGCGATCAGGCCGTCGACCCCGCCGCGGCGCAGCAGGCCGTGGAAATCGTCATGCTGGGTTTTCAGCACGCTGACATTCGCAACCAGAGCGTCGATGATCATGAAGCCGAAATAGCTGTTGTCTTTCCGCCGGATCCGAAGGCCCACCTTCTTCCGGTCGGGCCCAGGCTTGCCCAGCGCCAGTTTCACCAGATAGTCGCCGCCATAGGGCCTGATCTGTTCGATCTCGAAACCGCCGGCCCAGGTTTCCCCGGCCGTGAAGTCGTACACCGACAGGAACAGTTCTTCGTAAAGCAGCCGGTAATGGTCGTACTGTTCGGGGCTCATTTCGTCGCGGTATTTGCCGACGACGAAACGCGCCATGACGTCGAAATCGACGATGGAGCCCAACATGCCGCGAAACTTCTCCAGGCGTTCGGCAAGCGGGGTGTCCGCCTTGCCCAACAGCACGCTGCTGCTTTCACGCATTTCGGCCATCATATCCTGGGCCTTCTGGATGGCGGCGCGCGCGGCCTCGTCATCGGTCATCA
Source organism: Hwanghaeella sp. (assembly GCA_028282025.1). Lineage (GTDB taxonomy): Bacteria > Pseudomonadota > Alphaproteobacteria > UBA8366 > Aestuariispiraceae > Hwanghaeella. Next base: position 25,578 of record JANQIT010000132.1, on the reverse strand, counting down.
GGGACCGCGACTTGGCGACCCGGCGCGCCCCCGGCTTGGTCAGTTCAAACACTCTGTTCGACGCCAGCCGGCCGAAGATGCCATTCTCCCCATAACGGTCCAGATAGGCCTGAAAGTCCGGCGCGTTTTCGCTGGCCTGGATCGACTGCCAGAAGACCACTTCGTCATCGATGGCGTTACCGCTGCTTTCCGCCGGTTTCGGCAGGGCGGCCAGTTCGACGCGGCTCGGCTGCCCGTCGACCCCGCCGGCGAAACTGAAGGAGCCGGTCAGGCTGGAGCTTTCCCAGGGCACCTGTTCGTCGTTGGTGCGGTCCATCACCCGGACGCGGACCTGCTTGAAGGCTTCCTCCACCATCAGGCCGGGGGTGCGCATGGCGCGGGCCAGCGCCCGTGTATAGGGGCTGTTCCGCCCCTCCCCATCGGTCGCGACATTGCCCGGCGAGGTCGAATAGGCGATCAGCGTGCCGCTCGGCGCATCCATCCGCACCAGCCCCTGCGCCGAGGACCGGTAGGAAGCTTCGAACGGATTGTTCCGGCAGGCATCGAGAATTACCATGTTCAGGCGGTTTCCGGCCTCTTCCATCGCCTGCAGCACCGTGTCGGCCCGCACGCTTTCGATATCGACGTCCTTCTCGCGCTTCACCGCCGCATCGACCGGCAGCAGATAGTTCGCGCCATTCGCCTGAATTCCGTGGCCGCTGTAGTAGAACAGACCGACCGTATCCGGACCCTTGGAGACCAGGAGATCGCCGAATTCCAGGACCGCGCGCTTCAGCCCCTTCTGGTCCAAATCGTAATGTTCCAGCACCGTGAAACCGACATCCTGCAAGGTCTGGGAAATCAGTTTGGCGTCGTTCCCCGGATTCCGCAGCGGACTGGTGTTCGTATAGGCGCTGTTGCCGATCACCAGCGCGACGCGCTCCTCCGCAAACGCACCGGCCGTCAACAGACACAGGGCCATCGCGCCCCAAACCAGACGCAGCAGCGGCTTACGCACCTCAAACATTGAACCAACCATCCTTGTAAACACCGTAAACCGAACGGTAACAGGCCCCGTCCCGGTCGTGAAGGGACTTGCATCACACCTTGGGAGCATGAATTTTGCCGCAACGGAACTTCTCCCCGGAAGAAAGGAAACTGCCGTGACGGTGACCATCTATCACAATCCACGCTGCTCGAAATCCAGACAGACGCTGGCGCTGCTGACCGAAAAGGGCGTCGAGCCCGAAATCGTCGAATATCTGAAATCGCCGCCCAGCGGCAAGGAAATCGCCGACCTGCTGGGGATGCTTGGGATCGAACCGCGGGCGCTGATGCGGACCAAGGAAGCGGTCTACAAGGAATTGGGTCTGGCGCAGGTGGACGACCCCAAAGCGCTGGTCGCCGCGATGGCGGAAAATCCAATCCTGATCGAAAGGCCAATCGTGGTTTCGGGCGGCAAGGCGGCGCTGGGCCGGCCGCCGGAACAGGTTCTGGAGATCCTGTAAGATGAGCGGCCCGGTCCTTTACGCCAAGGACGGTCATGTCGTCACCCTGACGCTGAACCGCCCGGAAGAGCTGAACGCCTTTTCCGACAAGACCATGGTGGACGCCTTCATCGACGCGGTGGAACGGATCAGGGCGGACGACGACGTCCGCGCCGTTGTCCTGACAGGGGCGGGCACAGCGTTTTCGGCGGGCGGAAACGTGAAACACATGCGCGACAAAGTCGACATGTTCGAAGGCGGCGCGTCCGACATCCGCCAGGCGTATCTGCAGAACATCCTGAAGGTTCCGCCCCTGTTCTATGGTCTGGAGGTCCCGACCATCGCGGCGGTGAACGGCAAGTGCTATGGCGCGGCGGTGGATCTGGTCTGCATGTGCGATATCCGCCTCGGCGCGCCGGAAGCGGAATTCGGCCTGCCCTTCGTGAAGATCGGGATTGCGCCGGGAGACGGAGCGGCCTGGTTTCTGCCGCGTATCGTCGGCCCGGCAGCGGCGTCGGAACTGCTGCTGACCGGCGATCCGGCGGATGCGGCCCGCGCCAAGGAAATCGGCCTGATCAGCCGTATCCTGCCGCGCGACGGACTGCTGGCCGAAGCCCAGCGCATCGCCCGGACCATCGCCTCCAGGGCGCCAGTCGCGGTGCGCCTGACCAAGCGCCTGATGCGCGAAGGCCAGCACCAACGCCTTGAAGCCCATCTGGAGATCTGCGCCGCCTATCAGGCCATCGCGCACACCACGGAAGACCACCACGAAGCCCTCGCCGCCTTCTTCGAAAAGCGCGACCCGGTCTTTACTGGGTCGTAAGGAATCGAGGTCGTCGGTTTTGCGGAGCGCGGTAGATCGCGGTCACTACGATTTATGAGAGCCCACTCTTCGGGATCCGCCCTCTACCTGGAAAGTTCGCGTTCAAGCACTTCTCCGAAGTAGCGAGACATGCCGAACGCGACGTGGTTATTGTCATAGAAGATGGGCCTTCCGTTCCAAACGGCCTTGCAGGTGCCCGAGGAGCACAATTCACCGATCAATGAAATCCGAGTCACCCTCGGCTGATTTAAAGAGTCGAAAATCGCAAAAATCCGGGCAAACTGCTTTTGGTGATCGGTCAAGGGCGTATCGATTTCTCGATCCCATCCGTAGGCACTGTTCTGCGCAAGCATTTTCGGGACGTCGCCAGCAGCACTGAAGAGAGGTTCGATAATTTTCACTTCTTTCCCAGCGGCCGTCAGTTTCCGAACAGTCTCGGTAAGCGCTTCCGCGAAAGCAGCCCCTCTATCGGGCACCGTCACCCACGCCCCCTTGAACAACAATCCGTCGCCTTCAAATGGCTGCCGCCAAATCGAAACCAGATAAACCGTATCGATATCTAGGTTCGAAACCGCCAACTCGACCGCATCTCGCATAAAGGAAGTGCAACGCCGTCCGCCTATATCGAGGGCCGGAACGCAAGCGTGCGAAAATACGAGATTGACCGCCTGTCCCCGTTGTTTCGAATATTCGTCGAAAGCACCCGCCAGGGCAAAAGCATGACTATCTCCGATAACGATTTGGTTGGGTTTAGCAGCGCTCGCACCCAGGGTGCAGAGATTTGCCTGGGCATCCATCCCCTCGGCGTATTCACATTTCCTGTACTGAGTCGGAATGTCGCTCGAGTATTCCAGAAGATCCACGACTTCCGAAGAGAACCGATTGGGAAACCCATCGGATCGATAGCCGGCGGCAAAGAATACAACCAGCAACGCCGTACCGCCGCCCGCAATCGCCATGAAGCGTCTGGGATCGGGTAGAACGGACTTTTTTCGTATCGGACTTTCCACCGCTGCATAAATTACCCATGCGCAGAAGAAGGAGAGCGTTAAGCCGGTTAACCTCCATCCCAATGTGTAACCGTCTACCATCAGCTTCATTGAGATAGCGATTGGCCAATGGACGAGATACAAGGGATAAGAGATCTTTCCAATACCGACCGCCAGCGGTGTCTCCAGAATCCTTGTCAGTATCTTTTTACCATTGCCGCCAGCAAGGATCATCAGTGCAGCCCCGGTCGTCGGAAGCAGCATAAAAAACCCGGGAACCTCGGTCGCCGACGTGTGGAGCCACAGAGCTAAGCCGACGCAAGCCAGACCGATAAACCCAGCTGCTTCGGCGACGATCGGCGCCGGTTGCCAGCGCCGCTGCAGGAAAAACAACAAAGCACCGAGGGCTAGTTCCCACGCTCTGGTCGGCAGCAGATAAAAGGATGCCTCGGGTCTGGATCCCGGCAACCAAACGCCCAGCGCGAAAGAAGCCAGTAGTCCGACCGCGAGAAGCGGAACAAGGGCGCGTCTGGAAACCGCGAAGACCGCCAAGCAAAAGAGCGGGTACAGCAAGTAGAACTGCTCTTCCACTGCCAAGGACCACATATGCAAAAGCGGGACCTGCCCAGCGGGAATTCCAAAATAATTGACATTCTGCCAGAAGTAGAAATTCACGATATAGGCTTGAGATAGGAGAGCTTCGACAGCCAACTCTGCAAAGTCATCCGGCAAAAAGAAGAAGTAGCCGAACGCACTATACAGCAACAAAGTGACCAGCATCGCTGGATATAGTCGGCGGACACGGCGATAATAGAAGGTACTCAGTGAGAAATCGCCGGATTCCAAATCCTTCACGATTATGCCGGTAATCAGGAATCCTGATATAACGAAAAAGATATCGACGCCAATGAAGCCGCCGCCGCCAATCTCGAAGATGTCAAAATGGAAGATGACCACTAGAAGAATGGCAAGTGCACGCAGGCCATCAATATCCGCACGGTAGCTCATATATTCGTTTACTCGTCTTGAGAATGGATTACGAGGTAGAGCGCCTACAGCGTTTCCAGTTTCTGACATGCCCGTAAGGTAGCGGCAACGGGCGATTGACGCCTCTTTTGGCGGCGCTGGATTTGGCAATTATTTCCTTACCGATTTTTTTCCAGTGCGGCCTGCATTCGAACGGACCGCTGACATTTCAATCCCTTGAGTCACCGAACGTCGTGCAGGCGGCAAAATTGGTCGCGCGCGCGCATTCCCCATTCGCCCTTCGCTTTAGCGTGCCGCATTAGATTCCGGCGCGGGTTTCGCGCTCTATCACGACTGCAACACTCATGACGGCGTCGAACAACGAACGTCCGCCACGCGCCCTGGGGGAAATCATGGCCAAATCCGATATTGAAATTGCCCGCGAAGCCTCGATGAAGCCGATCACGGAGATCGGGTCCAAAATCGACGTACCCACGGAAGCGCTGCTGCAATACGGCCCGACCAAGGCGAAAGTCAGCTTCGACTTTCTGAAAGGTCTGGAAGGCAAGCCGGACGGCAAGCTGATCCTGGTCACCGCCATCACCCCAACGCCGGCGGGCGAAGGCAAGACCACCACCACCGTCGGCCTGGGCGACGGGCTGAACGCCATCGGCAAGAAAGCGATGATCTGCCTTCGCGAACCGTCATTGGGCCCGTGCTTCGGCGTCAAGGGCGGCGCGGCCGGCGGCGGCTATGCCCAAGTCGTTCCGATGGAAGACATCAACCTGCATTTCACGGGCGACTTCCACGCCATCACCTCGGCCCATAACCTGCTGTCCGCGCTGATCGACAACCACATCTACTGGGGCAACAGCCTGGGCTTCGACGAACGCCGGGTGGCCTGGCGACGGGTACTGGATATGAACGACCGGGCGCTTCGCGATACCGTTGTCTCGCTGGGCGGGGTCGCCAACGGGTTCCCGCGCCAGACCGGGTTCGACATCACGGTTGCGTCGGAAGTGATGGCGATTTTCTGCCTGGCCAACGATCTGGAAGACCTGGAGCGCCGCTTGGGCGCCATCGTCGTCGGCTACACCCGGGACCGCGCGCCGATCTACGCCCGCGATCTGAAGGCCGAAGGCCCGATGACCGTGCTGTTGAAAGACGCCCTGATGCCGAACCTGGTGCAGACGCTGGAAAACAACCCGGCCTTCATCCATGGCGGTCCGTTCGCCAACATCGCGCACGGCTGCAACTCGGTCAGCGCGACCAGGGCGGCGCTGAAGCTGGTCGACTACACGGTCACCGAAGCGGGCTTCGGCGCGGATCTGGGGGCTGAAAAGTTCTTCGACATCAAATGCCGCAAGGCGGGCCTCAATCCCGACGCGGCGGTGATCGTCGCCACCGTCCGGGCGCTGAAAATGCATGGCGGCGTGGCCAAGGACAAGCTGGGCGAAGAGAATGTCGAGGCGGTGAAAGCCGGTCTGGAGAACCTTGGCCGTCATATCCGCAATGTCGGCCAGTTCGGCGTGCCCGCCGTGGTCGCCATCAACCGCTTCACGCTGGATACAGACGCGGAATTGGCCGCGATCCAGGAATTCGTAACCCAGTTCGGCGTCGAGGCCATCGAGTGCAACCATTGGGCCGACGGTTCCAAGGGCACCGAGGCGCTGGCGCACAAGGTCGTCGATCTGTGCGATGGCGGAACCGCACAGTTCCGCACGCTTTATGACGACGACATGAGCCTGTTCGACAAGATCAACACCGTTTGCCGGAACATTTACGGCGCGGACGAAGCGATTGCCGACAAGAAGGTCCGGGATCAGTTGAAACAGTGGGAAGATGCGGGCTATGGCCACCTGCCGGTCTGCATGGCGAAAACGCAGTACAGCTTCTCCACCGATCCGAACCTGAAGGGTGCGCCCAGCAACCACGTGGTTCCGGTGCGCGAGGTCCGGCTGAGCGCCGGGGCGGAATTCATCGTGGCCATCTGCGGTGAAGTCATGACCATGCCGGGTCTGCCGCGCGTACCCTCCGCCAACTCCATTCACCTGGACGACGGCGGGCTGGTTCAAGGACTGTTCTAAAGTCTTACCAACCAACGCGAATACAATGCGGCGCGGCGCGATTCCCCAGGAGTCGCGCCGCGTTTCTTTTGGCGCTATAAGCCAGGATATGCGCACCGCTGTTCTTGCCATCGTTCTCCTGTCCTCCCTTATCTTGGGACGGCCGGCCGCCGCGCAGGATCGGCCGGTTTTAGACTTTCCGGCGGGCTGCCGGATCGGAGAGGATTGCTGGGTTTTCAGCTTCGTCGACCTTAAGGCCGGCGATGGCTACACCGACTTCCGGTGCGGCGCCCGGAGCTACGAGAAACACAAGGGGACGGACATCGCGGTGACCCGTGTCCGCGGTCCCGCCATCGGCGTCTATGCCGCGGCGTCCGGCACCGTCGTCGGCATCCGCGATGGCGAAGCGGACAATCCGTTGGGATCCGGACAAACGGGCACGCCGGGAAGAGACTGCGGCAATGGCGTGCGCATCGATCATGGCGGCGGCTGGGCCAGTCAATATTGCCACCTGCGCCGCGGCAGCATCGCCGTCCAACCGGAGCAGACCGTGGAAGCGGGCGCGCTGTTGGGGCTGATCGGCAACTCGGGGCGCAGCGAGATCCCGCATCTGCATTTTCAAGTCGAGAGAAGCGGCGACACGATCGACCCCTTCACCGGCCTTTCCCCGACCGAGGCGGGAACCTGCGGCGTCGGCACGCCACTTTGGTCCGCGCAGGCGTTGGACGCGTTCGACGCCTATCGTCCCAGCCATATCCGACAGATCGGCTTCGCCGGCGACCGCCCTACCCTGCCGCAGATCCAGCGGGACGGGAGCCCGGCCGCATTGCCAGCGGACGGCGCGGCGTTGGTCCTGCACACGACGGTCTATGGCGCACCGGCGGGAACGACCATGACGTTCCGCATCGCCGGGCCGGACGGGGCGACCGTTTTGGAAAGAACCATCGACGTCCCAGAGAGAAAAGCCCGTCAGTTTCAATTCGTCGGCAGGCGCACACCGCAAGGCGGCTGGCCGCCCGGCCCCTATACCGGGGACGTCACGGTGACCAGCCCGGGCCCTGACGGTCTTGTGACGACCACGGCCTCCACCCAAGTCCTGTTGCGTTAACCTGCTTTCGCGGTGCGGCGAGTCCTGCAAGACTAATCCCATGGCGCAGGACGCACATATCATCCGCTGGTTTCTGGGGTTTCAGAATTTCCTCCAGTCGCGGGAGGAGTTCGCCCCGCTGCTTCCCTTCACGGCCATAGACCCGGCGGCAATGCGCAACCCGGAAGCCATGCGGTTGAAGCACATCCATGCTTCCCTGCAGACGCTCTATTCGCCCGCCTTCGAAGAACTCGCGGTACGCGCCGTGGACGCTTATGCACGGTCCCTCCGTCAGGCGACAACGCCGATTGCCGAACCCGGCCCGGACGCGGATGTCCATGCAGCCGCGGTGCGGGACAGGGGTTTCACGAAACTGCCGCCGCTGCCCACCAACATCACGGCGGATATGAGACGCCACTTTGAGGCAAGCCCCCTTTACGCCGATTCCACGGCGCGCGAAGACAGCCGAACCACCTTCGCCGAGGCGGAGGCCGTGCAGAACCTCGCCCACTATGCAGACCGGGACATCCTGAATTGCCCGCACTTGCTGGACATCGCCCTTAACCCGCTGCATCTCGGCCTGGCCCAGTCGTTTCTGGGGACGGTGCCCATGATCATTACCTGCGCCGCCTGGTGGAGCTTCGCCCGGGCCGACGAGGCGCGGGAAGCGCAGCTTTACCATCTCGACCTGGATGATTACCGGTTTCTAAAACTGTTCGTCTATCTGACCGACGTGGATGAGACGAGCGGGCCGCACGTCTATGTGCCGACGACGCATAGAGCCGACATTCTGCTGAAGGCGAGAGAGGCCGCTCCGTCCATTCAACAGTTCGACCAGTGGCTCGGCCAGCTTCGAAAGACCGACCGGGAAGTCGGGGACGCGTTCGGAATAGCGCCGGTGGAAATTACCGGAGAAGCAGGAACCGTTTTCGTCGCCAATACCCGTGGCATTCACAAAGGCCTTCTGCCCAAGGACCGCAACAGACTGGTATGCCAGATCGTCTATGGAATGACGCCGCAACGTATCAAACAGGATCTTCCCGTCGCCTGGAGCCCCGCGGAAACACCGAACATCGATAGGCGGTATGTCGAACCGCCCTTCGACTATGTGACGCAGCTATATCTAAAAGGTTAGAAGGTTAGTCTGGATCGGCGACGCCTTCCGTCCCGCCGGCATCCTGTTTCGCCGCCGGGTCCTGTCTGACGAAGACATCGTCAAACATTCCCATAATCTTGTTAACCGTATTGTCGGTTACATGACGCTCATCCGCCTCCCAGGCGTCAGGTGCGCAATGCATGACGTATTCATAACTTGGGAAGTAGAAGACATCCTTGTTCCGCCGCACGATCTCTTCCGCCGCCACCCGCAGCACCGCCTTGGAATGCGCATTCGCCGTGACCACATGCTGATCGCCCCGATGCGTGGCGCGAAGCGGAATCGGCGACAGGGAGAGAACCAGCTTGAACTGAGGATTGTGACGCCGGACCGCCGCCAGGAAGCGCTCCACTTCCCTGACATTCTCCATAACGGTGAGGATACGGGGCCGCGTCAGGGCGTACATCCAGCCGCGGCGCGGATTGTTGGAGAGAACCGTACCGTCGTGCTTCAACTCCCAACACTCGTTCAGGCCCAGCGTGACGATGAAAACCTCTGTTTGTGTGAAGGCTTCGCGCACCGCCGCCATATGGTTCCGGTAATCGGCTTCGAACGCTTCCGGATCGCGGAAAGCAACGCCCTCCCGATAGGGGTCGGTATAGATGACACCGCCATCGGGGAACCTCTCTTCCAAAAGAACCGGCTCTGCTGTTGCATCGCCGAAGGCCCGCTCCACCATCTGCCGAAGGCTCGGCGTATTGAAGATCAAACCCCAGGTCGCGCTGAAACGGGCATAGGGGTTGTCGGGATCGTAGGCATCCACCAACACACCGTTGGACCCGTCATGCTCCGGTTCCGTCACCACATAGTTGAAGCCGCGGCGCTGCAGATTGCGCGCAATCTCATAGGCGAAACAGCTTCCGGCAGATCCGATGGGCGTCGTGCGATCGACCAGCCCGTACCTTTCCCCAACGGGGGTGATGTCGTGGAGACTGACACCATCCTCCCGCGTCGGATTTGGCCAGAAGAGTCCCGCAGGACCGGCCGAACGCGCCCCGCCATAGGCATTGGTCGAGACCTGCGTGTCGGCCAGATGGCGCTTCAGTTCACCCGCGTGCTTTTCAAGCTTCTCCCGCTGTTCGCCGGAACTACCCGATATGGTCTGTTCGAAGAAATTGCCGAGGACGGAAATGAACTCATCATGCGTCCTGACCCGGTTCTGCGCCGATGCAAGCTGCTGCGCCAGAAAGGCACTGAAAGCATCATCGGAAAATATGGATTTCAACAGGAACAGCAGCGCCCCATCTTGCAACAGGCCGGTCTGTTCGCTGAATACCGCCGGTTTCTGACTCATACGGTCTCTGAAGCACGCTTCGTGCCATCAGGCCAGGAGATTCCGAGCGAAGGCTCCACCTGCTCAGGCCGGTTGTTCCACCCCGCCATTGGCGACAAGGGCCTTCACGCGCTCATCATCGTACTCGGCCTCCAGAGCGGCGGCGGCTTTTTCCGCTTCGGCCTGCAGGTCGTCGGACACCTCCACCGGGTCCGCCTTGCGCCATTCCGCCAGATAATCGTCCGTGGAACGCGCCCCGCCCCGCATCGCCGCGCGGTCGATCGCCTTTTCAAAGCGCTCGTCCAACTGGATTTTCACCTGATCCCGGCGTCCCTTCTTGGCGATGACCTGGGCGGGAATGTCCCGCCAGTAGACGACGATGAGTTGGGCCATTCCGATACACTCCCTTACGTGTTTCACAGCCCGTTTATGAAGGGAGTGCCGCGCGGTCAACACATCTCCAACGGCAGAAAAGGAGCAAGAAACGACGTCGCCCGCCTCAGCGTCGATTTCCGCCCGGTCTAGCCGGTCAGATGGCGGACAAAGGAGAAAACCGGCGATGCCTCCGTTTCCGTGGTGCGGTGCGAAACGAAGAATGTCTTGGACAATTCGACCCCCACAATCGGGAGACCGACCAGACGGCCGGCGGCCAGCTCTGTTTCCACGCAGCCTTTCAATACGATTGAAAAACCCAATCCGGATCCGACCGCGCCTTTTACCGATTCAGTCGAACCGAGGCTAAAGCGCGTGCGCAATCTGTCCGCGTCCTTACCCAGCATTTCCCGCAGCAAGGTCCCTGTCCCCGTGCCGGCCCCGCCGCCGATCATGGCCAGATGCTCAAGCATCCCGATATCCACGGCCTTTTCCGAAGCGAGCGGATGATCAGGGGAAACAATCAGCAAAAGCGGCTCCTTCCGCCAAACATGCGCCGTGATATCCTGGCCCCGCGGCTCCCACTCCGTGACCGCAACATCTACATCCCCTTTGACCAACATGTCAGGCAGGGCCGGGTTTTGGGCCTGTATCAGCCGCCAGGGAACCGTGTCCCGCCCCTCATTATGAAACGACGCCAGGGCGGGCGGTAAGAAATAGTCGGCGATGTTCCCGCTGGCCCCGATTCGCAACTCCGGCTGTTTCGCCGACGCCGCAAGCCTTTCCGCCATACGCAACATGGCGCGCGCCAATGGCAGAACGTTCGCCCCTTCCGGCGTGGTGGGACTGCGCGACCGCCCCCGCTCGAACAACCGCACGCCTAGGCGGTCCTCCAGTTTGCTGACATGCTGGGAAAGCGTCGGCTGAGACAGGTTCAATTCCTGTGCTGCTTTTTGGAAGCTGCCGGTATCCGCAACGGCAACAAAGCTTCGCACAAAGGAAAGGTTGAGCACGGCCCCCTCTTCCCTTCAGATTTCGCCGCCATTGACGGCGGTCCGTGGGATGGTTCCGGAAAGAACCGCCTTGATGCTGTCAGCCGCGGACCTCGCGATCTCCCGGCGGACCGTCGTCACCGCCGACCCTATATGCGGCGTCAGATAAGTGCGTTCGGATTCGAGAAGCACCGGATCGATCCGTGCGGGACGGTCGCCGCGCGCCCAATCCTCCACCTCGAACACGTCCGACGCGAACCCGGCCAAATGGCCGCCGTTCAAAGCGTCCGCAACAGCCGCTTCCTGCACCAGGGACCCCCTGGCCGGGTTGATCAGATAGCTTCCGGCCTTCATGCGGGCAATAAAATCGGCATCTACGATTCCCATCGTCTCTTCGGTCAGAGGCAGCGCCAGCACAAGAAAATCGGCGCGCTCCGTCACTTCCTCCAAGGACGCGAAGGAGGCCCGAAGCGACGCTTCCTCGTCCGGGGACAATCTGTTCTTGTCACAGTACAGAGATTCGCATCGAAACCCGGTGAGCAGGCGCAGGATGGCCTGCCCAACACGCCCCGCGCCAACCACACCGATTGTCGCGCCGAAGATGGAGCCGCCGAAATAGTGGGGGCGCCATCCCGCAAACGAGCCGGAGCGGACATAGGTATCCGCAGAACGCATGTTTCGCGACACCGCGATCATCAGCCCCAAGGCCAGTTCCGCTGTAGGTTCCGTCAGCAGATCGGGGACAATCGTGACAGCCACCCCCCGTGCAGAACAGGCGCGGACATCGATATTGTCGAACCCTTTCAACGCCCCGGCGATAACACGCAGGTTTTCACAGCCGGCCAGAAAGTCCTCGTCGATACACTCGGTCATAAAGGCCATCAAAGCGGTTGCGGACGTGCAGTGTTCTTTCAAGGCCCGTGGGGATAACGGCTCCGGCCCCTTATGCATATGAACCGATCCGTAAGACCGTAAGCTCTCCACAATGTCCGGATCGACCGGTTGCGCAACGATGATGTCAGACACGACGCCTCCCTGAATTTGCGTGGCTGGCTCGCACTATATTGATTTATATTTTACAATCCAACTGTCATTTTGATTACATATTTCAATGTTAGCGTTCCCCTAGTTTTTGAGGAACGCACAATGCAACAGGCCGCAGAAAAGACGTTAGCCGCCTCTGACACGGGCGTGCCGATTGTCAGCCTCTCTGAAGTAGGGGTCGTCTACCCGAACGGCACAGTCGCGCTGTCGCCTCTGTCCCTGGACATCGCAGACGATTGCGTCACGGTCCTGCTGGGACCGTCGGGGGCTGGAAAATCTTCCTTGCTTAGATCCTTGAACCTGCTGGTCAGGCCAAGCTCCGGCACGGTGCGGGTCAGGGGTGAGGACATAGCGCAGTCCGCCGGCACCGTTCGCGCGCATCGCCGTGAAACCGCGATGGTTTTCCAACACCACCAACTTATCGGGCGGCAAACGGCGTTGCAGAACGTGCTGACCGGCAGGCTGGGCAAGCACTCGTTCTGGCGCACGGTTTTCCCGTTCTCCGAACCGGAAAGACGGCTGGCGCTAGCCTGTCTTCAAAGGGTCGATCTTTTCGAAAAGGCGCTGACCCGGTGCGACAACCTGTCGGGCGGACAGCAGCAGCGCGTTGGAATCGCCCGCGCCCTGGCTCAGGAGCCGCGCATGATCCTGGCGGATGAACCGGTAGCGTCACTGGACCCGGCTTCGTCGGAACGCGTTCTGACCCTGTTGAGGAGCATCTGCAAAGAGGACCGGATCCCCGTTGTCATCAGTCTCCACCAACTGGAGTACGCCAGGGAGTTCGCCGACAGAATTGTCGGACTGTCAGCCGGAAAAGTCGTCTTCGACGCCGCCCCGGCAAAGCTGGACCATAACGCGCTGGCCGCAATCTATGGCGGATAACGCGCGGCATAGGAAAATCCAAACCATTACCAATCTACGGGAGAAATACGATGCTTAGACGTTCTTTCCTGCTTGGGCTGACGGCGGCGGCCGGCCTGGCGCTCAGCGCACCTGCATTCGCCGGGACCTACAATCCCGACAAACTGAAAATCGCCCTGCTTCCCGACGAGAACGCGGCCACCGTCATTCAGAACAACAAAGGGTTGGTCGACTATCTCGAAAATGAACTTGGCAAGGAAATCGAACTGATCGTGACGACCGACTATTCCTCGATGATCGAGGCCATGCGGTTCGGACGTATCGACGTGGCCTATTTCGGCCCCGCCTCTTACACGATCGCGAAGGACAAAATGCAGGGGGGAGACCTGGATATCGAGCCGTTCGCGGCCCGGATCAAAGGCGGATCGACCACCTATCAGTCCGTGATCATCGCCAACGCCAATTCGGATATCAAAAGCCTGGACGATATCAAAGGGTCCGGTATCGAACTGGCGTTCGGCGACCAAGCTTCCACCTCAAGCCATTTCGCGCCGAAATACACCATGCTGAAAGCCGGTCTTAGCGCGGGTGCGGACTATAATCAGAACTTCCTTGGCGCGCACGACGCCGTTGCGGTCAGCGTCCAGCGCGGCAACGCGAAGGTCGGCGGGTTGAGCCGCCCGATTTTCGAGAGCCTTATCGAAAAAGGCATGGTCGATCCCGAAAAGGTCCGCGTCCTCACCTATTCGGACGACATTCCGCAATATCCATGGGTTTACAGAACCGACCTGAGCGAAGCCGTTCGGAACAAAATCAGCGGAGCCTTCTACGCCCTGAAAAAGGGAACGCCGGAAGGCGACGCGGTTCTGAAGCCTTTCAAATCCGACGGGTTCGCGAAGATTACCGATCAAGATTACGACATCATTCGGGCGATCCGTTCAAACGTTCAGTAACAGCCGCAGTGTCGAAAACGGCCGGCGCATGACGCCATGCGCCGGCCAACGGGCAGGATCATGAGACCATCCACATTACCTACGATTAGCGAAGAGAAGACCGTCGCGCTTCTGGAGCGTGAGAAGCGGGGCCGCCGCATGCGCGCGTTGCAGGTATCCTTGATTTTCGCCGCGATCCTGGTCTGCATGGCCGTAACGGAGCTGCTGAACGCCGGCCGCATGGCCGAAGGCATCCCCGCCATCAGCGTCGTCCTCGGCGAAATGGTTCCTCCGGATTTTACTCGCTGGGAAGCTTGGGTAAGCCCCTTGATCGATACACTCGCCATGTCGGTGGCGGGAACGGCGCTGGCTGTTTTCCTGTCCCTCCCCCTGGGCTTTCTGGCGGCGCGGAACACCACTCCCAACATGGCAGCCTATCACGTCTCGCGGTTCATTCTGAACACGCTTCGCTCAATCCCGGAGCTAATCATGGGGATTGTGTTCGTCGCCGCCGTCGGCTTCGGCATGCTGCCGGGCGTGCTCGCTCTTGGCTTGCATTCCGTCGGCATGGTCGGAAAATTCTTCGCGGAATCGATCGAACACGCACACCCGGCCCCCATCGAAGCGGCGGAAGCGACCGGCGCCACGCGAATGCAGATCATCAGCCACGCCGTCATTCCGCAGGTGTTTCCACAGTTCGCCGACGTCACCATGTACCGATGGGAATACAACTTCCGGGCATCGACAGTGATGGGCATGGTCGGGGCCGGTGGAATCGGCACGGAGCTGGTGGGATCGCTGCGTTTGCTCGACTATCCCCAAGTCGGTGCAATTCTCCTGGTTATTCTCGCCGCCGTCACCCTTGTTGACGGTCTGAGCAACCTGATCCGGAAGAACCTGTCCTAGAGCCTGTCAGGAAATCGGCGAGTTCGCCGTATCCGGTGTGCACTTTTCGATAAGCCAGGCCCAAGCGTTCGGCGGCTTTTTCCGCTTTTTCATCGAGCGCCGGATCGTCGGTCTGCGCCAGATAGACCAGCCGTTTGTAATTGCCGAACATCATTTCGACCATGCCCGGATACTTGTCGAGGCCCATGCCCTTGACGATCAGCGTATCGAAGTGGCGCGCCAGATAGTCGGTCAGGTAGAAGGTGCCCAACTCTTCCTCCGCCAGCGCCTCGAAATCGTTCTGACCGGCAAAGAAGGCATAGCAGTGCGCGCCGCCGATCCGTTCCACCGGGCACTCCGGCCTGGTTTCCTCGGCGATCACCTTGTCCAGCAGGCCGCCGGTTCCGCAGTCCGCATAGGCCACCAGGATACGGGCGGCCTCGCCGCGCTTTTCACGGATCTTGGCGCGCATACGCTCCGGAATTTCCACCGGATGGTTGTGCAGTTTCGCAGGCAAGCAGGAGACGGTGAGGTTGTCCAACCCGTTTACGGCGATCAGGTCGACAATTTCCCGCGCCAGGGCGCCGCAGGCGATGACGTGCGTTCCGACGGCTCCCGCCGCCGATCCGCCGAAGTCAGCCTCTTGATCCGGAGTCAACAGGCCGCGCGCTTCATCCCTCGCGACCATCGCCGTCGGCACCTGGCAAATTTGCGTTCGGCCCTAACCGGCCGCACGCTGGTTATGTTTCCGGGCCATGTATTCCTTGGCCGTCTCCACCGCCACCGCGGCGTCGCGACAATAGGCGTCGGCCCCGACCTCGCGGGCGAATTCCTCGTTCAGCGGCGCGCCGCCGACCAGAACGGTGAAGTCGTCGCGGATGCCCTTTTCCTTCATGGTGTCTATAACGACCTTCATATAGGGCATGGTGGTCGTCAGAAGCGCGGACATGCCGAGGATGTCCGGCTTATGTTCCTCAAGCGCTTCGAGATAGTTTTCGACCGGATTGTTGATACCCAGATCGATCACTTCGAAGCCGGCGCCTTCCATCATCATGGAGACGAGGTTCTTGCCGATATCGTGAATGTCGCCCTTCACGGTGCCGATGACCATTTTGCCTTGCGGTGGCGCCCCGGTCTCGGCCAGCAGCGGGCGCAGGATGTTCATCCCCGCCTTCATCGAGTTGGCCGCCATCAGAACTTCCGGCACGAACAGAATGCCGTCGCGGAAATCGACCCCGACGATCCGCATCCCTTCCACCAGCGCTTCGGTCAGCACCCTGTAGGGCGGCCATCCACGTCCCAGCAGGATGTTGGTGCCCTCGGTGATCTCGTCGGCGAGACCGTCGTACAGGTCGTCCCACATCTGTTCGACAAGTTCCTGGTCATCCAGTTCGCTGAGGACCAGATCTTCTGCTTCGTCGGCCATGGCGCGTTTCCCGATTCCAAATACTAGTAGCGCCGAGAATGAACCCGGCGGCATTCATCGCTATCCTTGTTCCCCACTTGATCCAGTGCAAAGGAACTTACCAATCCCTATTGTATTCTGGGCGGCTTTCGCACTCCCGCACTCGCGACACTTCTTATTCCGGCGACGACCTCGCAAAACGGTTGCACTGCAGCAAAAAACGGGGATCTTCACGCAGCGCCCGACGCCGGTGCGGCCTCTTCCGTGCCGATAAATCCGCCGGACTGCCGCGCCCAGAACTTAGCGTAAAGTCCGCCCAGCGCGAGCAATTCGCGGTGCGTCCCCATCTCGGCGATCCTGCCCTGATCCAGGACGACGATCCGGTCCATGTGCTGGATCGTGGACAGCCGGTGCGCGATGGCGATCACCGTCTTGCCGACCATCAGTTTCTCCAGCCCCTTCTGGATCAGTTCCTCGGCCTCGGAATCGAGCGCGGACGTCGCTTCATCCAGCACCAGGATCGGCGCATCCTTCAGCACCGCCCGCGCCAGGGCGATACGCTGCCGCTGACCGCCGGACAGTTTGACCCCGCGTTCGCCGACATGCGCGTCATAGCCACGCCGTCCGTTCGGATCTTCCAGATCGCCAATGAAGTCATCGGCAAAGACCAACCCCGCCGCGGCCCGCATGTCGGCGTCGGCGGCGTCCGGCCGCCCGTAGAGAATGTTGTCGCGCACGGAGCGGTGCAGCAGAGCCGTGTCTTGCGTGACGACGGATACCGAATGCCGCAACGATTGCTGCGTGACCGCGGCGATGTCCTGACCGTCGATCAGAATCCGCCCGCCTTCCACGTCATAGAAGCGCAGCAGAAGATTGATCAGGGTCGATTTTCCGGCCCCGGAGCGCCCCACCAAAGCAACGCGCTCGCCGGGCGCAATCGCAAGATCCACGCCGTGCAGGCCGCCCGCCGTGCTGGTCGCCCCTTCCCGCCCATAGCGGTGATGCACTCCTTCGAAGGAGACAGCCCCGCTCCGCATCTCCAAGTCCGGTGCATCCGGCGCATCGATAACCGCATGCGGTTTGGAGATGGTCTCCATCCCTTCGCGGATCACACCGGCATATTGGAAGAGCTGCGAGGTCACCCACATGATCCATCCCGTCATCGCATTCAGGCGCAGGGTCAGCGCCGCCGCGGCCGTCACGGTGCCAAGCGTCGCGTCGTTCTGCGTCCAGAACCAGACCGACAGACCGACCGTTCCAACGATCAGCAATCCGTTTACCACGGCCAGCCCGGCGGTCATCCTGGTCATCAGGCGCAGCAGCTTGGCGAAACGCAGCCGGTGCACGCGCATGGCGTTCCGGGCATAGGTCTCCTCGCGCTCCGCATGGGCGAACAGCTTGACGGTCTGGATATTCGTATAGGCGTCCACAATCCGGCCCGTCACCAGCGAGCGGGCGTCCGACATGCGTTTCGACGCATCCCCGATTTTCGGGATCAGCACCTTCAACAGAAGCAGATAGACCGTCAGCCAGGCCAAGATCGGCAGGATCAGACGCTCGTCCGCCTGGGCGAGCACGAACACCGCGCCGAGCACATAGGCGGCCGCATACCAGATCGCCTCGAACGCCATATAGGCGGAATCCTCCACCGCAGGCCCCGTCTGCATGACCCGGTTCGCAATCCGCCCGGCGAAGTCGCTTTGGTAAAAGCCCACGGACTGGCCCAGCAGATGTTTGTGCGCCCGCCAGCGAACCTGATCCAACAGGTTCACCGACATCGCGTGGTTCAAAAGACCGATGCTGGTGACAATGGCGACCGGCCGCGCGAATAGAATCAGCAATGCGACGACAGCCAGTTCAAAACCGTGGCGTGCGGTGAACCCATCGCCGCCCGACGCCATCAGATCGACCAATCGGCCGGCATAGTAGATCAGTCCGGTTTCCAGTACGGCGACCATGAAACTTGCGACGGCAACCGCCGACAAGACACCCCGGAAGGGCCGGAGCTGATCCATCAGATAGGGCCAGAACCGGTCGGGCGGGGTTTGTTCCCCGGCTTTTGCAAACGGATCCACCAAAGACTCAAGATAACGGAACATCAGCCTAATCCTCGGCCTTGCTGCCGGGCGCAAAAGGATTGCGCAGGCCCGACATGATTGATTTTGGCTAAGGTTAATGGACGACCGGCATTGCCGGCGCGAGGGTGACGGGCACCCTCAACAGGGTGCGATCACCAAGACGGTGTAAGAGATCGCTTCATGTCCATCGGTGGCTCCTCTTTCGAGTGAGACCGGAAATACAACATCCGGCTGTAGCTGTCTACCGCTTTTACCGAGGTGCTTCTTTTATCGTGGTGCTTCCGAAAGCCGGCGGCGGGCCTCCGCCAATTGGTCCTGGGTCATGTCGCCCTCCAGCAAGGCCGCCAGCCGGCTTGCCTGACCATCCCCGTTCCGCGCCGCCAATGACAGCCAGAACCAGGCGGATACCAGGTCTCGTTCCGTTCCGATACCCCGGGCGTACAGACGCCCGAGTGCGCGCATCGCTTCGGGCATGCCTGTCTCGGCGGCAACCTCATACATTTCCTTGGCAACCCACGGCGCGGCTTCCGTGCCGTCCCCACGTTCAATCATCTGAGCCAGATTGAACTGCGCCTCCAAAAGACCGGCGGACGCCGCCTGCCGGTAAAGGTCCAGCGCCCGCGCCGGGTCCCGTTCAACGCCATCGCCGATCTGCAGCATCACCGCCAGACGATACTGCGCCGGCCCGTGGCCGCCGGAGGCCGCGCGGGAGAACCACGCCGCCGCTTCCGCTTTGTCGATGCGGACCCCGATCCCGTTCTGATAGATGTGCCCCAGGAAGTACTGCGCGGAGACATCCCCGTCGCGCGCCCGGGGCAGGTAGAACCGGCGGATCTGACTCTCGCCGTTCTCCACGGTCTGCGAAAAGGCCGGAGGCGGCATGAAGGACCCGGCCGCCCCGACCGCGGCGCCCATAAGGGCGACGCACAGCAGCCGACGAAAGTGGAACCCGAGATACACTTTTCAGCCTTTAGCGTTAAAATAATCGCTTACGCTAGGACGATTCCGTCGAAAATTCAAAGCGTTGCGGTTTGTCTCTAAAGCCTGAAACGGAAATTCAGAGAGCCGAAGCGGGCGAAATGCTCCTGCCCGATATATTGCGGCGACCGGACCACATAGGTGAAGGCGATCTCCGTCCGGAAGACCTGAACCGCCACACCGGCCTGAAGGTCACCCTGTATGCGCCGGACATCCAGCCCGGGACTGTCGCGGAATGTATTGCCTTCGATGAACAGATCGCGGCCGACGGCGCGGGCTTGCAGACCGCCGAACAGATACCAGGAGAATCCGTCCTGGTCTTCGAAAAATCCTGGCCCGCTAAGCGCCGGCCGGACCCTGGGCGGCCCGAAATCGTCCCCCAGATCCTGCCCGATCCTGGCGCCGAAGCCGGCCGCCAGATAGGTTTCCACGGTGCCCAGCGCCCCGCCTACATGGGGCGTGAAGTCGACTTCCAGGTCGAACAGATCGACCGGCAATTTACGGCCCGCCTTCCAGGTTCTTTCGTATAGAAGGCGAAAGGCGACCTCGTTTTCCAACTGAGTGTCCCAGCCTTCCGGGTTCTGACTGCCAATCACGGAATGAACGAACTTCTGCGCTTCTTCCGCCAAGGACGGTTCGCCGACGACGCCGACATCGACCTGGAGAATATCGAGCTGGTCGCCCGAATTGGCGATCAGACCGGCGGAGCCGTACAGAAACCCGGCATAGGGCCTGTCATCCGGCGGCGGGTTGCGCAGGCCGATATCCTGCGGGGTATACATGTTTTGGCCCAACCCGTAGCTGACATGCCAATCCTTGGCGTCCGTCAACCACCCCAAACGGTCACGCGACCAGCGGGCCCAGTCCGGCAAATCGTTCTTCGCCCCGATATATTGAAACAGAACGCCGTTCGTATAGTCACGGTCCGTTCCGGCAAACAGGTCGTTCTCCAGGGTGAAACTAAGGGTGCTGCGATTGTCCGAATCCGGCGCGGCCAGCGCCGGTCCGGTCATCAGCAACACCCCCACGGCAAGAAGAAAAGGGTTACGCATTAACGTCGATCACCAGACGTCCGCGCACCTGACCGGCGAGAATCTCCTTGGCCTTTGCAGGCACGTCGCCAAGGCCGCAGGTCTCCACCATGGCTTCCAATTTGTCCATCGGCAGCACCTCGACCAAGCGGTTCCAAGCCCGCAGCCGGTTGTCGTAGGGCTGCATGACCGAGTCGATACCCAACAGGTTCACGCCGCGCAGCAGCAACGGCATCACCGTGGTTTCCAGTTTTGGACCGCCGGCCAGGCCGCAACAGGCCGCCGAAGCGCCGTACTGCAACTGCCCCATCACCCGCGCCAGGGTGGTGCCGGCAACCGTGTCGACACAGCCGGACCAGAGTTCCTTTTCCAATGGACGGCTGGAGGCTTCAGCAAGTTCATCCCGCGCGACGGTCTGCGCGGCGCCGAGCCCCTTCAGATAGTCCGCCTGTTCCGGACGCCCGGTGGAGCCGGCCACCCGATAGCCGAGGCCCGCCAGGATCGCGACCGCGACCGAGCCGACCCCACCGGCCGCGCCGGTGACCAGAACCGTGCCCGCATCGGGGGTCAAACCGTGATCTTCCAGGGCTTGAACGCACAACATCGCCGTAAAGCCCGCCGTTCCCACGGCCATGGCCTGTTTGGTGGACAATCCCTGGGGCAGAGGCACCAGCCAGTCCGCTTTCACGCGGGCCTTCTGGGCAAAACCGCCCCAGTGCATTTCGCCGACGCGCCAGCCGGTCAGAACGACCTTGTCGCCCGGGCTGTAGCGGTCATCGGAGGACGCCTCGACCGTGCCCGCGAAATCGATACCGGGTATATGCGGGAACGATCGCACCAAACGCCCGATATTGCCGTTCACGACCATCCCGTCTTTGTAATTCAGGGTCGAATAGTCGACGGCGACGGTAACTTCCCCTTCGGGCAGATCCGCCTCGCTTACGCTCGTCAATGCCGCAGACGCCTTGCCGTCCTGCTCCGTCAAAAGCACCGCCTGAAAATCCACGCCCATCCTGGCTTCTCCCTTGTCGCTGGAACGCTCCCTGACCCGGAAGCGGCGCGACTATAACATCCCGGGGACGACAAACCACCGCCCAAAAGAGCCGTGAAACTGCCCGACAATTGCGGCGGAAATAGGGCCGACTGAGGCAAAAGGGTATTTCGCGCCGGACGGCTTGAAGCTTTGCCAGGAACAACGACTATTCAGACCGCGATCCATGAAACCAGAGGAAGGAATGCCCCACATGCTTTTCACCTTGCTGCCCGCCGACAGCCATTCACGCACCGAGGACGTCAAAATCAGGAATCTGATCGTCGCCGGGTGGACCGGACGCGACCGCGACGCCATGGAGCGGCACATTGTCGAACTGGAGGAGCTGGGCATTAAACGCCCGAAATCCCTGCCCGTCTTCTACCGCTGCTCGACTACCTGTGTTACGCAGGCCGAGGCGATCCAAGTACCGGGCGACGCCTCCAGCGGCGAGGTGGAATTCATCTTCTTCCGCGGCGCCGCCGACGGCGCTGATGGGTTGGAGAGCGAGCTCTGGTTCGGCGTCGGATCGGATCATACGGAGCGCGCGGTAGAGGCGGTCGGCGTCACCATCTCCAAGCAGATGTGCGACAAGCCGGTCAGCAAATCCCTGTGGCGCTACAGCGATGTCGCCGATCACTGGGATCAGCTTATCCTCCGCAGCCATGCCGTCATCGACGGTGAGCGGGCTTTGTATCAAGAGGGGCGCGTCACGGAAATGATCCACCCGATTGAACTTATCAGGCAGTACGACACGGATGTTAGAGGCGGCGAGAACAGCGGCAACTTGCCTGAATTCAGTGCTATCTTCGGCGGCACTTTCGCCGCCATCGGAGGTATTCGCCCGGCGGCGCGGTTCGAAATGGAACTGGAAGATCCTGTCCTGAACCGCAGCTTGACCCACGCCTACGAAATTGAAGAACTACCGGTTGAAGGTTAAGCGTTTTTGAATATGTTGGGGTGCAGTGGTATTGCATGAGGGTCGGCTACCGACATGAACGCTGGCGAGACGGACGTGAAAGCTCTGGATGAGCAACACCGCACTCCGCACCCCCATCAACAGGAACTTCTGACGTTCTGGCACGCAAACAGCCGGGATGGGGCCGTGCCGCCTCGCGCCAGTTTCGACCCAACGGCCTTCCCCCGCCTGCTGCCGCGATTGGCGCTGATCGCCCGCGAACAGTCCGATGGCGGTCCCGTCTTCCGTTACCGCCTCGCCGGGTCGGAAATAGCCGCCCGCGCGGGACGAGATCCGACAGGCAAGTCCTTTCAGGAACTGTATGAAGGGGAATACTTGTCCGCAGGCATCGCCATCTACAACAAGGTCATCGAGCAGGGACAACCGCATTTGTCGCGCAACTCCTTCCAGGTGCCGAACAATGCCGGTCTTTTGTGCTACGACCGGTTGATCCTGCCTCTGACATCGACCGGGGCGAGCATTGACAGATTCATTCTTCATATAACGGTGCTCAGCCAATCTTCGAAGACCAAACTTGTCGGCAGTTTCACAACCTTTGGCGCTACGCCCAAGGACAATTGAAGCACCGACATTGGAGTAGTTCGTTCCGGTGCCGCGTGTTACGACAACGAATGCACCGACTATCGTCCATCCAATCCTGGTCCGGCTTTCTCGGTTTTTTCTCCGCACTTTGCATCCTGCTATCGACTGTGACCGCCGCCGCGGCCAGCGAGCCGGCCAACACGCAACATCGTGATGTGGTCGACGCCAGCCTGTATCCGTGGAGCGCAATTGGGCGCGTCAACATGGCCGGAATCCGAAGCCGGTCCCATTGCACCGGGGCGTTGGTCGGCGATCAGGTCGTCGTGACCGCCGCACATTGTCTGTATCGCCAGGACCTTTCGCGTTGGGCGACCCCCGACCAAGTTCATTTCGTCGCCGGATATCAGCGGGGCGAGTTTCAAGCCCACGCGAAAGCGAAGGAACTGTTCATCGCCCCCGGCTTCGACCCGGCCAAGTGGGTGCATCCCGACAATTATCCAAACGATTGGGCTGTCATCATCCTGGACAAGCCGATTGGCAGGACAGTCGGTTATCTGGGCTTTCTGGCCATGAAGAACGGACAGTTGGCGCGCTTTCACGATCAGCAGCGAACCTTCGCCCTGGCAGGATATCCAAGGGACAGGGCCCACGCCATTTCCCTGGACGACAGTTGTACGATCAAGGCGTTTTTCACGGGCGTCGATTTGATGAGCCACAGCTGCACCATCGTTAACGGCGATTCCGGTGCGCCGATTTCGCTGAGATTCGACGGGGGGTTGGCGGTGGTCGGCGTAAACAGCGCATCCGGGGTGAATACGAACCAGGGAAAGGTCAATACGGCGGTCCCTGTCCGCGCCTTTGCCGACACCTTGACCGCGGCGATACGCCGGACGGAACAGTCGCCGAAATTTGCCGACGGTCCACTTCGCGCCGGCCGCTTGCCGGCGCGAACGGCGGGGCGCTCCAACTAGAATGTAATAAGTGCCACAGGCGATGCGGAATTAAAGCGGACCGCCTTGGCCTCCACACCTGGGTAAGATGCGGCTAGGAAGTGCGATGGAATGACGTAAGGCCTCGGTGCCCGTCAACCGACCCCATGCGATCGAACTCGAACACGGATACACCAAACACAAACCGAACGCGGTCATCCTCGAACAGCGGCAAACCGATCCGGTGGACGGACCTGCCATATCTGTGGAGACCGTAGTAAGGACACCGAGACAAGCAGGGCTGACCCGTTTCCAGAACGAAACGGAGTGTCTGAACCAAATTAGCGCCGGTAATCGCATTCACGTCCGACACAAATCTGCCGGTCATATGTATGCCCGTATTGTGTTCGATCTGAGTTCCCAGCACGCGCTGCAGGAAATCGTCCTTATCGGGCACGTACTCCAGATAATAGATGTGCGGCAGCAGATGCCGGGGTATGTCGAGAACGTCGAAGTCGCAGCAACGCGGCCTACCGGCGCGTTGCTTCAGCCCGACCCAATAGCGATAGATTTCACGCATGCTTTCCACGGCGATGTCGCCCGCCGAGGTCACGGTCTTCGGCTCTTCCCAAAGACTGTCGAATTGAATCCGGGCACTCTCCATAATCAATGCCTGCCTTATATAACCGAACAGACATAGCGGTATTGAGTTAACAGATTGTTAACCCTTCTCCACCCGAAACGCGCGGTCCCCTCCGTGTCGTAATGCATACGGATGTTGACGCTTCCCTCACCCCGTCAACGGCTATTCATACAATTAATGGCCGATAACCTGCCTGTGATGAACCTCACTTTATCCTTTGTTAGATTTTCATAGCTATTCCTATGCATAAGAGGGGTGATCGTCGAAACACCCACGCTTTGGAAGACACTATCTGGCACGAGGGTTGCGTAGATTCGGATGGAATAGGCCCGCGGGTTTTGCAGGAGGGAACCTTAAGGCCGCACAGCAGCGGATACAGCTTACGTCAGGCCTATCCGTCTTGGAGAACCCAACATGTTGGCGCATGCACGCGAAAGCGAAAACAATTACTCTTATCAGCGCGAAATGGCGATCAGCCTGATCAACGAACTCGGTTTTGACGCAGCGGTTTCGGTATGCTGCGAGCACGGCTGGGAAGGCACCCTCGAACAACTGATGCACATGCATCCCGAAGACCAGCGGATCAGTCACTAAAGCGGTTTGCCTTCATTCTGACCCACTGAGACGCCGTCTCCAACTTTCCGGTTAGGAAGGCGGTGCGTCACGATCCGATTGTACTTTCTTCACGAATGGCAAGAATGGCGCGGTCCGAACCTGACCGGGATGCCTTCCGTATGATCCGTTTCCTGCCGTTCCATGTTTGACCGCTTGATCGACCCTGCAGATCTGGCATTTCAACTGTTCGACCTCGCCGATGCGGAGAGTTTGACGGCCCTGCCCCGGTTCGACGGGCAGGACCGCGACACCTACGCCACCATCTTGGAAGCGGCCCGTATCCTCGCAACGGAAAAGTTCCGGAATCACTACCGGCTTGGTGACGCGAACGAACCCCGCCTTGCCGCGGGAAAGGTCGTTCTGCCGCCGGAGATCGGCGAGGCCGTCCACGCTTTCCACGAAGCCGGTTTTGCCGCCGCCCACACAGACGAGATCTTTGGCGGTCTGCAACTGCCC
>JANQIT010000080.1 GCA_028282025.1 Hwanghaeella sp. | reverse complement strand
GATTTCAGCTCTGGTACGCGATTTGTGCTGATGATGGTGCCGGTCTGCTTGTCCCACAGGATCGGCACGGTCACCCGCCCGGTATAGGACGGATCGGCTGTTGTATAGATCTGGTGGGCGAATTCCGCGCCGTGCAGCGGGTCCCCGACCACGTCGGCGAAGTCGTTTTGGAAGGTCCAGCCCTGATCGTGCATGTAGGGGCTGACGACGGAGACGCCGATCATCTGTTCCAGCCCTTTCAACGCCCGGAAGATCAGCGTCCGGTGCGCCCAGGGACAGGCCAGGGAGATATAGAGGTGATACCGGCCCGGTTCCGCCTTGAAACCGCCGCCGCCGGAGGGGCCCGCGGAGCCGTCCGCGGTGATCCAGTTCCGAAAGGCCGCCTCCTTGCGAACGAACCGGCCGCCGCTGGATTTGGTGTCGTACCATTGGTCGACCCACTTGCCGTCTACCAAGAGTCCCATGGTGGGTTCCTTCCTGTTTCGCGTTTGGGAATGACTATCGTTCTGACGCCGCGGATGGCCAGCTTTAGGCCGTCAGTTTCTTGGCGACGCCTGCCACGTGCGCGCCCTGCTGTCTGGCGAGGCTCAACTCGCTGGCCGTCGGCTGCCGCGATCCGTCGGCACCGGCGATGGTGGCCGCCCCATAGGGGGAGCCGCCGCGCACGGCGCTGATGTCGGTGAGTTCTTGGGCCGAATAGGGCAGGCCCACAATCACCATGCCGTGGTGCGCCAGGGTCGGCCAGAAAGAGAGGATGGTCGATTCGTTGCCGCCGCCGGTGCCGGTGGAGGTGAAGACGCTGCCGACCTTGCCGATCAGCTTGCCGTTGAACCAAAGGCCGCCTGTCTGATCCAGGAAGTTCCGCATCTGGGCCGCCATGTTTCCGAAGCGGGTCGGTGTGCCGAAGATGATCGCATCGTAATTCTCAAGTTCCGCCGGTTCGGCGATGGGGGCGGCCTGATCCAGCTTCACGCCGACCTGCTCCGCCTTTTCCGGCGACATCAGTTCGGGCACGCGTTTCACCGTCACTTCGACGCCGTCCAGCGATCCCGCGCCTTCCGCAACGGCGTTCGCCAGCGTCTCGATATGGCCATAGCTGGAATAGTAGAGAACAAGAACCTTGGTCATCGGAGTGTCCTTTCCTGGAGGGCGCGCGCCCAAAAGCGATGAGGCGCGTAGGGCTTTGGTTGTTCCGATGCAGATATTGTTTAATTGAAATTGAGAACAATTGACGGAACCGGAATTAAATTGTTTCCATTAGTGGACAGTGCAAGGAGCCATACCATGGATGACGTCAATGCCTACATCGTCTTCGCCAAGGTAGTGGAGGCGGAGAGTTTCACCGGCGCGGCGGAACTATTGGGCGAATCCAAATCCGCCGTCAGCAAGCAAATCAACCGGCTGGAGGATTCGCTCGGCATTCGCCTGCTCAACCGCACGACCCGCCGCATGAGCCTGACGGAAGCGGGCGAGATCTTCTACGAGCGCGTCCGGCGGGTGGCGGAAGAGGTTGAGGAAGCGCGCCTGGCCGTCACTCAATTGCAGGACTCGCCGCGCGGGGTTCTGCGGGTCAACGCGCCGTTGAGTTACGGGATTGAGCATCTGGCGCCGATCCTGCCGGGCTTCATGGCGCGTTATCCGGATTTGAAGGTGGATGTCACGCTGATCGACCGGCGGATCGATCTGATCGATGAGGGGGTCGATGTGGCGATCCGGATCGGCGTTCTGGCGGATACCAGCCTGATCGCGCGGAAGCTGACCGCCTATCGCCGGATCGTCAGCGCCGCGCCCGCCTATTGGGAACAGTACGGCAGGCCGGCGACACCGCAGGATCTTGCCGCGCACAATTGCCTGACCTACGCCTATCTGTCCGGCGGGCGGTCATGGCGGTTCCGGGAGCGCGGCGGCCAGCAGGTCGATGTCGCCGTCGCCGGGAACCTCACCGCCAACAATGGCGAAATGCTGGCGCATGCGGCAATGCAGGGGCAGGGCGTCACCTGGCTGCCCCAGTTCATCTGCGGCCCTGCGATGGAGCAGGGGGCGTTGGAGCCTGTTTTGGAAGAGTACGAACTGGAGCCCGTCGGCGTCTTCGCAGTCTTCCCGCATACCCGGAACCTGTCCACCAAGGTCCGGGTTTTCGTCGATTATTGCGCCGAGGTGCTTGGGGTTTAGCTTAGCCGGGGCCGTGCTCCCGCTTCCAGCCGCCGCCGCGAACCAGCACGCCGAGCAGCACCAGGGCGCTTGCGCCGCCCATCACAATCGGCAGTCCGACGGGACCCAGCCCGTCCATGACCGCCCCGGACAGCGGCGCGCCCGACAGGGCCCCGAACTCGAAACACAGAACGAAGACCGCGTTGGCCGCCGCCATGTCGCCGCCGCGGAACCGCTCGCCGATGACTCCCAGGGCGACGGCGTAGAGCCCGATAACGCAGGCGCCGAAGAGGCCGCTGACGATCCAGGTTCCAAGGCCGCCATCCATTGCGGGCAGCAGAACAGCGGCCAACCCCGCGCCGCCGCCCGCCAGCAGAAGCAGCATCCGCCGTCGGCTGATCCGGTCGGCAAGCATGCCGATGGGGATTTGCGCGGCGACCGCACCGACCAGGAAGGCCGTCATCACCAGAACGGCCGTATCCTCCATCAGGCCCGCCTTAACCGCGAACAGCGGCAGCAGGGCGAAGGCGGAACCGTCGGTGATGCCCGCCAGCAGACCGACCGCCATCAGGACCGGGGCGATTTTCAGCATGCGTAGCGACGCCATATGGCCCGACGGCTGAAAAGACGGGCTGCTGCGCCATGCGAACAGGATCGGCAGGATCGCCGCCAGCAATGCCGCGGCGATCATCAGGAACGGCGCGCCGCCCGCGATATCCAGCAGGGTCAGCACCGGCGTTCCCATCGCCAACCCCCCGATCAGAGAGATCACATAGATGGACAGGATGCGGCTGCGGAGGCGGTTGGGAGCGGCCTGGTTCAGCCATGCTTCGGTGCCGACCCAATGGGCGGCGAAACCGACGCCGACCGCCAGGCGTGCGATGAACCAGACCCAATAGTCCGGCGCCGCCATCATGAGGGACAGGGGAAGGGCGGAGACGATGCTGGCGCCGGCCACGATGGCCGGTGCGCCGTGCCGGGCGATAAGCCCGCTGATGAAGGGGGCGATTACCAGCACGCCGGCGGAGCTTGCCATCGCGTGGAAACCGATGGAGCCCGGCGTTTCACCCATCATATCCAGGCGCAGCGGCAGCAACGGCAGAAACATGCCGACGGCGACGCCGACGATCAGGTTGTTGAGCAGCGCACAGGCGATGCCGACGGAGAGCCGTCTTTCTTCCGGCGTGTCCGCTCCGAACGCCGCTATCATCGTGGCGTTCGGGGCGAACGGATCCGGTTAGCGGCCGACCGCATAACCCTGCATGCCGCGCGGGTTGGCGCCCGTCTTGATGACGCCGTCTTCCCAACTCGCAGCGGACAACCGGCCTTCCGACCAATCCTCGCCGACCGCAAGTTCGTGGCCCTTCTTCTGCAAGCCGTCCAGCGTTTCCTTGGAAAAACGGCCTTCCGTGACAAGGCGGCCGCGGTTCGCATGGCGCGGGAAGAAGGAGGAGGCGAAATGCTCCGAATGGAAGGACGGCGCGTCGATGGCTTCCTGAATATTCATGCCGTGATGGACGTGGCGCAGCAGCATGATCAACTGCCACTGATCCTGCTGATCGCCGCCCGGCGTGCCAAAGGCCATATAGGGCTTGCCGTCCTTCAGCGCGAAGGAGGGCGTCAGGGTCGTGCGCGGACGGCGGCCCGGTCCGACGGCTGACGGCGAGTCCTCGTCCAGCCAGGACATCTGGCCCCGGCTGCCCAGGCAGAAGCCCAACGCCGGAATGGTCGGCGAGGATTGCAGCCAACCGCCGCTCGGCGTGACCGAGACCATGTTGCCGTGACGGTCAACGACATCCAGATGGCAGGTGTCGCTGCCGTGCAGCTTGGTCTTGAAACCGCCCACACCCGCCGTGGGTTCGCCGCCGCCCACACCTTCCAGCAGCTTATCGCCGTTGGGCCGGCGCATGGTCGCGGCGT